>NZ_JBIAZA010000044.1:0-64251 GCF_042898655.1 Streptosporangium sp. NPDC000396
CCCAGCAGAATCGGCGACATCGCCCGCGCAGCGCTTGTCCTCACCCATTTCGAGCACAACTACCTACCGGCAATTCGCTGAGATCACGTCAGTGAGCGAAGCCGGAGCGAAAGGTCGCCATCATGGAGTCGAAGCTCCTCGGAGAGGCTCGGTTATCCAGATCCTGTGAATCGGTGTCACTGGCGCGATCTGAAGTGCGCAAGTGGCTCGGCTGGGACCATCCCGCTGTCGAAGATGTGACTCTGGCGGTTTCAGAGCTGGTGACAAATGCCATTATTCACTCGGATCGGGGTCGTACGGGTGGCCTGATAGGGCTCACCCTGACCACCACGGAGAATCTCCTTCGCGTGGAGGTCTCCGACCCCGGTTCGGCTTTCACGGCTCCTCACCTCGCGGCGGAGATGAACGTCCAGCCGAGCGCGAACATGGACAGTGGTCGTGGGCTGTTCATCGTCAACGAGCTTTCCGAAGGGCGCTGGGGAACGCGCAAGCACGGCCACGGCCGGACCGTGTGGTGTGCCATCGCCGTGAGTCCGTCCACCTCCGACCCGTCATCGGCCTCCATCTCGTCCGCTCTTCCGGCACTCCACGCCTGAGGTGATGGACTCTCATCGGCGAGTGCCACCGCTCGCCGAGAACTTTCCGAAGACCGCCCCCGGCAGGGGAGTGACATGCGGAACTTCCCCGTCAGCCGCGTGTCCCCTTCCGCACCCCCAGGAAACCCCTGCCGGGGGCCGCAGCACGGTCAGACCTGTGGCCCCGGAACCGGATCGCCGGCAACGCCGGCCGCCGGTATGAGCAGCCTGGCCCGGACGATCGCGAGGTCATCACCACTGAGGCCTGCCTTACGCAGGTAGGCATCGGCGTCGAATGACTCCAGTACGGTGAGCACGGCGGCGCGGGCGGAGGTGTTCTCTCTCGCGAGGAGTCTCTGGATGGCGAGGTCTTGGTCATCCTGCCTCAACGAGGCGAACAGCGGTCGCAGGCGGCCGGTGCTCAGCTCGGTACCGGGGCTTCGGGGAGCGATACTTCCCGCATGACCAGCGTCCTTCCTTGCGGCGATGGCCGACGGAAGTGCCGGAAAGTCGGGACGACGCTGTCGCCTTATCTCCTCACGGGTTACATTTATTGCAGATAACATCGTGATGTTGGAGGTGATCATGTCTCGTACTGGAGTTCTGGCCCATGCGACCCGCGTCGAGCCGGTCAGCGCCGATCGCGAGGTGCTCGCCGAATTACAGGCCGCTGACCGTCCCCAGGTGCAGCTAGTGCTACGCGGGGCGAGTGGGCATGACATCGTGCTTCCCGAAGGACTCGCACGCTTGGTGCTGGCGGCTGCTCAGGATCTCGCGGCGGGGAATGCCGTTCTGGCTTTGCCTGTGGAGACCCGGCTGACGCCGAACGAGGTCGCGCAACTGCTGGGGGTGTCGCGGCCCTTCGTCGCCCGGCTGCTGGACGAAGGCGAGATTCCCTCTCAGCATCTGCCTGACAGCCGTCATCGTCTGGTTCGCCTTTCGGACGTCGTGGAGTTCCAGGCTCGTCGCGAGCGCCGGGCCGAAGGGCGCCGCAGGATCATGGAAGTCGCAGAAGAAGCGGATTTGCCCTACTGACCTGCGGGAGTGCTGGCCGATGGCGCGCGTCTTCGTTGACACCAACGTGTTGTTCCCGTTCTCGCTGATGGATCTGATGCTCGCCCTGACCGAGGACGCGGTGCACACCGTGGTCTGGAGCGATCATCTGCTGGTGGAGTGGGAACGGGTCATCGTACGCGAGCAGCATCGCTCCGCATCGGCGGCGGCACGTATCAGTGCGGCGATTCGAGAGTTCTTCGCCGACACCCGCGTGTCCGAGGATGACTACAAGCACCTGCTCGGGCAGTTGGACGGTCCTGATCACGATGATCGTCACCACATGGCCGCCGCCATCGCCGGTCGCGCCCAGACCGTGGTGACCTGGAACCTCGCCGACTTTCCCACCGCGACCCTGAGCCGATACGGGCTGACCGTCACCGACCCCGACACCTACCTATGCTCGCTGCTGGCGCAGAGTCCCCACGAGGTGGTCGCTGTCCTGGCCCGGATGGCAAGGGGCAAACGCCGCCCGCCCATGACCGGGTTGGACATCACCCACTCCCTGGAGCGCGCGGGGGTACCCGTCTTCGCCGGGCGGGTGCGCGACCGCCTCGCCGTACCCGATGAGCTTTGATCGGCCGTGCCTGGTCGTCTGTGTTGCTCGGGCGGAGTCGCTGGTCGTCAGGTGAGGGTGACGGGCAGGGTTTTGATGCCGTTGATGAAGTTGGAGCGGAGTCGGTGGGCGGGGCCGGCCTGGGTGAGGTTCGGCAGGCGTTCGGCCAGGACTTCGAAGAGCACGCGGAGTTCGAGCTTGGCGAGGTGGTTGCCGAGGCAGAAGTGGGCTCCGCCGCCGCGCTGGCCGACGGCGCGCATCAGGCGCTCGGCAGTGGCTCGGACGGTCAGAGTGTGCGGGCGCTGTGGTGCCAGGTGCGGCCGGTCATCACAGAGGACCGAGTGCTCTACGTCCAGGACCGTCCGCCGTTCTCTGGCTTGAGCCTGATCCGAGGCAGCGACCGCCCCGAACCTGTGCGCGCCCCGGACGGCCACGATGGATGAGGCCCTCATGCGGTTCGGCGCGTCCGACGCCCCGACCCTGAGCAGTCGCCGAAGGAGTCGCAGACGGTGCGCCGTACCCGGCGGCAGGCCGCCATGCTCGCCGTGGGCATTCACCCGCTATCTGCGGTGCTCAGCTCGATACTTCGCCCGCACGAGCAGGCCGCGCCGTACGGTGACCACCGGGCACCTGATCGTCGCTGCGGCACCTGCTCCATCCGGCGAAAGAACGCCTGGGGCTACCCGAAGTGTGTCTTCGGCGACGGTGTCCGGGCCAGCCACGGCCTCGCGACCGAGTGCCGCGCCTGGTGGCCGGCCTGCTCCAACCATGAATGGGTGAACGATGACTGATGAGCCGACCTCCTACACCGAGCTGGCCGAGGTGCTCACCGCGTTGCCGCTGCTGATGCGCGAAGCCCGCCGCGCTCGCCACCTGAGTCAGAAGCAGGCGGCCGAGCAGATCGGGGTGGCTATAGCCACAATCCGCCGGATCGAGTCCGGCGAGGGGCTTCACGTCGGAAGCGCGCTGGCCGTCCTGCGTTGGATGGACACGGGAGAAAGCGGAAGTGGCTGACACTGGCCCCGCCGCCGAGATCACAGTTCTGGTCGCCGAACTGGCTGATCTGCTGGCCCGGCTGGAGGCGCTGCTGGCCGAGCCGGTTGCCGACCCCACCACGGGCACCATGAGCCACCACAAGGTGACCGGCTCGCCCGCGCCCTGGCACGCCGAGGCCGGGCCGCTGCTTATGGACATTCACGAGGGCATCCGCCGCCTGGAGGCGTCCCTACGGCGCGAGGTCGCCGGACACCTCGGCGAGCGCCGAGGCGGGTCCGACGGCAACACTGCGGCGGCTCTGGCCTCGATCGCCCGCCTTACCCACGGCGTGCCCGAGGACAGCGCTCGGCGTACGGCCCGGATACTGTCCAGCTGGATCCGGCGGGCCTGGGAGGTCCGGGACATCGGTGAGGCGGAGAAATGGGAGCCGCTGCGTGCTCCGGCCGGGCAGCTTCCGCCAGCCTGCCCGTACTGCCGCACCTTCTCCCTGCGGGTTGGCCGCCGGGAGGGCCGGGTTCGGTGTGCGAACCGCAGATGCGTGGACGGCGACGGCAAACTGCCGGTCGCGACGATCGACAAGAACAGGCTGAACGGGGACGCCATGCTCGTCTGGGGGATGGCCGGACGATTTATTATGGGTAGACATTATAAAGTTGTTTTTGAAATCCCTCACGCTTTTGCTGTCTGTCTATTCTTCGATAAATTCGGAATCACTGACATTCCCCTGCCCGATCTAGGTTGAACATTATTTTGCCTAGACGACATGGTCGGTCACTGAGGAAGAGCCAGAATTTCATCGCGGAGACTCTCCCACTCGCTGTGAAGAGCATTGCGGGCAGAGAGCAAGGCTTCGACATTTTCCGCACCGGTGTCTAGAGAGCGCAACGCGTGGCGGATTGCGATTGCGGCCTGCCAGCGGAGCCACGCCGGCTCAGCATCCGCAGGGCTGCCGAACCAATGGTCCTGAGCAAGGTACATCGTTTCGCTGGCGAGATCGCGCCATTCGGCGGGCGTAGGACGCTGCCCGCTGCACATCTGATCAAGGACGGCTGTCACCTCTGGGATACGCAGGTCGTAACGATCAGCTAGTCGTTCGGTCAGGTGGATCAGGAATGATCGCCGGGCGGTGGGGGATGCTTGTCGAAGATGAGTCGCCAGTTTTGGTTCGGCCGACGCGAAGGCACTTGGTGGGGTGGCTCCGGCGGGTATCGGCTGGTCGACGGCGATTACCGGTCCGGGAGAATCCAGCCATTCAAGGTTCAGCCGAAATCCGCCATGCAATTCCATGATTGCCAAGGCGGCGGCCTTACTCTCGGAGAGACTGGGTTGGCGCATTATCTCCAATTCACGTTGCGCTGCGGTGATGCTGGTGCCGAAAGGCATGTGCACGTTGAAGTATTCGCCTATTCGGAAGAGGACTTCCCCGTTCTCGACGTATATTAGCTGCTCCCCTCCTTTGGTATGCCAAGAGGCAGACCAGAGGCGACGTCCCGCACTCATCCATTGGATGAATTCTGAGTAGTTGGTGTGTGGCAATCCCGGCTCGATGAGGTTGATGCGATATTCAGATTTTACAGGAATGAAGTAATTTATACTGTTGATGCGGTCGGTCGCCATCCTAGGAGTGTCTTCCCATACCTCAGGAGGGGCCCCTCCGGATAGAGAGGTTGCGATTTCATGGAGCTCGATCGGTTTATCATCCGCGATGATCACTGTCCACGCCATACCCTCTCCCATCCATGTCTGGTCGAGTAGATTCCGGTAATGCCTGATTGCTTCATCGATTTGCATCGGCAACTCCTTCGACTATTTATATGAAAAGTCTATAGGTGGAGTGCGGTGTTCGCTCACTGCCGCACCCCACCTATAAGAAGTTTCGTCCAATTACCTTATCTGTGCTAGTTATGCCCAGGAAGAGGTGTGGTACATGCTGGCGGGTTTTCTATCTCTGTCTCGAACCGAATGTAGAAAGGTTCGGCGATAAGGATTCGATCTTTCGCAAGAAAGCTACCGAACAGAGTTCCCGCCTTTCCGTTATCAGCTCCTGGTATAGGGCATAGCGAGTACCCGGCTCTGGTTAGGTTGGCTCCAAGATATGGATTATTCCACCTCTCCCACGCCTTGGCGAACGGAAATTCGTCGCACTCCCTGTGGTCGTCGGAATAGTTACCCCAGAGCCATTCACATTCAGGACGAGTTATGCTGTTTCGATTATTGTCACCCGTTGTACTATCGATTCGATGAAGGTAATTATATTTCATATTCCTTTGCGAATCGTAGCAGCCCGGTATAGACTTCTCTTTGACTGCAGGGAAGTCGCCGAGTTTCAGCAGGCGGGGATATGTGATGTTTGGCTGATAGCATGCGTTCCAATAGTGCTTATAAGCTTCATCGTACCCATGTTGGAGCTGGTGTTCCAACGAAGGAACAGCGTCGTCGAATACGCATCCGCCATTGCCTTTACCGAGGTAACTGGCAGTATCGCAGCGAACAGTGGTTCCCGGTTCGTGGTCGTTCCGGTTCGTCGTCCAATAGTACTGAAGCCCGGGGAAGTTAGGATAGCTGGCGTATAGCTTAAACCTGCCTTTGGTGACTTTCTCCGTGTTTTTGACTGAATCTGTATGCCCCTGACTCTCATTCCAAGTGTGGATGCGTTCTGCTTTTGCCTTTGTTTCCGGGCAGCGTAGACGGAATCTGTAGGAGCCGCCCGCCCACTGACTTAGCGACTGAACTATGCTATTATTATTCGAGCCGCCATTCCATTGGGTGACATGCTCGCATTCGCTTGGGTTCTCTGCCGGCATAGCGCCCACCTGAAGGTACATTCCAGCCACCTCGGGGTTGAGTATGCTGGGAGTTCCCATGTGAACATCGATGAGGATGTCGCGAGTAGTTTCTCCACGATCCGGCCTGATACTACTACTACCACTGAAGGTATATGCGATGAACATCGCCTCAACTTCAAGAAAGGTTTTGACGCCCGGAGGCCTCGCTTTTTTGACAGTGAATGTCCCTATGGTGCACCACGAGTGACGATTCATGATCCAGCCAGAGGGCCGCTTGGCCTTATTTCTGTTAGCCTCGCAATCACTCTTGGTCATACGGCGGTACTCATTGTTCGCAGGAGGAGGCGGTAATGTGGCAGTCGCAGCAGATCGCAGTGGCTGTGCCGAATTCGACGTCGCGGTGGAGGGAACGACGGACGGCTTGACTTCACCTGTGGTGGAAGTGGGCTGCGGTTCCGCCTGGGCCTGCGCCGAGACGCTGGCGGGCGTGCCGCTGCAGGCGCCCAGGTCTCGCCAATCTCCGCTGGATCCGCTTGATCCGGGTTCTGTCCCGGTCGGCCACCCAGCCGTGGCTTCCCAGGAGTGCCCCTTCCAGGTGAGTCGAGTGCCCTTCGAATAGAACTTTCCGGCAACCCATGTCGGATAGGTGCATGCAGGGGTCGGCGTTGGCGTCGGCGTGGGTGTTGGGGTCGGGGTGGTGCCTCCGCAGGCTCCGAGGTCTGTCCATCCCGAATACACCCCTGGCTCTTGGCCGGGTTCGGCCCCATCCTCGTCGATCTTCCACACGTGTCCCTTCCAGGACACCTTGCTGAGATACTCATAGCCCTGGGTCGACACCCACGTAGGTTCCGCACAAGCAGTCGGCGTGGGCGTCGGAGTGGGGGTGGGGGTCGGGACTGGATTGGAGGTGGTGAACCGCCATGTATACGCAGCCGCCATTACGTTTCCTGCGGCATCTTTGGCCCCGCTGACCTGCGCCGAGTAATAGGTCCCGGTCAAAGGCCGCGCGAGAGTGAAGGTCAGCGTCTTGTTGTCGGTGGACATCACCGTGCTGCCTGCGGCCTGTCCTTCGTTGAGGCGATCCGTCAGTGAGAGATGCGCGTCGGTGACCGGCTCGCTGAAGGTCACCTTCACCTGCGTGTCGACCGGTACGTTGGCGGCCTCGTTGGTCGGGCTGACACTCACCACTGTTGGCGCCGTCGTGTCCACCCCCGGAGTGGGCGTCGGTGTCGGAGGTTCCTCAGGCGGTGGCCCATTTAGGAGAACATCTGCGGGTGTTGTCAGCGTTTCGGTCGAGTTGATCTTCTGCTCGTAGGCGGCTTCCCAGCTAAGGGGGGCATCGGTGGTGAGCTGGGTGGAGGCGCGTGCCCGCTGTGGGTCGTTGGCTAGCGCAACAGCCTCCTCGTAGGTGTCCACCTTCGCTTCATCCCCGTAGCTCCACGAGGCAATGGTTATCTCCGGTGCTGGCTCCTCGTACTTCACGAACAGGACGGGACCGTGGCCGTTGGCGTCGGTAACGTAGTTGGCCGAGCGGAACTCGCGCCAGTTGATGACCGGACCCTCATACAGGGCGCCCACTTGCAGGCCATAGTTGGGGGCGCCGCCGGCCCAGGCCCGGACGATGTCCTCGATGGTGTAGAACACGTCCTGGGAGCCCAGGCTGCCCGAGCAGTGATCGCCCACGGCGCTGCCCTTGGTGCCCTGCCCGCTGGTGGTCACCGCCGGCTGGTTGCTCCAGCTCAGCGTGTTGACCGACCAGTCGCTGGTGATCCGGCGGACGACGATGTCGCCCTTCTGGTCCCCGCAGGCGTGCGAGCGGTAGTTCCACGGCCGCAGGTCGGCGTTGAGGATCGGCCGGCCCATGAACGGGGCGCCGGTCAGGTCGAAGCGCAGGTAGCTGCGCCAGGTGACGCTCGGGTCGTTGGTGGGGCCGTTGGCGATGGCGTTGCCGCCGACGCCGACCAGCAGCTTGTACATGTGCTGGTTGGGGCCGCCGGTGTTCCAGGTCTTGTTGTTGATGAACGTGTCATCGGGGTAGCCGGGGCCGTACCAGTCCGTACCATCCGCGGCCAGCGTCACCGGGTAGGTGACGGCCGGGTCGGCCAGGAAGCCCGCGTCCGGCGACAGCACCAGCACCGGCCCGTTCTTCTTCTGCTCCACGGCGGTCCTCGCCGCACCGACGCGGCCGGATCCGGGGGCCTCGGCCGCCGTGGCGTCCAGCATCCGCGCCGTGGCCAGCTCGGTGACCGGCTTGTCGTCGGCCAGCACGGCCGCCTTGCCCGCGGAGGTGGTGCCGTAGCGCATCCCGGACGGCAGATCGGCGGAGATCGGCAGTTTCAACTGCTTGCCGGGGCGTTCCCGGATCACGATCTCCCGGTGGAACCCGGCCGGGGTGACGGTGACGACCAGGTCGATGCCGCGGCCGTAGGCGGACTCGTACACCGCCCTGTTACCCGACAGCTTCGGGGTGGGCAGCATGCCCGGCGCGGCGATCTCCACCTTGCCAGCCGTGCCCTTCTTCACCCCGAGGGAGTCGCCCTTGGCGGTCAGCAGCGTGGTGGTGCCGCCGTTGGACAGGCTGATGTCCAGCTTGGCCACCCGGGGCTTGACGACCCCGTTCTCCACGACCAGGGTCGTGTCGACCTCTTTCCAGGCGCCGTCCTGTTGGATCCGGACGGGCTGGCTGTAGACGTAGGTGCCCACCGTCTTGCCGTCCGGATTGGCGACCGTGGTGGAGTTCTCCGTGTGCAGGCTGGCGATCTCGACCGGCTTGTTCTGTCGCTCGGCCTCCTGCTTGGCGGTTGCTACCAGGTCGGGGGCGGCGGTCGCCTTCGCTGCGGGAATAGTGGGCGTAGGTGTGGGAGTGGGATCGGCGATGGCGGGTGCCGCCATCAGGGAGGTGGATAGCCCCAGCGCGGCTATCAGGGAGGTGCGGCGGTAGCTGCGGGCTAACACGCCGGACCTCGGGGGATGTGTGTTCACTCCGGCCTTTCATGATTGATCCAATCAAGCCGGATGATCTTTGCATGAATTCAACGTAAAGACAAAGTTTTTTCTAGTGCATGAGTGGCTACTAAACGTGTTATTTGGGAGTGAGAAAGCTGTGTCTGACAAGCTTATTGAAAACTGATCGACGCATATGATCGCAGCTTCTCGGTGGCCGCAGCTGACATCGCCGACTGCTTTGGTGTGACGCCCCGCAGCGTCCATGCTTATCGGCTGTGTGGCAAGAACGGCGAACCTGACGGCCTGTCTGAGGAGGACAAAGCGCTCGGTCGGACCCCGGCGTGGAAGCCGTACCGCTCATCCTCTGGGACAAGCAGGAGCGATACGGGCAGGGTGTTGGTGGTGGTCGGTCGCGCAAGGCGTCTCGGGTTGAGAGTGACCGGCTTGGCGGAGAGGCATCGTAAACAAGGAGAAAGCCAAAATGTAGGCGCGCCTGGCTAACTGGAGTCCACCGCCGTGGATTTCGGTTCGGACATTAGTCCCTTGACTCGTTCGCGGGTGGATAGATCCGGCTTCCACTTGCGGAGTGACCTAGTCCATTCCAGTGAGGTGTGCTCAATAACTCTCAGATCCGTCGAGATCTCTGAGAGCTGCGCCTGAACCTGCCTTACTTCATCTGTAAGTTTTACAGGGTGCCGGGCGGTGGAGTTCAAGAAGTTCCTGGCCATGACAGATAAGCCGGCGTCCGCCGAACTGGATGTCCACCTGGTGTGTGACAACTATGCCACGCACAACACTCCGGAGATCAAGGCGTGGCTGAGGACCCGAGATGATCTCGTTGAGGGCGCCGGCATTTTCGCCGATCTGCCCGCCGTACCCGATGAGCCTTGATCAGTCGCTCCCGGCCGCTGTGTTTCGTCAGGTGAGGGTGATCGGCAGGGCTTTGATGCCGTTGATGAAGTTGGAGCGGAGCCGGTGGGCGGGGCCGGCCTGGGTGAGGTTCGGCAGGCGTTCGGCCAGGACTTCGAAGAGCACGCGGAGTTCGAGCTTGGCGAGGTGGTTGCCGAGGCAGAAGTGGGCTCCGCCGCCGCCGAAGCCGATGTGCGGGTTGGGGTCGCGGCCGATGTCGAAGACGTCGGGTGAGGCGAACACGTCCTTGTCCCGGTTGGCGGAGCTGTAGAACACCACGACTTTGTCGCCCTCGCGCACCTCCTGCTTTCCGATCATCGTGTCGGCGGTCGCCGTACGGCGAAAGAGGTTGACCGGGGAGACCCAGCGGACGATCTCGTCGGCCGCGGTGCGGGCGAGGGAGGGGTCGGCGACCAGCCGGGCCCATTCCGAAGGGTGCTCGAAGAAGGTGAGCATGCCGCCGGAGGCCGCGTTGCGGGTGGTCTCGTTGCCCGCGACGACCAGCAGTAGCACGAACAGGTCGAACTCGTTCTCGTCGAGGGACTCGCCGTTCTCGCCGGGCTGCAGGAGCTTGGTGATGATGTCCTCGCGTGGCTCCGCGCGCCGCTCGGCCGCCAGCGTGTTGGCGTAGGTGTAGACCTCCACGGCCGCGTTCCGCCCCTCGGCGGGATCGGCCGCGTAGTCGGGGTCCTCGGCGCCGATCATCTGGTTGGACCAGGTGAAGAGCTTGTCCCGGTCTTCGACGGGGGCGCCGAGCAGCTCGCAGATCACGTAGAGCGGCAGGGGGGCGGCGATGTCCCGGACGAAGTCGACCGAGCCGTGGCCCCGGGCCTCGTCCACCAGCTCGTGGCAGATGTCGCGGATGTGCTGTTCGAGCTGGCCGATGATCCGCGGGGTGAAGCCCCGGTTGACCAGGGAACGCCGCCGGGTGTGCTCCGGCGGGTCCTGGTTGAGCATCATCATCCGCTGCAGCTGGAGCTGCTCGTCGGACACCTCGTTGAACAGGGCGAGTCTCCTGCTGGAGGAGAACAGGTCCGAGCGTCGGGAGACACGGACGACGTCCTCATACCTGGTGACGGCCCAGAAGTCGGGCCATCCGCGATCACCTTCGTGCCGGTGGACGGGGGCGTTGGCGCGCAACCATTTCAGCTGGTCGTGCGGTACGCCGTGCCGCGCGTAGAAGTCCTGGTCGACGAGGTTGACGTGGATGGCCATGGAACACCTCGGATCAGTCGAAAAGCACCACCTGGCGGATCATGTCTCCGCCCTTGTCCAGGGAGAGGACCGCGTCGTTGAGATCCTCGAATCGGATGCGGCGGGTGACCAGGCTCTCCAGGTCGAGCCGGCCGGCGCGCCACAGGCTCACGAAGCGGTTGACGTCACGCCGCAGGTCGGAGCTGCCGTAGACCGAGCTGAGGATGCTCTTGCCCTCGAACAGCAGAGAGAAGGCGTCGACCTGGAACATGTCGTCCGCGGCGCCTGCGCCCACGACGACGACGTTCCCGCCTCGGCGGGTCGCACCCCAGGCGGTCTTGATGGTGGCGGAGCGGCCCACGGCCTCGAAGGCGTAGTCGAAGCCCCTGCCCGCCGTGAGCAGGCCCTTGACCATGTCCAGGTCGTCGGGTGTCGCGGTGTGCGTGGCGCCGAAACGCTTGGCGGTCGCGTGCTTGGCCTCCACCGGGTCGACGGCGAGGATCGTGGCGGCGCCGGCCAGTCGCAGGCCCTGGATCACCGACAGGCCGATGCCGCCGGCGCCGATGACGACGGCCGAGGCCCCCTCCTCGACGCGGGCCGTGTTGATCACGGCGCCGACGCCGGTGGCCACGGCGCAGCTCAGCAGGGCCGCCAGCTCGAAGGGAACGTCATTGTCGATCTTGACGGTCGCCGCCGCGGGCACGACCAGTTCCTCCGCCCACGCGCCCAGGCCCGCGAGCGCGAAGCAGGGGCTGCCGTCCCCAAGGCGGAAACGCGGCTTGGTGAAGGCCTCGATGGTGTACGGCAGGCACAGGTACGGCTGACCGCCCAGGCAGTCGGCGCAGGTGCCGCAGGGCGCGACGAACGACAGGACGACATGGTCGCCCGGCTGGACGGAGGTGACGAGGTCGCCGACGGCCACGACCTCGCCCGCGGCCTCGTGTCCCAGCACGGCGGGGATCGAAGCCGGAAGGATGCCTTTCAGCGCGGAGACGTCGGAGTGGCAGACGCCGGTCGCCCTGACCCGGATCTTCACCTCGCCGGGATCCGGGCCGACCGTGGTGACGTCGTCGCGCAGGTCGAGCGCGGAGTCGCCGGGGGAATGCATCAGTGCTGCTCGCACGGGTCGATACCTCCCTGGACGGCCTGAAGCGGTCCGCCCGTTGTCGGTCGTGACTTAATAGAACATGTTTCAAGCATGGAGTGCTAGGCCTTGTGAAGCTTGGGTTTTGAGATGAAATCCGTTACGGCTGATGCCGTTTGGTGGGGGTGAAGCCGACCGGTATCTCCTTCACCCCGTTGATGAAGTTGGAGCGCAGGCGGCGGACGCCGCCGGTGGGCCGGATGTCGGGCATGCGGTCGAGCAGGGTGTCGAAAAGGATGCTGAGCTCCATGCGTGCCAGGTGGGTGCCGAGGCAGAAGTGGGCTCCGCCGCCGCCGAAGCCGATGTGCGGGTTGGGGTCGCGGCCGATGTCGAAGACGTCGGGTGAGGCGAACACGTCCTCGTCCCGGTTGGCGGAGGGGTAGAAGACGACGACTTTGTCGCCCTGCTTGATCTCCTGGCCGCGGATGACGGTGTCGCGGGTGGCCGTACGGCGGAAGAGGTTGACCGGGCTGGCCCAGCGGACGATCTCGTCGGCCGCGGTGGGCAGCAGCCGGCGGTCCTGCCGGAGCCGTTGCCACTGGTCGGGGTTGTCGAAGAAGGCGAGCATGCCGCCCGAGGAGGCGTTGCGGGTGGTCTCGTTGCCCGCGATCGTGAGGAGCAGGATGAACAGGTTGAACTCGGTGTCGGAGAGGGTTCTGCCCTTCTCGTCCGGCTGGAGGAGCTTGCTCGCGATGTCGTCACGCGGGTCGGCGCGCCGCAGGTCGGCCAGCTTCTGCGCGTATTCGTAGATCTCGGCGGCGGCCCTGGTGGCGTCCTCGGGGGTCGTGGTGAACTCCGGGTCGTCGAATCCGATGAGCCGGTTCGACAGCTCGAAGACGAGCTTGCGGTCCTCGGGCGGGGCTCCCATGAGCTCGCAGATCACGTAGGCGGGCAGGGGGGCGGCGATGTCCGCCACGAAGTCGGCGCTGCCCCGGCCGGCGACCTCGTCGATGAGGTCATGGCAGATGTCGCTGATGTGCTTCTCAAGCTTCTTGACCATCCGCGGGGTGAAGGCGCGGTTGACGAGGCTGCGCAGCCGCGTGTGGTCGGGCGGGTCCATGAACAGCATCATTTCCCGCTGCATGGTCAGGTCCTCGTCGCCGTACTCCTCGAACATCGCCGTGCGTTGCCAGGAGGAGAAGAGCTCGGAGTTCCGGGAGATCTGGACGATGTCCTCGTGTCTCGTCACCGCCCAGAAGCCGGGCACGCCTTCGTGGGGGTCCGGGTGCCAGTAGACGGGCGCGTTCTCCCGTAGCCAGCGGAGTTGTTCGTGGGGGATCCCGCCCGCCTCGTAGACGTCGGGGCTGATGACATCGATCTCAGGGGGCATGGGGCTCCTCCGTGACACAAGGAATTGAAACAGGTTCTATTCCGTCTGAGTGGACACGTCAATATCTAGGTAGCCCCCGGAGAAGAATGAAGAACTTGTTCTTGCATGTCGCGCCGCTCGGGGGCTTCGCGAGGTCGCAGGTCGTCGTGCCCAGTGCTATCGTCCAAGCAAGCGTTCGGTCAACAGCTGGCATCCAGGGAATGCGGCGCGACGTTCCCCACGGCTCCGTGAGTCAGGAGAGGTGGAATGCACGTACAGGATCGGCTCTACATCGACGGCGGCTGGGTGGCGTCCCGTGGGACCGATGTCATCGAGGTGGTCTCTCCGCACACGGAGGAAGTGATCGGCCGGGTGCCCGACGGCACGCCCGCCGACATGGACGCGGCGGTGGCCGCGGCGCGCGGGGCGTTCGACACCGGGCCCTGGCCGCGGATGGAGCCTGGCGAGCGGGCGGCGCTGATGGGCCGCCTCTCCGAGCTCTACGCGGCCCGGCAGCCGGAGATGGCGGAGATCATCACCGCCGAGATGGGGTCGTCCATCACCTTCTCCCAGATCGGGCAGGTGCCGATCGCGCATGCGGTACTGGACTTCTACGCCCGCCTGGCGGACTCCGTCGCCTGGGAGACCGAACGGCCGGGCATGCTCGGGCCGGTCACCGTCAGGCGGGAGCCGGTCGGCGTGACGGCCGCGATCGTGCCCTGGAACACGCCCCAGTTCCTGATCATGACGAAGCTGGCGCCGGCGCTGCTCGCCGGATGCACGGCGGTCGTCAAGCCCGCCCCCGAGACACCCCTCGACGCGCATCTGTTCGCCCAGCTCGTGGACGAGGCGGGGTTCCCGCCCGGTGTCGTCAACATCGTGCCCGCGGGACGGGAGACCGGGGAGCATCTCGTCCGGCATCCGGACGTCGACAAGGTGGCGTTCACCGGCTCGACCGCGGTGGGCCGCCGCATCGGTGCGATCTGCGCCGAGCAGATGAAGAGGTGCAGCCTTGAGCTGGGCGGCAAGTCCGCCGCCGTCATCCTGGAGGACGCGGACCTCGACACCTACGTCGGCTGGCTGCCGATGGCGGCCTTCCTGATCAGCGGGCAGGCGTGCGGGGCGCAGACCAGGGTGCTCGCGCCCCGCGGCCGGTTCGACGAGGTGGTCGAACGCGTGGCGGCCTACGCCCGCTCCGCCAGGCTCGGCGACCCGTTCGACCCGGCCACCGAGATCGGGCCGCTGGTGACGAGCCGGCAGCGTGACCGGGTGGAGGGCTACATCCGCCTCGGCCAGGAGGAGGGAGCCAAGCTGGTCGCCGGCGGGGGCCGGGGCGGGTTCGACCGCGGCTGGTACGTCGAGCCGACCGTCTTCGCCGGTGACAACTCGATGCGGATCGCGCGCGAGGAGATCTTCGGGCCGGTCCTGGTGGTGATCCCCTACGAGGACGAGGACGAGGCGATCCGGATCGCCAACGACAGCGAGTACGGCCTGTGCGGATCGGTCTGGACAGCCGACGAGCGGCACGGGATGGAGGTCGCCCGCCGGATCAGGACCGGTGTGTGCGGCGTGAACATGTTCATACTCGACCCGGCCTCCCCGTTCGGAGGGGTCAAGGCCAGCGGCGTCGGCCGCGAGCTGGGACCCGAGGGGCTGGACGGCTACCTCGAGTACAAGTCGATCCCCCGAACCGGTTGACCGGACGGAAACACCGTAGGAAGACACGTGACCTCTGTTTGTGGTCCCGCCGACTCGGTGACGCTGAAGGCGATCGCCCAGTTCACCGAGGAACGGCGAGCCAACATGATCCTTACCAACGCGTTCATCAGCGCCGAGGGAGCGAAACTGGGCTACATGCTCAGCCGCCTCCTCGGCGGAACCGAGCGCTTCTACACCTTTTTCGCCAACTCCACCCTCGAAGGCCTGTCCGGTGCCGTCAAACTCGCCCGGCACACCTCGGTACGCAGGAAGAGGGCGGATTCGGGACGCGTCCTGCTCGTCGACCCCGAAGACCGGTACGCGCCGTTCTTCGATCCGGTCGGTGCCGGAACCGAGGGGGCGCTGGCCCCCTGCGTCCATTCCACGCCGGACATCCCGGCCGCCCTGGACCTCCTGCGTGACGGGCAGTGGTCCGCGGTCGTGCTGGTCCGGACATCCACGGGCGGACGGGAAGACGGGCGAGAACTGTTCGACCTGGCGGCCGAGCGGGGCAGCCTGCGCGTGCTCTGCAACACCGAGCTCGACCTGTGGGAGCCCGAGTTCTTCACCGGGGGCCCGGAGGCGGACGTTCACGTGTTCGGCGAGAACCTGACCGGCAGGCAGGTCCCCTTCGGATGCTTCACCATGTCCGCCGAGGCGTATTCGGTGTGGAACAACGCGCGCGACAGCCTCGCCCACACCTCCACCTTCGGCGGCAACGGCCTGTGCCTGTCACTCGTGCTGGACGCGCTCCACAGGCACGGCCACGTCAACGAGGCGGACGAGGAACGGCTGCGCCTGATCGACACCGACATGCGGGCGCGGATCGACACCTTCCGGGACCACGTGAACCCGATCACCGCCCAGGGCATGGAGATGTCCGGCTTCGCGCTGGACATCACGGAGGCGTCGGGGGCGCGGCTGCGGCTCGCCGACGGCAGCGAGGTCATCGACTGCGCGGGCTGCGGCGGCGTCAACCTCCGCGGCCACAACCCGCAGGACATCGTGGCGGAGGTGCTCGCCGAGCACGATCCGGACCACGACTACTTCGCCGACCTGGAGAGTCACCTCGGGGGTCTCACCAGATTCGAGCACGCCTTTCCGGCGGTCAGCGGAGCCACCGCCGTGGACGTCGCGGTGAGCCTCGCCCTGATGGCCGGCTCGCCCAGGACCAAGGTGCTGACGTTCGACGGCAACTTCTCCGGCAAGACGCTGATCTCGATGAACCTCAGCAAGTACGGCCAGCAGCACATCGAGTCGGATCGCGAGGCGTTCCGGCCCTACTACTTCGACCTGGTCTACGTCGACCCGTTCGCGGCCGACGCCAGGAAGCGGCTGGAGCGGGAACTCCGGAAGAACGACATCGCCCTGGTCTGGCTGGAGGTCACCCGCGGGCTGCTGTGCGAGGCGCTCCCCGAGGACCTGCTGGTCCTGATCTCCGAACTCAAGGACGAGTGCGGATACCTGATCGGGGTCGACGAGGTGGTCACCGGCGTCTGGCGGACCGGGGACGCCTTCCTGGCGCACGACCGCGTGCTGCCGAACTCCGACATCGCCACACTGGCCAAACCGCTCAGCGACACGACGCTCCCCATGGGGGCGGCGCTGGTCACGCGAGAGGTTCACGACCGGGCGCTGAAGGCGAACCCGGACCACCTTGAGCGGCTGCGGCGGCACTACCGCAACGGGCTGACGGCCCACATCGCGCTCCACGCGCTGGAACGCGTGGAGGACCCGGAGGTCCAGGCGGAGCGGGAGCGGAGCCAGGCGCTGCTCAACGAGGGGCTGGCCGAGATCGCGGCGCAGTCGAAGCTCTTCGACTTCGCCGCGGGCCGGGGCAGCCACATGCGGCTCATGCTCAGACGGCGCTGGTTTCCCTTCAACCGGCGCTCGCAGCTGGGCCAGCTGCTCGAAGCGGCCCTGTCAGCGATGATCATGAGGGACTGCGGGGTCCTGGTCCTGCAACTCAGGTTCTTCCCGCGCATCTTCTCCCGCGAAGAGGACGTCCGCGCGATCGTCGCGCGGCTCAAGAGCGGCACGCGGGGCTACACCCCGCTGAGCGTCTACCGCTTCGCGGCCTGGCAGGTTCTCACCTACGCGCTCGCTCAGATCAAGGAGGGCAGGCGTGAGAAGTCTCGACGTCGCCAGACAGGCCTGTGACCGTCACCTGCCGGGCCTGCGCGCCGCCCTCGCGGAGGTCCCGCTGCTCGACCTGGAGAGGCCGCGCAATCCCGGAATCGGGATCTTCCGTTCGCACGGTGGCCCGGGTCTGCTCGTCCCGGCCGAGCACGGCGGTGCGGGCGCGTCCCCGGTGGAGGCCATGCGAACCATCGCCGCGGTCGCGGCGGCCTCACCGTCGCTCGCCGTCGGCACCGCCATGCACCACTTCTCCGTGGCCACCCTGTACGTCGTGGTGGAGGCCAACGGTCCCGACGCGCTGGAGACCGTGCTGCTCCAGGAGGTCGCGGCCAAGGGGCTGCTGATCTCCTCGGCGGGCGCGGAGGGCCGCTCCGGGCAGAGCATCGTGAAACCCGCCATGACCGCGGTTCCGGTGGAGGGCGGCTATCTCGTCAACGGCAGCAAGAAGCCGTGCAGCCTCGCGCGCTCCATGGACCTGCTGACCGCCACGGTGGCGCTGCCGGACGGCGCCCTCGGCCTGATGTTCGCCCCCGCCGATCTCCCCGGCATATCCGTGCACGACTTCTGGGCGAGCGACATCCTGGCCGGGGCGGAGAGCGACGAGGTCCGGTTCACCGACGTGCTGGTGGGCGAGGACTTCGTCGTCCGGCCGGATCTCGACGATCCGAGCGGGGTGGACAGGCTCCAGGCGATCGGCTTCGTCTGGTTCGAGTGCATCATGGCCTCGGTCTATCTCGGGGTGGCCGCCGCCCTGGCCGAACGGGTGTTCCTCGCGGGCAGAGGGAGCGCCGCCGAGCGCGCGGCCCTCGGCGTCCGGCTGGACACGGCCACCTTTCTCGTGGAGGGGCTGGCCCGGCTGATCAGCCAGCGGGACTACGACGAGGACTCGCTGGCCAAATCCGTCATCACCCGCTTCGCCGTACAGGACGCCATCGGTGACGCGGCGCGGCAGGCGGTCGAGCTGCTCGGCGGGATGACCTTCCTGGGGTCACCGGAGATCGCCTACCTGTCGGCGGCGACCCAGCCGCTGGCCTTCCATCCGCCCTCACGCGTGAGCAGCGCGCAGGGCCTGGCGGACTACTTCGCCGGCGGATCGTTCCGCATCGCATAGAGATCGCACAGGGAGCTTTGACATGAAACAGATCACTCCGAGACGGGAGGGCGATCCACCGGTCGATCTCACCGTCGGGCTCGTCGAGCACCGCGCCATCCGGGCGGATCTGCTCCGGCTGGTCAACCTGCTCGGCGATCCGACAGCCGGTGAGATGCCCGGGCGGCGGGCGCAGGCGGTGCGCACCTACATCGATCGTCTGATCTTCGCCACGATCCGCCACCACAGCATCGAGGACAACGGGCTCTGGCCGCTGCTCGAAGCCTCCTCGAAGGAGGCGGGTGAGCCGATGGACCTCGACTCGTTCACCGAGGACCACGTCGAGCTCGACGCCCTGCTGGAGCGGACGGGGGAGGCCGCGGCGCGGTTCGCCGCCGATCCCGGGTCGGGTGCGGGGGAGCTGGCCTCGGTGGTCACGAAGCTGCGTGACCTGCTCGAAAGGCACCTGACCAGGGAAGAGGAGATCGTCTTCCCCGGGATCACCCGATACGTCTCGAACCAGGACTACCAGCGCTTCGAGCTTGACGCGCGCAAGCAGTTCTCGCCTCGGGACCTCACGTTCCTGGGGCCCTGGCTGGCACGCTACGCCACCGCAGAGGAGCGGGACCGCGTGCTCGCGCCCAACCTGTTCTACAAGATCGTCCTTTCGCTGGGCGGGCGCGGCTACCGTGCCCTCGAACGCAGGGTCTTTCAGGGATGACGGATCGTTTCCCCTTTCCAGCGGGTCCGGCGGGCAGGCCGCCGGCCGAGTTCGCCCGCAGGCAGAGTTCGTGCCCGCTTGATCACGCCGTCATGCCGAGCGGGCAGCCCGCCAGGGTCGCCGTACGGCACGCCGACGTCAAGGAGGTGCTCTCCGACCTCCGGTTCAGCCGGGAGCTGTGCTTCGAGGGCGCGCCACGGCTCGTCGACGGGGTGGACCTCGCGGGGATGGACCCGGACCTTCTGCTCAACATGGATCCGCCCCGGCACACCCGGATCCGCAGGATCGTCTCCGGCGCCTTCACCCCGCGCAGGATCGAATCCTGGCGGCCCCGCGTATGCGAGATCGCCGACCAGCTGATCGACCGGTTCCCCGAGGGGCCGGTCGACCTGGCCTCCCGCTACTCCTTCCCGCTGCCCATCCAGATCATCTGCGAGCTTCTCGGCGTGCCCGGCGCCGACCGGGAGCGATTCCGCGTCTGGTCCTCCATCGCCCTGTCCGACTCGGCGTTGAACGAGGAGGAGCGGCTCACCATGGGCGCCGAGTTCTACTCCTACATCGCGGACTTCCTCGCGGAACGGCGCCGGGAGCCGGGAGACGACCTGGTCGACGTCCTCATCGGCGCGAGGGACGAGGACGACTCGCTGAGCGAGTCGGAGCTCGCCAGGCTCACGCTCCTGCTGATCGTCGCCGGTCACGAGACCACCGCGACGGTGCTCAACAAGGGCGTCTTCATGCTGCTCACCGAGCCGGACGCCTACGCCGCCCTGGTCGCCGACCCGTCGCTGGTGCCCGTGGCGGTCGAGGAGATCCTGCGTTACTGCCAGCCGTCGGACTCCGCGTTGCTCAGGCTCGCCACGGAGGACGTCTCCCTTCCCTCGGGCCAGGTGAGGAAGGGCGAGGTCGTCCTGCCGTCGGTGGCGGCGGCGAACCTGGACCCCGAGCTCTTCTCCGATCCCGGCCGTTTCGACATCCTCAGGCAGCCCAACCCGCACATCGGCTTCGGCCACGGCCACCACTACTGCCTGGGAGCCGGGCTCGCCCGGCTGGAGCTTCAGGCCGCGATCGGAACGCTGGTCAGAAGGCTCCCCACGCTGAGGCTGGCGGGCGCCCCGGAGGATGTCCCGTGGCGCACGGCGGCCATCGTGCGCGGCCCGGCCGAGCTGATGGTGGTCACGTAGGCGCCAGCCGTCCCGCCGCGGCGTGGTCGAGATGACCCGCCGCGGCCAGCCACCGCAGGGAGTCTTCCACCGACTGGCGGACGGGGAGCAGCCCGATGCCCAGGGCCCGCAGGGTCGGCTCGTCGTCGGTGCGGACCATCGTGGTCATGATGTCCGCCGCGTCGCGGGACAGCGGGTAGTCGAAGTGGCGCACCCGCTTGGCGAGGTCCAGGAGGGAGCCGATGCCCCGGAGCGCCCAGGCGGGCACGCTGATCGCCTTGCACGGCCTTCCCGTCAGCTCGTCGCAGAGGGCCACCATCTCGGGCCAGGTGAGGAAATGGCCCCCCAGGAGGAACCTGCGGGCGCCCCGATCCGGACTCAGGGCCGCCACCAGCGCGGTCGCGACGTCACGCACGTCCACCAGGGCGACGCCGCCGCTGGACACGCCCCACCCCTGCTGGAGCCCGCTGACCAGTCCCTGCATCATGGCGTCGAGGTTCGGCTGGTGAGGGCCGATGACCCCGCCGGGGTAGAGGACGGTGATCGGGGCTCCCTCGTCCTGGAGCCGCCGCACGAGCCGCTCGGCCTGGGCCTTGGACCGGCCGTAGGCCGTCCTGGGGCTGGCCAGGGGAGCATCGGGGGTGATGACGGGGGCCGAGGGCGGGACGAACACCGCCACCGTGGAGACGTGGATCACCGGATCGAGCCCGTGGCGCACGGAGCCGCCGACGATGTTCTCCGTGCCCGTGACGTTCGCCTCGACGAGGGCCGCGCCTGATCCGGCGATCGCCGCGGCGGCGTGGATCGTGGCGTCGCACCCGGCGAGCGCCCGCTCCACGGCGTCCGCGTCGCGGATGTCTCCGACGGTGAAGTCCACCTGGGCGCTGTCGACGCCGACCGTCTCCAGGACACGGGCCGCCCTGCCGGGATCCCGGACGAGCAGCCGGGGCTTGTGGCCGGCGGCCAGGAGCTTCGCGACCGTGTGAGATCCGATGTATCCCGAGCCGCCGCTGATGAGAACCCGCACGTCATGCCTTCCCGAGATGGGCGGCCTCGGCCGCGAGCTTGAGGCGATCCAGGGTCAGGGCCATGTTGCGGCGGTTGGCGACCCGCCGGTCGCGGACGCCGGACATCAGGGGGGCCAGGACATGCTTCAGCGCGAATCCGCGCAGGTCCCAGGTGCTCTCCGTGACCGTGCAACCGCCTGGTGCGGGCGTGATGACGTATTCCCAGTAGGCGATGCCGCCGAGCACCTCCCAGGAGAACCTCCGCCCGGGGTCGGCGTGCCTGATCTCGCTGACCGTGGGCCAGACGAAGAACTTGTTCCGGTTGACGCCGAGGAACCGCACGCCCTCAGCGGGACCGGCCGCCTTGCCGAGCCAGCGGCACCGCACGCATTCCGCCGCCCATGAGGGGAGGTTGGGAACGTCGCTGACCAGGGCGTAGACGAGTTCGGGCGGAGCGGCGATCTCGATGCTCACCGACACGTCCGGCTCCCCGCGCGTGGTGATCGCGGACATCTCCAGACCTCCCTGACTTTACCAAGCGCTTGCTCAAAAGCATAGCGTGGCACATGAGCCGAAAGCCATGTCACCCGCTAAGCGAGCGGCGCGGCGGCGGCGTGGTGACGCGGCGGCGTGGTGGTGTGGTGGTGATGGCGCGGTGGCGACGTTGCGGCGGCGCGGGCCGGGTTCCACGTGACGGTGTAGGGCGGGGTTCTACCTGGCGGCGCGGGGCGGGGCCTATGTGACGGTGTGGGCCGGGTTCCACGTGACGACGTGGGCCGGGGTCTACCCGGTGGCCTCGCGTGCCGGGACGTGCGGGCCTGCCCAGCGGTGCACCCGGCCGTCTCGTTTGATCATGAAGCCGCGCTTGAGCGGGCGGAGCATCATGGTCGTCTCGACCGCCCGCACACCGGGCAGCCCGCCGATCTCGCGGAGGGATTCATACAGCTCGAACCGGCCGGGCACGGCCACGTGCGCGACGAGCTGGTGGTCACCGGCCACCGCGACGACATATCTGACCTGCGCCAGGCCGGCCAGCGCGTGTCCCGCCGCCTCCACCTCGCCCCCGGCCGCCCGGAGCCAGAGGACGGCCTCCACCGGCAGCCCGAGGTAGGCGGGCTCGATCTCGGCGCGGATGCGCAGGACGCCCTGGCGGAGCAGGGAGTCCAGGCGGCGGCGGGCCGTGGACTCGCTGATCCCGGCGGCCGCCGCGACCTCCGCGTGGGTGGCGCGGCCGTCGGTGACCACGGCCGCGATGATCCGCTCGTCCTCGGCAGAGGGCTTCCCGCCCGTGCGGTGGAACCGCTCCGGCGGTGGCGCCCACCGCTCACGCAAGCCCTCGACCTCCTGCGGGGTGAGGAGGTCGAGGTGCCACTGCTGGGGCGTCTTGAAGTAGTGCAACGCGGGATAGGCGACGCTCTCCACCACTCCGTCGATCGCCGGGACGTCCCGGAGGAGCAGGTCCGCCAGCGCGTCGTCGGCCACGGAGAGCTCCGCCGTACAGTCCGCCGAACCCGAGACCAGCGTGGCGAACCGGGTCTCCGGCAACTCGGCGAGGGCCAGGCCCACGTCGATCGCCGATCCGGGACGGCAGCGCGTCCGGAGTACGACCGAGCCCAGCCGCCGGTCGTCGACCACCCCGATCACCGAGAGCACGCCGGACTCCATCAGCCGGGTCGCCCGCCGGGCCACGTTGCGGATCGGCTCGCCCAGCGCCCGGCCGATCCTGTCCCAGGTGGCGCGCCCGTTCACCTGCAGGGCGGCCACCACCCGTAAGTCGGCTTCGCCGAGTGGCTGCATGGGGTCATCCTCGTGGTCGCAGGACCGGTCCGCCCCAAGCGTACGGCTTTGTGATCTTTCTTGACGGGCGATTGGCGGGCGATCGGGTCAGCCGAGGGCGTTGCGGAGCCACTCCTCCACGCCGGCGATGTGGACCGTCGCCCAGGCGTGGGCCACCTCGGGCTGCCGGGAGGCGATGGCGTCGCAGATCGCGATGTGCTGCTCGCGGGTCTTCTCCAGGGCGTTCTCCTGGGTGAGGCCACGCCAGATCCGGGCCCTGGTGGTGGGGCCCGACAGGCTCTCGATGAGGGAGCACAGCACCGTGTTGCCCGAGCCCGCCGCGATGCGCTGGTGGAACTCCAGGTCGTTGGCGACGAGCTGCTCGACACTCGGGTCTGCGGGCAGCTCGTCAAGGATCTTGCGCAGCTCGCCGATCTCGGCCTCGGTCATCCGCGTCGTGGCCATCGCGGTCGCGGCCGGTTCCAGGATCCGCCGGACCTGGAAGAACTGCAACACCGTGTCGTCCTGGTGGAAGTCGACCACGAACGACATCGCGTCCAGCAGGAGCCGTGGCTCCAGGCTGGTCACGTAGGTGCCGTCACCCTGGCGCACGTCCAGCACGTTGATCAGGGCCAGGGCGCGGACGGCCTCGCGCAGGGAGTTGCGCGACAGGCCGAGCCGGTCGGCCAGGTCGGCCTCCTTCGGCAGCCTGCTGCCCGGGGACAACTCGCCTGAGAGGATCATCTGCTTGATCTTGTCGATAGCGGCGTCGGTGACCGCCACGCTTCACCGTCCTCAGGTTCCCGCAGACATCGGATGTCTACGAGTGTAGGGCGAAGCGAACGGGATCCGGCCCCGCGATCCGGCGGACCACCTCCCGGACCTCCAGGGCGCGCAGGTGGGCCGCGGCCTCTCCGGCGGCCATGCCGCGCAGCATCGCCGGGAGCTCTTCCCAGGGGCGGTTCCAGGTCATCCGGCCGGCCGTCTCCCAGATGGTGAGGGGCTCGCCGGCCTCGGCCAGCAGGGCGACCAGCCGTACGAGCTTGTCCTCGTGGTGCGCGCGGATCGCCGCCGCGCGGGCCGCCGCGTCGGGGAACGTCCACTCGTGGGCGGGCAGGGCCTCCAGCTCGCCCAGGGCGACCACCTTCTCCAGAGAGTCCAGGAAGTCGCCGAGAGGGTTCACGTCGGTGCGGTCGTAGGGATAGACGCCGATGTGGGGGGTGATGCCCGGCAGCACGTGGTCGCCGGTGAACAATCGATCCGCGTCCCGCAGGTGCAGGCAGACGTGGCCCGGCGTGTGCCCGGGGGTCCAGACCGTGCGGAGCGTGCGTCCAGGCAGGTCGATCAGGTCGCCGTCGTGGAGCGTCCGGTCGGGCAGCGCGGGCGGCTGGGGCCGGTGCGCCGTCACCTCCTCCACCTCCACCGCGCCCGCCCCGGCCCGGCGCAGCATGTCGGCCTGGAAGTCGCGGTGCGCGCCGTCCTCGAAATTTCTCATGAGCCTGACCAGCGCGATGTCGGCCTCGTGCATGGCGATCCAGGCCCCGGACTCCTCCCGGACCCGCCCGGCCAGCCCGGCGTGGTCCGGATGGAAGTGGGTGACCACCACCCCCCGGACCTCGCCGATGTTCATGCCGGCCGCGGCCAGCCCGTCCCGCAACGCCAGCCAGGCCTCCGGGTGGTTCCAGCCCGCGTCGATCAGCACCGGCCCGGCGGGCGACTCGATCGCGTAGACCAGCGTGTAGCCGAGCGGGTTGCCCGGGATCGGGACAGGTACGCTCCACACCCCGCCGCCGGCGTCTGTCGTGCGCTGCTCGCTGTACGGCCTGCGGAGGGATTTCACCTGTGGTGCTCCTTACTGGCGCCTCTCAGAGGCGCTCGATGACGGTGGCGGTGGCGAGCGCTCCGCCCGCGCACATCGACACCAGCGCGGTCGACGAGTCGGACCTCTCCAGCTCGTGCAGGGCGGTGGTGATCAGCCGCGAACCGGTCGCGCCGACCGGGTGCCCGAGCGCGATGGCACCGCCGTTCCTGTTGACCCGCTCCATGTCCGGCTGGTGCACCGACGCCCAGGAGAGGACGACCGAGGCGAACGCCTCGTTTACCTCGAACAGGTCGATGTCTTCGACGGTCATGCCCGTGGCGGCCAGGACCTTGGCGGTCGCGTCCACCGGCCCGTCCAGGTGGTAGTACGGCTCGGCGCCGACGAGCGCCTGGGCGAGGATGCGGGCCCGGGGGCGCAGGCCGTACCGGGCGGCGGCCTCCTCGCTCATCAGCAGCACCGCCGCCGCGCCGTCGGAGATCTGCGACGCGGTGCCGGCGGTGTGCAGGCCCTCGTCGCCCATCACCGGCTTGAGCTTGGCCAGCCCCTCGACCGTCGTCTCGCGCAGCCCCTGGTCTCTGTCCACGGTGCGGTTCTCGCCGGTCGGCTGCCCGTCCTCGTCGAGGACCGGCGCGGTCACCTTGACGATCTCCCGGTCGAACCGGCCCTCGGCCCACGCCTCGGCGGCCAGCCGCTGGGACCGGACGCCGAACCGGTCCAGCCGCTCGCGGGTCAGCCCGCGCCGCTGCGCGATCCGCTCGGCGGCGGTGAACTGGTCGGGCAGGTCGATGGCCCAGTCGTCCGGCCGGGGCTTGGCCGGGAGCACGTTGCTGCCCAGCGGCGCGCGGCTCATCACCTCGACGCCGCAGGCGATGCCGACGTCGATGACACCCGACTGGATGAGCGCCGCGACCAGGTGCACGGCCTGCTGGGAGGAGCCGCACTGCGCGTCGATCGTGGTCACGCCCGCCTGGTACGGCAGGCCGGCGTAGAGCCAGGCGTACCGCCCGACGTGGCCACCCTGCTCGCCCGCCTGGGTGACGCATCCGGCGAAGACCTGGCCCACGATCGCCGGGTCGATCCCCGACCTGTCCACCAGGCCGGTCAGTGCCGCGGCGAGCACCGCCTGCGGCTTCAGTCCCGCCAGCCAGCCGTTACGCCTGCCGATGGGGGTTCTCACGGCTTCGACGATCACTGCACCCATACGATCTCCTCGCCTGACGGCTCGGAGCTACGGATCCGCGAGCGGCCTCGTGCTCGCCGGCCTGTTCGCGCGCGTCGCTCCAGAACGTTGCTCTAGTCACCTTTCGATTGTGACTGTAACGCGTTCTACTTTCAGGTGGAAGAAGGGATCTGGAAATCGGAGAGAAGACGGGTGGCGGCGATCTCGATTCGGCGCTGGATCTGCTCGTACGTGCGGCGGCCGCGGAGCATCTCCAGGAGCTCGTGCACCCAGACGCTCGCCAGCGAGCCGGCGAGGGCGAACTGCTCCTCGGTGGCGGTCTCCACGGTGAGGTCGTCTCCGGAGACGCGTAGCAGCAGGCCGGCCATGCGATCCCCGAACGGGGTGTCCACCTCGGCCATGATCAGCGAGCGGATGAGCGCGTCGGCGAGCTCGGGCTCGCGCATCAGGCCGCGGGTGGCGCGCATCAGGACGTCGACCGCGCGTCCGGAGGGCGTGGCGGCGCTGGGCGGGCGGCGCTCGATGCTGTTCTCAAGGAGGTCGATCTCCTCGCCGACGACCGCGACCACCAGATCCATCTTGGAGGGGAAGTAGCGGTAGAGGGTGCCGAGGGCGACCCCGGCGCGCTCGGCGACCGTGCGCATCTGCATGGCTTCGACGCCGCCGCGCGAGGCGAGGGCGGCGGCGGCCTGGACGATGCGCTTGCGCCGCTGGTGCTGGCTCCGCGTGCGGACGCCGGTGGAGGCCGATTCGCTCTGCACGCCGGGTGCCCCCTTGGTCTTGGCCGGTCCGGCCTCGCCCGGGGCGGGCCGGTTGGGGAGGCGCGAGACGACCGGCGCCTCGGCGGTCACATGCGGGGTACGCATGAGAACACGTTATCTGATTTCCGGATACTTCGATGGGTTACTCGCCGGTCACAAGGATGCCCAGCCCTTGCGCGGAATTATGTGTTACGGCGGCATGTCATGCCTTGTTGCGAATAGTTGCCTCTGGACAAATAGTAGAATCTGTTCTAGTTTGCGGACGGCTGGCCTGAGCATCATTGCTGGGAGGCGTAATGTCCGGGAAGACGCTGGCGGAGTTGCTGGAGCAGCGCGCCGGGGACGACAGGCCCGGGCTGCTCTTCGAGGACCGGGTGTGGAGCTGGCGCGAGTACGTCGAGGAATGCCGCGCCAAGGCGGCGTGGATGGACGCGCGGACGGACGTCCGGGGCCGGGCCGTGCACGTCGGGACGCTCCTCGACAACGTTCCCGAGATGGTGTTCCTGGTGGGCGGTGCGGCCCTGTCGGGCCACGTGGTCGTCGCGCTGAACACGACCAGGAGCGCCGGGGAGCTGGCCCGGGACGCGGACGCGACCGATGTGGACCTCATCGTCCACGAACCCGCCTACGCGGAGCTCGCGGAGGAGGTCGCCCGGCTCCGGAGCGGGACGCCGCCTCTCGCGCGGCCCGGCTCCGAGGGGCTCGGCTCCGCGCAGTCCGGTTCCACGTGGGAGGACTCCACGCGGGCTGGTTTCGCGCGGCCCGGTGCCGTGCGGCCCGGTTCCACCGGGGCTGACGAGGACGAACTGGTCATGCTGATCTTCACGTCGGGGACGTCGGGCCGGCCCCGGGCGGTGAGGGTCACGCAACGGAAGATCGCGGTGCCGGGGACGAACCTGGCGGCGATGCTGTCACCGCGGGACGTCGTCTACTGCTCGATGCCGCTGTTCCACTCGGGGGCGATCATGGCGGCGTACGCGCCGGCGGTGGCGTCCGGCGCCGCGCTGGTGATCCGGCGGAAGTTCTCCGCGTCGGGGCTGATGCCCGACGTCAGGCGCTACGGCGTCACGTATCTGCACTACGTCGGCAAGGCGCTCTCCTACGTCCTGGCCACCCCCGAGTCTCCCGATGACAAGGACAACACGCTCAGGATCGCCTTCGGCAACGAGGGCAGCTCCACCGCGACCGGGCGGTTCGGGGAGCGGTTCGGATGCCATGTCATCGACGCGTTCGGATCCACCGAGACCGCGATCGCGATCAGCCCCGAT
This sequence comes from Streptosporangium sp. NPDC000396, assembly GCF_042898655.1. NCBI lineage: Bacteria > Bacillati > Actinomycetota > Actinomycetes > Streptosporangiales > Streptosporangiaceae > Streptosporangium > Streptosporangium sp. NPDC000396. The sequence goes on from NZ_JBIAZA010000044.1 coordinate 28,091, forward strand.
CCCGCGGGACCGCCGGGCTGCCTGGGCAGGCTGCCCGACGGAATCGAGATCCGCGACCCGGTCAGCGGCGAGATGTGCCCGGCCGCGGTCATCGAGGACGGGCGGCTGCTCAACGGGGACGAGGCGATCGGGGAACTGGTCAACACCCGGGGGCAGGGCCTGTTCGACGGCTACTACAACGACCCCGAGGCCGACCGGGAGCGCGTCAGGGAGGGGGCGTTCTGGTCGGGCGACCTGGCCTACGCCGACTCCCGGGGTTACGTGTTCTTCGCGGGGCGGGGCACCGAGCGGCTCCGCGTGGACGGGGAGAACCTGGCGGTCGCGCCGATCGAGACGATCGTCCGGGAGTTTCCCGGCGTGGTCGAGGCGGCCGTCTACCCGGTGCCCGACGCGGTGGCGGGGGATCAGGTCATGGCGGCCCTGGTGCTCGACGACGGCTTCGACCAGGAGGCCTTCGCGGAGTTCCTGGCCGGCAGGAAGGACGTCGGGGCGAAAGCCGTACCCCGATATATCCGCATAAGCAAGGAACTACCGCAGACCCCCTCGAACAAGGTCATCAAGCGGATCCTCGCCGAGGAGGCCTGGCACACCGGCGACCCCGTCTGGTGGCGGGCACCCGGGCAGCGGGGATGGCGACCGCTGACCCCCGGCGACATCGCCGGGATCGACGACGAGTTCACCCGGCACGGCCGGCGGCATCTCCTGGAGCGCTAGTGGATTTCAACCTTGATGAGACACAAAGTGACCTGCGTAAACTCGCCGCCGAGCTGCTCGGCCGGGAGGTGACCGCAAGCAGTCTCGACGCCCACGAGGCGAGCGGCGCGCCGTACGACGCCGGCCTCTGGGGGTGCCTCGCCCAGGCCGGGATGCTGGGGGTCTGCCTCCCCGAGGAGGCGGGCGGCGCGGGGTTCGGGCCGGTCGAGCTCGCGGTCGTCCTGCGGGAGATCGGCGGCCATGTGGCCCCGGTTCCCGTCCAGCAGAGCCTGGTCACGGCGATGACCATCGCCCGGTACGGCTCCCGCGAGCAGCGCGAGGCGCTGGCCCCGCTGGCCGAGGGCGAGCTCGTGCTGACCTCCGCGCTGCACGAGCCCGGCCGCGACCTCGGCGCCACCCCCACCACGACCGCCCGCAGGGACGCCGGCGGATGGAGGCTGGACGGGCGCAAGAGCACGGTGCTCTACGCGGCCGAGGCGTCGAAGATCCTCGTTCCCGCCGCCACGGACGACGGCGTCGGCCTGTTTCTGGTCGCCCCCGGCGCGGCGGCCCTGCGAGCGGCCTCCGTCTCCACCGGCGAGCCCGCCGCCACGCTCACGCTGGAGGACACCCCGGGCGAGCCGGTGGGCGAGCAGGACGGCGAGGCGTTCCGCGGGCTGCTGCGGCTGGCGCTGGCCGGAATGATCGCCGTCTCCTCCGGGGTGCTGGCCGGGGCGTTGGCGCTGACCACGGACTACATCAGGACCCGCAGGCAGTTCGACCGGGCGCTGGCCGAGTTCCAGGCGGTGACCATGCAGATCGCCGACGTCTACGTCGCCGGCCGGGCGCTGGACGTGGCCGTCTGGTCCGGGGCCTGGCGGCTGGCCGAGGGAGCGGTGGAGGAGGCCGAGATGGACCTGGCCATCGGGGCCTTCACCGCGACGGACTCGGCGCTCAAGGCGCTCTACACCTGCCAGCACCTGCACGGCGGGATCGGACTGGACGTGACCTACCCGCTGCACCGCTACTTCGCCTGGGGCAAGCACCACGCCCACCTGCTGGGCGGGGTGGAAGCCCGGCTCGACACGATCGGAGCGCTTGTTTGATGCTGATCGATCTGACCCCCGAACAGAAGCGGCTCCGGGATGAGCTGCGCGAATACTTCCAAGGCTGTCTGACCGAGGAAGAGCGCAAGAAGATCTCCACCGACCCGTTCGGCCACGCCTACATGGAGCACTGCCGCAGGCTCGGCCGCGACGGCAAGCTCGGGCTGGGCTGGCCGAAGGAGTACGGCGGCGGCGGATACGGCCCGCTGGAGCAGCAGATCTTCGCCAACGAGATCGCCCGCGCCGAGGTGCCCTACCCGATCATCACGCTGCAGACCGTCGGTCCCACCCTCATGCAGTACGGCACGGCGGCGCAGAAGGAGTTCTTCCTGCCGCGCATCCTCGCGGGAGAGTGCCACTTCGCGATCGGCTACAGCGAGCCCGAGGCGGGCACCGACCTGGCGTCCCTGCGCACCACCGCGGTGCGTGACGGCGACCACTACGTCGTCAACGGCCAGAAGATCTTCACCTCGGGGGCGCACTACGCCCAGTACGTCTGGCTGGCCGCCCGCACCGACCCGGACGCCAAGAAGCACCGGGGCATCACGATGATGATCGTCGACTGCGCCGACCCCGGCTTCTCGTGGACGCCCATCGTGACCATGGACGGGCGGCACCACACCAACTCCACCTACTACGCCGACGTGCGTGTGCCGGTGGACATGGTGGTGGGGGAGGAGAACAAGGGCTGGGACCTGATCGTCAACCAGCTCAACCACGAGCGGGTCACGCTCGGCCCGGCGGGCAACATCGCCCACACCTACGACCGGTTCCTGCGCTGGGCCCGCAACACCGGGCTCATCGAGGAGCCCGCCGTGCGGCGGGCGCTCGGCCAGGTCTACGCCTACTTCCGGACCAACGAGCTGCTGAACTGGCAGGTCGCGGCGAACATGGACCTGGGCTGGCTGGGCGCTCCCGACGCCTCGGCCACCAAGATCTACGGATCGGAGCGGATGCAGGACGTCGGCAGGATCGTCGGCGACGTCCTGGCCCGCTTCGGCGACCCGGCCGACCCGGAGACGGCCGACTTCCTCGACCGCCTCGACCACGGCGTCAAGGGCGCGATCGTGCTCACCTTCGGCGGTGGTGTCAACGAGGTCCAGCGCGAGCTCATCGCCATGCTCGGCCTGAACCTGCCGAGGCCGCCCCGATGACGGCGACGGCGGAGTCCACCCTTCACGGCCGACTCACGGCACTGGCCAAACGGCAGATCGAGATGGGCGAGGTCCGGGGGGTCGCCGCGGCGGACCCGGTGAACATCCCCATGATCCGGCACTGGGTCGAGGCCATGGGGGACGCCAACCCGCTCTACACAGATGCGGAGGCCGCGGCCGGCAGCGTGCACGGGGAGATCGTGGCGCCCCCGGCGATGATCCAGGTCTGGACCATGCCCGGCATGAGCAGGAACGGCAAGCAGGTGGTCACCCCGGTCGACGACGTGCTCAAGGCGCTGAACGCGGGCGGCTACACCGGTGTGGTCGCGACCAACTGCGAGCAGACCTATCACCGCTACCTGAAACTGGGCGAGCGGCCGGTTCCGGCCACCCGGCTCTCCGGGTTCTCCGGGCCGAAGCAGACGGCACTCGGCGAGGGCTACTTCGTGACCTGGAACGTCACGTGGTACTCGCGGGACGAGGCCGTGGCCGAGATGCTGTTCCGGGTATTGAAGTTTCGCCCGCGGGAGCGGAAAACCAAGCCCGAGACGCGCGAGCCGTACCCGCTGAAGCCCGCGATCAACAAGGACACCGCGTTCTTCTGGGAAGGTGTTGTCAAGGGCGAGCTCCGAATTCAGAGATGCGCCGACTGCGGCGAGCTCCGGCATCCTCCCGGACCGGTCTGCCCGTCGTGCCGTTCGGTCAACCGGACGCACGTCGTGGCGAGCGGCGAGGGCGAGGTCTACAGCTACGTCGTGCACCACAACCCCCCGGTGCCGGGACGGAAGACGCCTTTCGTGGTTGCCGTGGTGGAACTGCCGGAAGGTGTGCGGATCGTGGGGAATGTCGTGGACTGTCCACCTGAAGAAGTGGGTATCGGTATGCCGTTGCATGTGACGTATCGCCAGATGGACGACGAGCTGATCCTGCCGATGTGGGTCCCCCGGGAGTCGTGATGCGGACACTGACCGAAGACCAGATCGAGGTCGGAGCCGTCCTCCCCGACCTCAAGATCGAGCTGACTCCCACCGCGGTCGTCTCGACGGCCCTGGCGACGATGGACTTCACCCCGGTCCACCACGACGTCGAAGGAGCCAGGGCCCAGGGGTCGAAGGACATCTTTCTCAACATCCTGACCACGATGGGCCTCGTCGAACGTTACGTCACCGACTGGGCCGGCCCCGAGGCACTGATCCGCGGCATCAACGTCAAGCTCGGCGTGCCCGCCTACGCGGGCGACACGCTGATCTTCACCGGCACCGTCGTCGCGTGCGACGACGACGAGTTCACGGTCCAGGTCCGGGGTGCGGTCAGCCTCGGCGACCACGCCTCCGGCACCGTCCGCTTCGCCCTCCCCGATCGCTGACCGCGATCCCGCAGGCTCCCCGCTCGATCTCCGCAGGCAGAAAGGTCTCATCAGCGTGGTCTCCTTTTCGGGGAGTACGGCTGTCGCCGGCATCGGCGCGACCGAGTTCTCCAAGCAGTCAGGCCGGTCCGAGCTCCAGCTCGCCGCCGAGGCGGTGTTCGCGGCGCTGGACGACGCCGGTCTGAGCCCCGCGGACGTGGACGGCCTGGTGACCTACACCCAGGACACCAACCAGGAGATCGCCGTGGCCCGCGAGGTGGGCATCGGCGACCTGTCCTTCTTCTCCCGCGTGCACTACGGCGGCGGCGCGGCGTGCGGCACGGTGCTGCAGGCCGCCATGGCGGTCGCCACCGGTGTCGCCCGCACCGTGGTCTGCTACCGCGCGTTCAACGAGCGCTCGGGGCGCAGGTTCGGCCAGCCCGACGCCCGGATCGGCGGCGAACCCTCGTCCCAGGGCCTTGAGATGAGCTGGCACGTGCCGTACGGGCTGATGACCCCGGCGGCGTGGGTCGCCATGTTCGCCCGGCGATACATGCACGTCTACGGCGTGAAGTCCGAGGACTTCGGCCGGGTGGCGGTGGCCATGCGCCGGCACGCGGCCACCAACCCGGCCGCCTGGTTCCACGGGCGTCCGATCACGCTCCAGGAGCACCAGGCCTCCAAGTGGATCGCCGAGCCGCTGCACCTGCTCGACTGCTGCCAGGAGAGCGACGGCGCGGTGGCGCTGGTGATCACCTCCGCCGAGCGGGCCAGGGATCTGCGCAGGTCGCCCGCCCTGATCACCGCCGCCGCCCAAGGGGCCGGGGCCGGTCAGATGATGATGACCAGCTACTACCGCGATGACATGACCGGTCTGCCGGAGATGGGCGTGGTCGGCCGTCAGCTCTGGGAGCAGGCCGGGCTCGGCCCCGCCGACATCCAGACGGCCATCCTCTACGACCACTTCACCCCGTTCGTGCTCACCCAGCTGGAGGAGCTCGGCTTCTGCGGGCGCGGTGAGGCACGCGACTTCGTGGCCGACGGCGGCATCGAGATCGACGGCCACCTGCCGGTCAACCCGCACGGAGGGCAGCTCGGCGAGGCCTACATCCACGGAATGAACGGCATCGCCGAAGCCGTCAGGCAGATCCGGGGCACCTCGGCCAACCAGCTCGCCAACGTCGGCAACGTCCTCGTCACCGCCGGAACCGGCGTCCCGACCAGCGGGCTGATCCTGTCGGCGGACTGAGCGGACTGAGCGGATCGGCCCGGATCCGCTCGGCCCGGGTCATCGCGAACGCAGGAAGGTCAGCGCGGCCAGGACGCGGCGATGGTCCTCGGCGTCCGGCCCGAGGTTGAGCTTGGTGTAAACGCTGGTGACGTGCTTGGCGACGGCTGCCTCGGACAGGAACAGCCGCTGGGCTATCGCGCCGTTGGACCTGCCCTCCGCGACCAGGGCGAGCACCTCGCGTTCGCGGGGGGACAGCGCGTCCAGCGGATCGTGGGCGCGCTGGTGGACGAGCAACTGGTGGATCACGTCCGGATCGATGACCGTGCCCCCGTCGGCCACCCGGCGGACGTCCTCCACGAACTGCGTGACCGCGCCGATCCGGTCCTTGAGCAGATAGCCGACTCCGCGCATGCCGGCCTCCAGCAGCTCTCCTGCGGCGGCTTCCTCGACATACTGCGACAGCACGAGAATGCCGAGCTCGGGGTGGTCGCCTCGCAACCGGATGGCGGCACGCAGCCCCTCGTCGCGGAAGGACGGGGGCATGCGGACATCCACCACGACGACGTCGGGCACCTCGCGGGCGACGGCGTGCAGCAGCTCCTCCGCGCTCCCGACGGCGGCGACGACCTCGCAGCCGAACCGGGTGAAAATCCCGGACAGGCCCTCCCGCAGCAGCACCGAGTCTTCGGCGATCATCAATCGCATGGGATCTCCACCCGTATCATCGTCGGCCCTCCCGCCGGGCTGCTGAGCGACAAGACGCCGTCAAGGACGCCGATCCGGTCGGCCAGGCCGGTGATCCCGCTTCCGGCGGCGGGATCGGCGCCCCCGATTCCGTCGTCGCCGACCTCCAGGACGAGACGGCCGTCCACCCGCCGGGCTTTGAGGGTGGCATGACCTGCCCGGCTGTGCTTGACCACGTTGGTGAGGCATTCCGAGACGCAGAAGTAGGCCGCCGCCTCCACCCCGGGCGGGGGCCGCTCGGGAAGGTCGATGTCCGTTCTCACCGGGATCTGGCAGTGGCGGGCGAGCTCGGCGACGGCGACGGCCAGGCCCCGATCGGTGAGCGTGGCGGGATGGATGCCTCGGATCACCCCGCGCAGCTCGTGTACCGCCGCCTGAGCGTGATCATAGGCGGCGTCGATGGCTCTCGCCGTACGCTCGGGATCATCGTGGACGTCCAGCCGTGCGAGGCCGAGCTGCATGAGGACGGCGGTGAGCCGGAGCTGGGCGCCGTCGTGCAGATCCCGCTCGATGCGCCGCCGCTCGGCCTCGAACGCGTCGACCAGCCGCGCCCGCGACCGGGTCAGCTCGGTCATGCGCTCCTCGGGGGGCACGGTGAGCAGGCTTCGCGCGAGCGCTCCCTGGGCGGCGGCGAGGAGGGTGAGAAGGTACGCGCCACCGATGAGGCCGACCAGCAGGAGCGCGCTCGTCAACATGATCACGGACGGCGCGTCCGCGACACGGACCGTCCCGATGATTCTCAACGGCCGGTCGGCGATGAGCCACAGGATGAAGCCATAGCCGCCGGTGATGACCAGCGTCGTCGAGAACAGCACGGCGAGGAAGTCGACCACGGGCAGGACCGTGGCCCACAGCAGCGTGTACCCGGCCTCGCGCCAGGTGGCGGGCGTCGTGAGGCGAGCCTTCAGGCGGGCCCGCCGGGAGGCGTACGGCGAGGGCCGATGCGGTGAAGGGGCGGCGACCGGATCGATCAGCCGCAGCCGCCGTCGTTCGAAGAACGCGACCGGCACGCTGATCACGATGATGACGAGCACGATGATCACCCCGGTCACCAGCTCCGCGCGCTCGATCACGGTGTTGACCAACAGCACGAAGATCCCGCTGGGAAGGGTCGTCAGCAGGTAGGCGAGCGCTCGCCACGGCCATGGCGACACGAGGAACCGCAGCGGGTTCCCCGTGATCACCTGCCAGGGGGTTCGAGTGTCGGCCATCATCCCTTGATCGTCCGCGTTACCTTTCCCTTGGAGTCGAGGAACTGGATCTGGGGATCGCCGTCCTCGCCCACGCGCAGCATGATGCGCGGCGCCCCCTTGCCGTCGGCGAGCATCAGGGCGGACGCCTTCTCGAAGGTCTTGCCCAGGAAGACCCGCTGCGGGGCCGGGTACTTCTTCTCAAGTGCCGCCCTCGCCTTGTCGCGCTCCGGACCGGGCGGCATCTGCTGGACCTTCTTGAACTCCTCGAAGTAGTCCGTCATGGGCACGTCGGGCCGGTCCTGAACCCGCAGCCCCACGCCCCGCTTCCCCTGCTCCTCCACATACTGGAGCATCAGGGTCTGGTCCTGCTTGTACTGGTCGAACGAGAGGTGTCCGTACGCCAGAGACTTGCCGTCGGCGTCGGTGGTGTCGGTGGTGAGCCCTCCGGACTCGTCCCCCTCACCGTTGTAGAAGATCATCCCTGGCCGTGTCCCGGCGTTGCCCAACTCGACCCCGTTGACGACGGCGGACGGTGACTTCTTCTTGTTGGTCAGGACCATGCGCGGCTTGCCGTTCTCCTCTATCACGCTGAGCCGCTTGACCTCGATCTCGTCGAACTTGGCCGTGCCCCCGCCTTCCGCGACGGCCGCCCGGCTTCCTCCGATCGCCGCTCCGCACACCACCACCGTGGCCGCCGACACGATGAGGGTGTAAGCCCGCATCCGCCGAAGCTGCCGCTTGACATCGATCATTTCCGCTGATTCGCTCATGCCTTCCATGATCGTGACCGCTCCGATGGGGCGGCGATGGGGTTGTTGACCGGTTCGAGGTAGAAGAACTTCTACCGTTACCTGAAGTGTGATCGAATGTGAGCACACATCAGGCAGCCCGCGACTTACGCCGCGAACGTTCTCCCGGAGGGAGTTCCCGCTTCTCCGCCGACCGCCCACCATCGGCGGGTCTCACACCGGCTCCACGGGCGTTTACCGTCTCCCCGCAACTCTGGGCGACGTCGTGCTCATACCCGGCCGCCAGCGCGGCCAGGTTGCGCGCGGCGTTCTCATCCCGATCGAGGACGAGTCCGCACGCGGTACATGCGTAGGTGCGCTCCGACAGGGCGAGCTTGGCTTTCACCGCGCCACAGCCGGAACACGTCTTGCTGGAGGGGTACCAGCGGTCGGCCACAACAAGCCTGCCGCCGCGCCAGACGGTCTTGTAGGCGAGCTGCCGCCGCACCTCGGCCATGCCGGCATCGGCGACCGCGCGGGCCAGGCGGCGGTTGGCCAGCATCCCGGCCACGTCCAGGTCTTCGACCACGACCGTGCCATAGGTCGCCGCCAGGCGGGTGGTGAGCTGGTGCAGGCCGTCGCGTCGCCGGCCGGCCACCCGGGCATGGGTCTTGCCCAGGTGAACCTTGGTTTTGTGCCAGCGCTTCGACGCCTCGCGGCTGCTCCCGTCCGGGGTGCGCGGCCCGGCGCGGCGGGCGAGCTCCTTACTCAACCGGCGCAACCGGCGTAGCGCCGCGCGGTGGTGGTTGGGGTTGTCGATCGTCTCGCCGGTGGACAGCACCGCCAGTGCCTTGACGCCGAGGTCCACCCCGGCCACCGCGTCCGGGCGGGTCGGGGCGCGGTCGGTGCGGTCGATCTGGCAGGTGAACGCCACGAACCAGCGCCCCCCTCGGCGCGGATGGTGGCCGAGAGGATCCGGCCGGTGCCGCGTTCCAGGTGGCGGGCGAGCTTGCGGGTGGACTCGGCCGTGCGGATGGTGCCCAGCCGGGGCAGCGTGACGTGGCGGCGGTCGGCCTCGACCCGGATGGTGCCGGTGGTGAACCGGCACGACAGCGCGGCGCGGTGCTTGGACTTGAACCGGGGAAACCCGACCGGGTTTCCTTTCCGGTTGCCGTTGCGGGAGGCGGCCCAGTTCTTCAACGCCCGGGCCAGCCCGTCCAGGCCGGTGTTGTAGGCCTCCTTGGAGTTGTCCGCCCACCACGGCGCGATGCGGCCCTTGGTGGCGTTCCACGCCCGGCGCAGGGCGTACAGCGACCACGGCACCTCGGTCAGCAGCGCGTCCGGCACCTCGGAGGACTGCTCGGCCGCCCGTTGGTCGAGCGCGTCCTTGACCAGGGCAAGCCCCCAGTTGAACGCGAACCGCGCCGCGCCGCAGTGTGACGCCAGCGCGGCGGCCTGCGCGGGGGTGGGGTCGAGCGCGAACCGGTAGGCCTGGGCAACCTTCACGAGGGCACCCGGGCATACAGCGCGGCCCCGCGAGAGTCGGCCGGGCCGGGGTCGTCCACGATGATCGTGCCGGTGGGCAGACGGCGCGTCGGGACGGGCATCTTGCCCTCCCGGAACCATCGGTAAGCGGTTTGCGGGTGAATGCCCTGCGACCGCGCCCACTGGGCAAGCTTCACCCCCTCATCGAAACATGCGTTCACTCACGTTCGCCCGCGTTTTCTCAAACAGTTCTGAACCCCGAACCGGGAAGTCGTTCTGCGGCAACGGCTCGATCATGGCACCAGGATGAGGCCCCGCAGCGGCTCCCGCTCCATCTCGATCGGCCGCGAAGCGCAGCTCGTCGACCTGGTTTCAGGGGGTCACTATGGTCGGCACCGCGAAGAAGACGGTTATCGCGATCGCCACGCAGATGAGGAAGGCGATCAGCTCCCACACCCAGTCGTGATGGCGCTCGACGCGCTTGACCAGCTTGTTCCGGTGGCTGGTCAGCTTGTGCCTGCGACGCGCTCGCCCGCCGGTCCGCTCCGGGTGGAGGGTTTCCACCGCTTCCGGAGTTTCCTCCGCCGCAGTTTCCTCCGCCGCCTTCGGAGTTTCCGTGGTCTTCACGGTCTTCGCGGTCTCTGCGGTCTTCGCGGTCTCTGTGGTCTCTGTCTCGCCGGTCGTGGCGTGGTCCGGCGCGTTCGTCTCCGCCTCGGGGCCGTCCGGCCGCGGGCTGTCAGGCCGTACGGTCTCCGGACGCTCCGTGAGGGCGGGCCAGTTCTGGAACGCGACGGGCACCGGCTCCTCACGGGGCGCGGCGGCGACCAGCCGGTCGGTGTGGACCAGGGCCGCCCGAGCCTCGGGGGTGAGGGGGCGGAACAGGTCTTCCTCGGAGGAGAAGGGTGAGGGGAATTCGGACGTCGGGACGTCGTCGAGGATGTCGCCGGGGATCGGAGCCGGCAGGGGCTTCGCCCGGCGGGGCTTCGGCCGCTGCAACCGCAGGCGGCGAGGCGGGGCGACCCCTGGGTCCAGGGGAGCCGGGGCGGTGGTTCCCGAGTCCAGGGGAGTCAGAGAGGTGGTTCGCGAGTCCGGGGGAGTCTGGGAGTTGGTTCCCGAGTCCTGAGGAGTCAGGAGGGCGGTCGCTGGGTCCGGGGGAGTCAGAGAGGTGGTTCCCGAGTCCGGGGGAGTCAGGGGAGCGGTTCCTGCGTTCAGGGAGGTCAGAGGAGCGATTCCCGCGTCGAGGGCGGTCAGGATCGAGTCCTTGAGCTTGGGCATCGGCTCGGTGACGGCCTCGTGCGCGGAGACCACGTCGGGGTCCGGCGGGGAGAAGGGGGCCAGGAGGGACGACGGTGCCGGTGGGGAGAACAGGCTGGTGTTGGTCAGCGGGTCGGTCTCGGCCAGCGGCAGTGGCCACGCCGGAGTCGTCGGCCAGAGCTGCTTGATCTGCAGGATGGGAGAGGCCGGGGCGGGAGCCGTACCGGACGGCGACCCGAGCACGACGGTGCGCAGTGCCACGGGTGGGACGGCCCAGGGGGCGCGGACGAGCACGTCGCGGATCGGCGCGGTGGCCAGGGCGCCGAACACGTCGGTCATGTCGTCCGGCACCTTGACCGAGGCGAGGCTCAGGGTCAGCGACTGGGCGAAGCGACGGCAGGCACTGACGGTCAGCTCGTCGGCGGTGTCGGCGGCCACGTCGAGCACCCAGGCGAGTTCGGTGACGGTCATCTCGCACACGCCGGACAGGAACAGCACCTCGCGCTGGTGCGGGCGCAGGTCGCGCAGCACCCGTTCGACGAAGGCGGACGCCGGGTCGCCGTAGGCGCGGGGTGGCGTGTAGAGGACGTCCCGCCGGTAGATCTCGCGGCGGGCGAGCGCGTAGAGCGCGGCACGCGGTGGCTCCACGTCCGGGACGGCGGTGAGGACGGCCACCAGCACGTCGGCGGCGGAGCCTGGGTCGCCGAGCTGATCGTGGCAGTACGCGAACAGCCCGGCGGCGTGACGGTCGTAGAGCTCGGCGATCAGTTCGCCGCGTGAGCGCTGACCGATGAGCGGTTGTGTCACGGGACCGGTTCCTCTGAGGGTTCGGGAGGGCAGGGGACCGCGGGGCCCCTGCTGCCTGTGGTGCGAGAGGGACGATCCCCACGATATGGGTAATCATGCCGATCCGTTGAGGTTCTCCGCACTATTGAGTGCCCATTTGATAGGCAATGCGCCGTCTAGGGTGGCTTCGGATCTAGGGCAGGGAGACAGAGCGGAAAGGGTCACCGTAGGCTGTTCGGCGTTAGATCATGGGGCGGTTGTGGCAGGGGAGCTGCAACCCTGCTGAGGGCAGGAGGTTGCGCATGATCACGTTTGACCATGTCACGAAGCGATACCCCGATGGAACCGTCGCGGTCGACGAACTGAGCCTGGAGGTGCCCACGGGGGGGATAACCGTGTTCGTCGGCCCCTCGGGGTGCGGCAAGACGACGTCCCTTCGCATGATCAACAGAATGATCGACGCGACCGAAGGCCGGATCCTCCTCGACGGCGTGGACGTCAAGACCATCGACCCCCCGAAACTGCGCCGGGGCATCGGCTACGTCATCCAGCAGGCGGGGCTCTTCCCGCACCGCAAGATCATTGACAACGTGGCGACGGTTCCCTACCTGCTCGGCTGGGACAAGCGGAAGGCCCGCGAGCGGGCTTTGGAACTGCTGGAACGAGTCGGGCTGGACCTCAAGCTCGGCGACCGCTACCCCTTCCAGCTCTCCGGCGGCCAGCAGCAGCGCGTCGGGGTGGCCCGTGCGCTGGCGGCCGACCCTCCGGTGCTGCTGATGGACGAGCCCTTCAGCGCGGTGGACCCGATCGTGCGCGCGAGCCTGCAGGAGGAGCTCCTGCGGCTGCAGGCCGAGCTCAACAAGACCATCGTGTTCGTCACCCACGACATCGACGAGGCCATCAAGCTCGGCGACCGCGTGGCCGTGTTCCGCGTCGGCGGCCACCTGGCCCAGCTCGCCGACCCCTCGACGCTGCTGGCCCAGCCCGCCGACGACTTCGTCCGCGAGTTCCTCGGCCGGGACAGAGGCATCCGGCGGTTGTCGTTCGTCTCCGACGAGGGGCTGCGGCTGCGAACCGACCTGGTCGTGCCCGTCTCCGCCGATGTCTCCTCGGTGCGGGACACGGCCGAGGGCTGGCTCGTCGTGGTGGACGAGAACAACCGGCCCCTGGGGTGGGTCGCGGTCAAGGACCTGCCGGAGTCCGGCACGCCGGCGGACGTACGGCTCGCGCCGTACGGGACGTTCGTCCGGGGCCGTGACTCGCTGCGCGGCGCGCTGGACGCGGCCCTGCTGTCCCCCTCGGGGAACGCGATCGCGGTCAACGGCGAGGGACAGGTGGAGGGCGTGGCCACTCGCGAGGCGCTGGACGAGGCGCTGGGCAAGGTCGCCGGAGGCGTCGGTGCATGAGGAACCGCTGATCCGCTGGGACTGGATCGGGCGCAACTGGCCCTCCATCCAGGTCCTGCTGGGAGACCACGTGGTCATGGCGCTGGTGCCGGTCATCCTCGGGCTGCTCATCGCGCTTCCGCTCGGGCTGGCCGGTGCCCGCTGGCGCTGGCTCTACCAGCCGGCCGTCGGCGTCATGAACGTGGTCTACTCCCTGCCCTCGCTTGCCATCTTCATCGTGCTCATCCCGATGACCGGCCTCGCCACGCGGACGACCGTCATGGTTCCGCTCACGTTCTACGCCATGGCGGTGCTGCTCCCGGCGGTGGTGGACGGGCTGACCTCGGTCCCCGACCACGTGCGCCAGTCGGCGGTGGCCATGGGCTTCACCCCGCTGCGCAGGCTGCTCCAGGTGGAGCTGCCGATCGCGGTGCCGGTCGTGCTGGCCGGGCTCAGAGTGGCCGCGGTCTCCAGCATCAGCCTGGTCAGTGTGGGCGCGCTGGTGGGCAGAGGGGGGCTGGGCTACCTGTTCATCGACGGCTGGCAGCGGCAGTTCTACACCCCGATCATCGTGGGCATCGTTCTGGTCGTGATCCTGGCCGGGATCGCCGACATGCTGCTGGTGCTGGCGCAGCGCCTGCTCACCCCGTGGTCGAGGGCGAGGGGGGCGGCGTGAACTGGCTGATCGAGTTCTTCGGCAACCCGGACAACTGGTCCGGTCCGGACGGCATCCCCGTACGGCTGCTGGAGCATCTGGAGTTCTCCGCGCTCTCGCTGCTGCTGGCCATGCTGATCGCGGTGCCGCTGGGGTTGTGGATCGGTCACACTGGCAAGGGCGCGCTGCTGGCGATACTGAGCGTCAATGCGGCCCGCGCGCTTCCCACGCTGGGCCTGCTGGTGCTCATCGTGCTGCTGATGGGCGTCGGCACCATCGTGCCGGTGTTGATCCCTCTGGTGGCGCTCGCCGTGCCGCCCATCCTGGTCAACACCTACGAGGGCATCCGCGGTGTGGATCCCGAACTGCGCGACGCCGCGTACGGCATGGGCCTGCGCGGCGGCCAGGTCCTCGGCCGGGTGCTGGTGCCGGTCGCGCTGCCGCTCATCCTGCTCGGCCTGCGGATCGCCGCCATCCAGGTGGTGTCGACCGCGACCGTGGCCGCCTACGTGGGCCTGGGCGGCCTGGGCCGCTTCATCGTCGACGGCCTGGCGACCAAGGACTTCCCGCGCACGATCGGGGGAGCCGTCCTCGTGGCGCTGCTCGCTCTGGTCGTCCAGCTGGGGTTCACCCTGGTCCAGCGCGTTTCGGTCTCTCCGGGGGTGAGCGAGCGCCAGACCGTAGGATAGTCTCTTTTACCCCCCGTTTTAGAAGGGAAAGCACGATGAAGCGCCTGTTCGGCATCGCGGCGGTCGTCCTGTCCGCGGCGCTCACACTTACCGCGTGCGGCGGCGGCGGAGACCCGCTGACCAGCGCCTCCGCGAGCCCGGCGGGCTCCGGGTCCGCCGCGGCCGGAGGGAAGGTCGTCATCGGCTCGGCCAACTTCCCGGAGAACGTCCTGCTCGGCGAGATCTACGCCCAGGCACTGGAGGCCAAGGGCGTGACGGTCGAGAAGAAGCTCAACATCGGCAGCCGTGAGGTCCTCTACGACCAGATCAAGAGCGGCGGCCTGACGATCCTGCCGGAATACATCGGCTCGCTTCTCGCCTTCGTCGACAAGTCGGCCACGGCGAAGAGCAAGGACGACGTCGTCGCCGCGCTCAAGGCGAAGCTCCCGGCGGAGCTGGAGGTCCTGGAGCCCGCCGCGGCAGAGGACAACAACTCCCTGACCGTCACCAAGGCGACCGCCACGAAGGACGGCCTCACCACGATCGAGGACCTGGCCAAGGTCTCCAAGAACTACGCCGTGGGTGGCCCGCCGGAGTTCCAGTCGCGCCAGGAGAAGAACTTCAAGGACACCTACGGCCTGGAGTTCAAGGAGTGGAAGAAGACCGGTGACGCCACCGCCGACGCCATCAAGGACGGCACCGTCCAGGTCGGCAACGTCTTCACCACCGACCCCAAGATCGTGCTCAACGACCTGGTCTCGCTGAAGGACACCAAGAACGCCTTCTCCTCGGAGAACATCGCGCCCCTGGTCAACAAGGCCGGCGTGAACGACACCGTGAAGACCACGCTGAACGCGATCTCCGCCAAGCTCGACACCGCCGGCCTCGCCACGCTGATGAAGCGTGTCGCGGTCGACAAGGACGACGCCGCCACGGTCGCCAAGGACTGGCTGACCCAGAACGGCCTTGCCTAGGACTTGGACATCGCTGACCCGGTACGGCCTGGCTCGGACATCGTTGACCCAGAACGGCCTTGTCCAGGGCCTGGCACAACTGACCTGGCACAACTGACCTGGCACAGCCTGGCTTAGAGCTTGGACACCGATGACCCGGCACGGCCCGTGCGACATGTCGCACGGGCCGTGCCGCGTTCGCCGGCGATTCGCCGCCCAAGGCGCCCAGCACGGTGATCTTTCGGGAAGATGTCGGTATGAACGAGTTCATCGAGGCCATGGCGCAGGTGGCGACCGCGGTGACGGTTCTCACCGTGAAAGACGGCCGCGACGACGTGGGAGCCACGATCGGCACCTTCACCTCGATCTCGCTCGACCCGCAGCTGGTCATGGTGAGCCTGGAGAACACCGGCTACCTCAACGAGCTGCTGCTGCGCCGCGACCGCTGGGCCGTCAGCGTGCTGTCCGCCGAGCAGAAGGCGATCGCCAGCCGCTTCGCCACCTCCGGCCGCCCCGGTGCCCGCCTCCTCCTCGCCGAAACACCGCATCACCGGGGCGAGCTGAGCGACGCGCTGATCGTGGAGGGCGGTGTGGCCGCTCTGGAGGCCGAGACGACCCAGGTCGTCCCGGCCGGTGACCATACCCTCTACATCGCCCGCGTTCTGAGCGTGAACTACGTCACCTCCGGGCTTTCCCCACTCGTGCGACTCCGCGGCCGGTACCGGCCTGTCGGCTGACGGGCCGGCGTTACAGGGCTCGGCCCGTCGGCTGGTGGGTTGGTGTCACCTTCTGGGCTCAGCGGTTCCGTGGCCGGTACCGGCCTGTCGGCTGACGGATCGGCGTTACGGCGACCGGCCCCGCGCACCGGCGGAGCGGCCGTCACCGGACACCCGCCGGGTGCGGCGAGTGGCGCCAGGTGGGCTGGGCCGTACGGCGAGGCCGACCGCAGGGCCGTATGGCGAGGCCGACCGCAGGGCCCTGCGGCGAGATTGACCGCAGGGCCGTATGGCGGGGACGTATCGGGGCGGAACCTAGCGGATCGTCCACCCGCCCGGGAGCATGAGCGGGCCGTACGACGGCAGGCCCAGCTCGGCGGCGAGATGGGCGACCGGGCCCCAGGCCTCCAGGCGGACCTGGGCCAGGGCGGCGGCCTTGTCCTCGCTGGAGTCCGGCGGGCGCAGACGCTCCAGCGGGTGGAGCTTGGGATAGGCGCGCACCGGGGCGTCGACGGCGAGACCGGCCTTCTTGCGAGCCAGGGCGAGCGCGTCCTCAAGCCCGCCGAGCTCGTCGACGAGCCCGCCGGCGTGGGCGTCGGCGCCGGTCCAGACCCGGCCCCTGGCCAGCTCGTGGGCGCGTTCCCGAGACAGGCCGCGACCCTCGGCCACCTTGTTGACGAAGTCGTCGTAGACCCGGTCGAGCCAGGCGTTGACCCGCGCCCACTGAGCCTCGGAGAAAGCGTTCGTGGGGGAGAACATCCCGGCGTTGGCGCCCTCGCCGACCGTCTCGGAGGAGACGCCGATCTTCTCCAGCAGGCCGCCGATGACCGCCTTGCCGCCGAACACGCCGATGGAACCGGTGAGCGTGCCCGGCTGGGCCACGATCGCGTCCGCGGCCATGGAGACCATGTAGCCGCCGGAGGCGGCCACGTCGCCCATCGAGACCACGACCGGCTTGCCCGCCTTGCGGGTGAGCACGACCTCGCGCCAGATGGCGTCGGAGGCGACATAGGAGCCGCCGGGGCTGTCCACCCGGAAGACGACGGCCTTCACGTGGTCGTCACGGCGGGCCGCGCGCAGGGCGGCGCAGACGGTGTCGGAGCCCATCGCGCCGCCGCCGCCCAGGGGGCTGCGGCCGCTGCGCCCGAGCCGGATGGCGCCGGTGCCGTGGACCAGCGCGACGACCTGCTCGCCGGGGTGCGGGAGCTTCTTGGCGATCGGTCCCTTGGCGTAACGGGCGACGTAGAGCAGCAGCGCATCCTCGCCGACGATCCGCTTGATCTCGTCGTAGACCTCGTCGCGGTAGGCCATCTGATCGACGAGCCCCGCCTCGACGGCCTCGGCGCCGATGAACGGTCCCCGGTCGATGAGCTCGCGGACCTTGGCGGGGTCCATCCTGCGCCCGTCGGCGATGCCCGCGACGATCTGCTCGGTGACCGACTCGGTGATCCGGCTCATCGACTCGCGGTGGGCCTCGGTCATGCGGTCCTGGGTGAAGGTGTTGGCCGCGGTCTTGTACTCGTGCCGCTGGCCGACCTGGTACTCGACGCCGAGCTTGCCGAGCGCGCCGCGCAGGAAGCGCTGTTCCAGCGAGACGCCGGTCAGCCCGACGTCACCCGACGGCTGCAGATACACCCGCTCGAAGCCGGTGGACAGGTAGTAGGGCACGGTGCCGGCGCCGAACTCGCCGAACGTCTCGGCGAACACGACCGCCAGTTTGCCCGCCGCCCGGAACTGGATCACGGCCTGGCGCAGCTCCTGCACCATTGCCAGCCCCAGCGGCTGGGTGCCGACCTTGACGATCAGCGCCTTGACGCGGGAGTCCTTTCTGGCTCGCTTCAGACCGGACAGCACATCGGCCAGGCGCGTCTTGCGCATGGACAGGAGCGCACTCAGCGGGTCGGCCGGGGGACCGTCGGTCAGCCCTTCCGTGAGGTCGAGCTCAAGGACCAGCGGGGCAGTGCGCCGCTGGCGGAGCCGGTCGACGGTGTCGATGATCACCTTGGTCGCGTCCATGGCTATCACCCTAAGCGAGCTATCGCGGACTTATGCGATATAGCGTCTGTTCACGTGTTTTCTCAGCATTGAGGTCAGTGGTGAGAGGGATGTGCCTTTCATCCGCTGCTTCTCCGCCGAGGTGAGAACGGCCCTGACGGTGGTCGTCCCGTTGACCTTCGAGGTGAAACCGACCGAACCGTGCGCCCAGTTCAGCCAGGCGGCCAGCAGCTCGCTCTCAAGCTGAGCCTTCCTGGTCTTCTTCGCGGGCTTGAGCACCCGGTAGGCCGTTTCCAGCGTGGAGGCTCGCGTGATCTCGGGGAAGACCGCGCTGGCCTTGCCCGCCAGGCGCAGGTAGCAGCCGAGCGTCTCGTCCGGCAGCTCCCCCTTGCCTCTGGTGACCTCCGCGGCCCACTGGGCGGCGGTCAGCGTCTTTTTGGACGTTCCTCGGGTGCAGACCGCGGGCGCGGCGGCGGCGGGGGCGGGAGTGGCGGTCACGGTCACCGTGACGGTCACCGTCGGCAGGGGAACCGGCGTCGGGTCGGTCCGGGAATCCTCCGGATCGGGAGCCGGCGACGGGCCGGAGCTCGGATCGGGGTCCGGATCGGGATTCGGGTCCTCCGGGTCGGAGCCGTCGCCGGGAGCGGGCTCCTGAGTGGCGGGGGGTGAGGGAGCGCGGCCGGTGAGCGCGCCGTACACATCGAGACGGGGGGTGGTCACCCCGCCGTAGACGATGGGACGGCCCGCCGCCGTGAGCCGGCCGATCAGCGCGTCCGGGGTGACATCCGGTGACTTCTGGGCCAGCAGCGCCAGAGCGGCCGTGACATGCGGGGTCGACATCGAGGTCCCGCTGTAGACCGCGGTGCCGCCGCCCGGCACCGCGGAGTCGATCTCCACGCCGGGGGCGAAGAGGTCGAGCACGGAACCGTGGTTGGACCAGTAAGGAACCCGGTCGTCGTCACCCGTCGCACCCACCGTCACCGCGCTGGAGATGCATCCCGGGGCCCCGGCGCCGGTCTCTCCCTCGTTTCCGGCGGCGGCGACGGTCACTATGCCCTTGGCGCGCAGCGCTTCGATCTTCCCCTTCATCTCCTGAAGCCCGGGCTCGCCGTCGCACGCTCCCTCGAAGAGGCCGCCGCCGAGGCTGAGATTCACCGAGACGAGGCCGGGACGGGTGTCCTTCAGCTTGGCGACGTGGTCGAGAGCGCGCAGGATCGAGGACTCGTAGGCGGTCAGGCAGGCCTGCCCGTCCTCCGTGCAGTCGTCCACGCGGCTGAAGACCTGGATCGCCACGATCTCCGCGCCGGGCGCGACGGCATGGGCGATACCCGCCACGTGGGTGCCGTGGTCGCACATGTTGCCGGAGCCGCCGACGCACATGGCGGTCTTCGCGTCGGCGGAGCCCGCACCGGTCTGCTCGGTCCGGCCATTGGGGCACAGTGACTTCACGCCGTCGTCCGCCGCGGAGAAGCAGGCCTCCTCCACGACCTTGCCGTTCAGCGAGGGATGTCCACGGTCGATTCCGGTGTCGATGATCGCGATCGTCCTGCCCTCACCGGTGGTCCCCTCCGCTTGGGCCTGGTCCGCTCCGATGAGCTTCAGGCCGGAGGCCAGCGAGGTGGGGGAGTAGGCGCGGTCGCGGCGGACCGACACCACCCGAGGGTCCTTCGCCAGCGCGGCCAGGGACTCACCCGTGCCCTCGACCACGATGAACGGGGTGTCCGGCGGCTGGAGGACGACCTCGGCGCCGGGCAGCGCCCCCACCTCGCCGGCCACCGGGGCGGCCTCGGCCGGGGCGGTCAGCTCGACGATGACCCGGGCCCCGTCCTCGTCGGCGGTGAGCCCGGCTTCCAGCTTCGGCACGGACGGCGGTTCCCCGGGAACCGCCGGAACCGTGCCTTCGGCGGTCATCGGGGGCGGGGAGGGAGAACCCTCGGCGAGCGCGGGCGCGACCGGGACGATGGTGAACATGATCGCCAGGGCCGCGAGGGCTCGAAGTCGCACACGTCCTCCGGGGGGTGAAACGGGCGATTCGGAGTCTAAAGAGCGATCCCTCGTTGGTGAATACCTTCGCCCTGGATTGGGGGATCTTTGCGGGTGATGTTCACCAAGGCGGTTCGGCGACAAGGTTCGGCGACAGGGTTCGGCGACAGGGTTCACATTGGGGAGGAACGAGCCCGGGCATGGCTCGACCCCCCGCGGCGTGACGCACACGGAGGGCCGAGTACTCGAAATATTACTTGAGCCCGCTGGAGATCGCGCTAATGAGTTCGCCGTTTGCGGTGTCGCCGCTGGTCTCCCAGAAGAACGCGCCGCCAAGACCCTGGTTCTTCGCGTAGGTCATCTTGCCGGCGATGGTGGCCGGGGTGTCGTAGCTCCACCACTGGCCGCCGCAGAGGCCGTAGGCGGTCCCGGCGACGGTGCCGGTGACCGGACACCTGCTCTTGAGGACCTTGTAGTCTTCGATGCCCGCCTCGTAGGTGCCCGGCGCCGCACCGGTGGCGGTGCCGCCCGGAGCGGCTTGGGCCACGCCGGTCCAGCCGCGCCCGTAGAAGCCGATGCCGAGCAGGAGCTTGGCGGCGGGCACGCCCTTGCCCTTCAGCTTCTGGATCGCGGCGTCGGAGTAGAAACCGGCCCTCGGGAGACCGGCATAGGAGGTCAGGGGCGAGTGCGGAGCCGTCGGGCCCTGCGCGTCCCAGGCGCCGAAGTAGTCGTAGGTCATCGGCATGAGCCAGTTGAGGGAGGAGACCGCGCCGGCATAGTCGGTGACGTCGAGCTTGCCGCCGCTGGAGCCGTCGGCGGTGATCGCCGAGGTGATCAGGGCGTTGGCGCCGAACCTGGCCCGCAGCGCGGAGATCAGGTTCTTGTAGGCGTTCGGGCCGCTGGTGTCACAGGTGAGACCACAGGCGTTGGGGTATTCCCAGTCGATGTCGATGCCGTCGAAGACATCGGCCCAGCGCGGATCCTCCACCAGGTTGTAGCAGGATTCGGCGAACGCGGCCGGGTTGGCGGCGGCCTGGGTGAACCCGCCGGACCAGGTCCAGCCGCCGAACGACCAGATGACCTTGATGTGCGGGTAGGCCCTCTTCAGCTTGCGGAGCTGCCCGAAGTTGCCGCGCAGCGCGCCGGGGTCCCAGGTGTCGGCCACGCCGTCGACGCTGTCGGCCGCGGTGTAGGCCTTGTCGTAGTCGGCGTAGGAGTCGCCGATCGTGCACCTGCCTCCCGTGGTGTTGCCGAAGGCGTACAGGATGTGCGTCAACTTCGCCGCCGAGCCGCTCGTGACCAGGTTCTTCACGTGGTAGTTGCGGGCGTAGACGCCCCAGTTGGTGAAGTAGCCGACGACCTTCCTGCCCGAGGGGTCGACGGTCGGGGTGGGCGTCGGAGTGGGTGTCGGAGTGGGTGTCGGTGTCGGTGTCGGTGTCGGGCTGATCGTGGGAGTGACCGTCGGTGTCGGGGTGGGGGTAGGGGTGGGAGTGCCGCTGCCGTCACAGGCGGCCCCGTTGATCCGGCAGTTCAGCACACCGGAAACCCCGCCGGGCGAGCCGTTGAATCCGAAGCTCACGGACGCTCCCGCCGCCAGAGATCCGTTCCACGACTTGTTGACGAAGGTGTAGTGGTCGCCGTTCCTGGTCACGTCGGCGTCCCACGCCGACGGGATCGACTTGCCCGGAAGATCGAACTCGACCTTCCAGCTCGTCAGGGGACTCGTTCCGGCTCTCACGGTCACCTTGCCCTCGAAGCCCGAGCCCCAGTCGGAGACGGTGGTGTAGGCGGCGGTGGCAGGGGTGGCGGCGGTCGCGGTGCCGATCCCGAGGGGAACGAGTAGCGCCGTCGCTGCGATCAGGGAGCTGATGATGATTCGTCGCAAGGGTCGCTCCAGGTCAGAGAGTTCCTAGCCCCCGAATTCATAGGAAAGTTTCCTGTTTGTTTTCAGAGCGTAGGTTCTCCTTTCCAGACGGTCAATGCCTCGCGGCGGTCAT
The DNA here is from genome assembly GCF_042898655.1 of Streptosporangium sp. NPDC000396. Lineage (NCBI taxonomy): Bacteria > Bacillati > Actinomycetota > Actinomycetes > Streptosporangiales > Streptosporangiaceae > Streptosporangium > Streptosporangium sp. NPDC000396. The sequence continues at coordinate 50,162 of NZ_JBIAZA010000044.1, forward strand.
AAGGCTGATTGAGGTTCGCCGAACGCTCAGGCGCCCGCGGGCATGAGCCGGAAGAGCCGGAAACGACACGGGCCGGCCACGCCTCGCGTGACCGGCCCGGATCCGGGTCTCAGGGGAAGAGAACTTACTTCGCCTTGTTGACGTACTTGTTCAGGTAGTTGGCGGCGCCGTTGATCTGGGCGGCGGTCGCCTTGGGGTTCAGGCGGTGCTTCTCGGCGATCGTCACGGCGGTCTTGAGCGTGGTGGTGCCGTGGACCTTGGAGGAGCCGTTGTAGGCGCCGTGGGCCCAGTTCAGCCAGGCGGCCAGCAGCTCACGGTCGAGCATGGCCTTGCCGCTCTTGCCCTTGAGGACCTTGTAGGCCTTGGCGAGCGAACCGGCGTTCGCGACCTCGGGGAAGACCTTGCTGCCGTCCTGGGTCAGGCTCAGGTAGCAGAGCAGGACCTCGTCCTTCAGGCTTCCCGTGCCGCGGGCCATCTCCTTGGCCCAACCGGCCGCGTTCATGGCCTTGCCGCCCTTGCCACGCTCGCACACGTCCGGAACCGGAATCGGATCGAGGCCGCTGCCGTCACCCGGCTGCGTGACCGTCGGGGTGGGGGTCGGGGTCGGCTTGGAAGTGGTGGTCGGCGTCGCCGTCGGAGTGGCGGTCGGGGTCGCCGTGGGCGTGGCGGTGGGGGTGGGCGTCGGGGTCGGAGAAGTCGGCTTACCGAGGGCGTCGAAGAGGTTGATCCGTGGCGTCGTGACCTCGGCTTCGCCGCTGGTGTACTCGATTGCCTTACCGGTTTCCTTCAGCCTGGCCAGAATCGCGGCGGGGGTCAGACCGGGGTTCTTCGCGTGCAGCAGCGCGAAGGCGCCGGCGACGTGCGGGGCGGCCATCGAGGTGCCGCTGTAGACGGCATAGGTGTTGTTGGGGATCGAGGACTCGATCTGCACGCCGGGCGCGAACAGGTCGAGGAGCGCGCCCCGGTTGGAGAAGGCCGCCACGGCGTCGGAGTCGTCGGTGGCGCCGACGGTCACGGTCGAGGAGACACAGGCGGGCCAGCTGACTTCGGCGCCGAAGGACTCGTTGCCCGCCGCGACCACCGTCGCCACACCCCTGTTCGCGAGCTGGTCGATGACCGGCTTGATGTATTCGCCTTCTTCGGTGGTGTCACACGCGGTGGCGTACTTCCCGCCGCCGAGGCTGAGGTTGGCTGCGGCGATCTTGTGGGTGGAAGCCAGCTTGCCCACGTGGAGGAGCGCCTCGCGGATCGCGCCTTCGAAGGCCAGGACACAGGGAGCCCGGCCTACGCCGCAGTAGTTCTCCGTGTTGGCGCGGCTGAAGACCTGGATGGCGGCGATCGTCGCATCCGGGGCCACACCGCTGCCCTTGTCATCATCGGTGCTCTTGCCTGCCGCGATGCCGGCAACGTGGGAGCCGTGGGTGCAGAGGTTCGCGGTCCCCTTCATGCAGCGGATGGTCTCGGCGTCGGCAGAGCCGGGGCCGACCTGGATCGTCTTTCCGTTCGGGCAGAGCGACTGGACGTCGTCACCCTCCGGGTTGGCGGCGGAAAAGCAGGCCTCGGCGGCGATCCGGCCCGCGAAGAACGGGTGGTCGCGGTCGATGCCGGTGTCCAGGATCGCGACGGTCTCCCCGGCGCCGGTGATGCCCGCGAGGTGGACCTTGTCGGCGCCGATCACCTTGAGGCTGCTGAGCAGCGAGGGCGGAACGGCCTTCTCCTTGCGGATGGACAGGACGTTCGTGTCGGCGGACAGCTTCTTGAGGTCGTTGCCATCGGCGTTCACGACGATGAAGGGGCTGGCCGCGGGCTTCTGGACGACCTCGGTGTCAGGAAGCTTCTCGGCCTTGGCGGCGACAGCGTTGACACTTCCCACGCTCTTGAGGTCGACGATGGCGCGGACCTCCTTGGTGGAAGCCGCCAAGGCGGGGGTGATCTTGTTGTTGACGGGGTCGGTCGCGGCGGCTGCGGGCATGGCCGCGAGCGTGACCGAGGTGGCGGCGAGCGCGATGGCTCCCGCCATGAGACGTCGAAGTCTCACAGATCCTCCGGGGGAAAGGCCGCGTCAGCGCGGCCGTTGTGCGAGATAAGCGAACCCGGCGGACATCAGCCGGGTGAGCGCAGGTCGTCGTGGTCTATGGGCATGACGGACGACAGCCACGAACCCGTTGCGAAACTCATCGCGCTACCCCGCCCCCGCCCATCGACCAGCCGACAAAGGGCATGGGTCGATGCCTGATGTGCACCCTGATGAGGGAGTGTAAAGAGATCTTAAAGAGGCCGATGGGGGTTTTAGGGGGTTTGTGATCTATCTGACACTTCCCGCCCGTCTGACGGACACGTATCAGGGCCGGTCACGTCTCGCGTGACCGGCCCTGATACGCGGTAAGGGGTCTCTTTTCCTCGTCGGTGTGATCCTCCGGGTACCTGGCGGCACCGCCGATCCGGGTGGTGGCACGACTTGTCACCCCTGTCAGGTCAAGCCGGTTTCCTCTCGGACTCCCGGGCGGCTTCCTCCAGGGATTCCCCGGCCGGTTTCTCCACGTCTTCCCCGGCGGTCTCCCCCGAGGTCTCCTCCAGGGCCTCCACCGCGGGTTCCTCGTCGCTGCTCGCACCGGCGTGGCGGAGCCAGAGGGCGCCGAGAGGCGGGACGCGCAGGCGGGCGGAGTAGGGCAGGCCGTGGTGGGGCTCCTCGAAGGCCCGCACGACGCCGAAGTTGCCCACGCCGCTGCCCGCGTAGTCGTAGGCGTCGGTGTTGAGCACCTCGTCCCACGCGCCCTTCAGAGGCAGGCCGAGACGGTAGTCGTCGTGCGGCGCGCCCGAGAAGTTGACCACGCAGGCCAGGGCCGAGCCGTCCGGGGCCCTGCGGAGGAACGAGAACACGTTGCCCACCGCGTCGTCGGCGTCGATCCAGCTGAAGCCCTCGGGGGAGACGTCAAGACGCCACAGGGCCGATGTCTCCTTGTAGATCCGGTTGAGGTCGCTGACCAGCCGCTGGACCCCCCTGTGCCCGTCGAAGTCGAGCACCCACCAGTCGAGTCCGCGCGCCTCCGACCACTCCGAGCCCTGGCCGAACTCCCCGCCCATGAACAGCAGTTGCTTGCCGGGGTGGGCCCACATGAAGGCGAACAGCGCACGCAGGTTCGCGAATCGCTGCCACTCGTCGCCGGGCATCTTGCCCAGCAGCGACCCCTTGCCGTGCACCATCTCGTCGTGCGACAGCGGCAGCACGAAGTTCTCCGAGTAGGCGTACATCAGCGAGAACGTCATCTGATGGTGGTGGTACTGCCGGAAGACCGGCTCGTGTCTGAGGTAGGCCAGGGTGTCGTGCATCCAGCCCATGTTCCACTTGAACCCGAACCCGAGCCCGCCCAGATGCACCGGCCGGGAGACTCCGGGCCAGGAGGTGGACTCCTCGGCGATGGTGACGATCCCCGGCTGGTCGCGGTAGCAGACGGCGTTCATCTCCTTGAGGAACTCCACCGCGTCGAGGTTCTCCCGCCCGCCGTATATGTTGGGCGTCCATTCGCCCTCGCGCCGCGAGTAGTCGAGATAGAGCATCGAGGCGACCGCGTCCACCCGCAACCCGTCGATGTGGAACTCGCGCAGCCAGTAGAGCGCGTTGGCGACCAGGAAGTTGCGCACCTCGCTGCGGCCGAAGTCGAAGACGTAGGTTCCCCAGTCGGGGTGCTCGCCCCGTGCCGGGTCGGCGTGTTCGTACAGCGGCGTCCCGTCGAATCTGGCCAGGGCCCAGTCGTCCATCGGGAAGTGTGCGGGCACCCAGTCGACCAGCACCCCGATGCCCGCCTCGTGCAGGCGGTCCACCAGGTGGCGGAACTCGTCGGGGGTGCCGAAGCGAGCCGTCGGCGCGTAGTAGGACGTCACCTGGTAACCCCAGGAGCCGCCGAACGGGTGCTCGGCCACCGGCATGAACTCCACGTGAGTGAACCCCATGTCCGACACGTAGGCGACCAGCTCATCGGCCAGCTCCTGGTAGGACAGCCCCGGTCGCCACGAGCCGAGATGCACCTCGTAGATGCTCATCGGTTCTTCCGTCGCGGTACGGCTCGCGCGCTTGCGCATCCACTCGCCGTCCTGCCAGGTGTACTCCGACCTGTCGATCACCGAGGCGGTCGCGGGCGGGCACTCGGTGCGCCGGGCCATCGGGTCGGCCTTGGCCCGCCAGACGCCGTCCACGCCGAGGACGCCGAACTTGTAGCGTTCGCCCTCGCGAAGTCCCGGGATGAAGAGCTCCCAGACTCCGGACCTGCCGAGCGAGCGCATGGGATAGGCGGTGCCGTCCCAGTGGTTGAAGTCGCCGATCACCCGGATCCCGCGTGCGTTCGGCGCCCACACGGCGAAGGCCGTACCCTCCTCGTCCTCGTGCCGTATGACCCGCGCGCCGAGCACCTCCCACAGCCGCTCGTGGCGCCCCTCACTGATCAGGTGCAGGTCCACCTCGCCCAACGTGGGCCAGTGCCGGTAGGGATCGGCCGTCTCGTACGGCTCGGCCCCGGCGTAGGTCACCCGGAGCCGGTAGTCGGGGACCTTGTCCAGCCCCGGGATCGTCACCGCGAACACCCCGTGGGCCACGTGCTCCATGGTGTAGGCCTGGCTGTCCGCCACGACCTCGACTTTCTCGGCGAGGGGCCGCAGCGCTCTGACGGTCAGGCCGCCAGGTCCCAGATGTGCCCCAAGGATCGAGTGCGGATCGTGGTGTGCCCCGCCCGCCAGGCGTTCCAGGTCCAAGTCCGCGTTCATGGATCACTCCCGTAGATCGGTATCCCCTAACCCTGCCCTATCCGGGCGCTCCAACCCATGCCCTTGTCCGCTATCACCATGCGTGTCGTGAAAATGTGCGGATGCACGGGCGGGGGACAATCCTGATTGTCAGCCCTTATGGCTTATGGGAATACTGTCCACCGATCTGGCTGATCACGCGTCCTCGGGAAAGGATCAGCCTGAGGAGACGCCCTCGGAGGTGGCGTCGATCCGGGCGAGCACCTGGGTCGACAGCCGCTCCAGCATGGCGACCTGGTCGCGGGTGAGTCCCTCGAAGAACAGGCGCTGGACGGTCTCCACGTGCCCGGGTGCGGCGTCGGTGATGGCCTGACGGCCGGTATCGGTGAGCACGACGAACGCTCCCCGGCCGTCGTCGGGGCACTCCTCGCGGTCGATCAGGCTGCGGCGTTGCATCCGGCTCAGGTGGTGCGACAGACGGCTCTGCTCCCACTGTATTTCCCGCTGGAGCTCGAAGGGGCGCAGGCGTCCGTCCGGGGTGTCGGTGAGCTGCACCAATACCTCGTAGTCGGCCAGGGACAGGCCGGAGTCGGCCTGCAGCTGCCGGTTGAGCCGAGCGGTCAGCTGCCCTTGGAGCCGCAGGTAGGCCCGCCAGGCCCGCTGCTCGTCGTCGTCGAGCCATCGAGGGCTGTTCATGCCCCCACTCTACCCAAGATAGATGACACGTCATGGAGATTGCGGAATAGATGACGTGTCATGTAGGTTGAGGCGCATAGATGACACGTCATCCACTGGATGGCCGAACTCAGGAGGAACCGCTATGACGACCGCCACCGGCACCGACTTCGCCAAGCTCACCGGCACCTACACCATCGACCCGGCTCACACCCGCATCGGATTCGTCGCCCGGCACGCGATGGTGACGAAGGTCCGCGGCGCGTTCAACGAGTTCGAGGGCACCGCCGTGCTCGACGGCGACAACCCCGCCAACTCGACCGCCACGGTCACGATCAAGGCCGCGAGCATCGACACCCGCAACGCACAGCGCGACGAGCACCTGCGCAGCAACGACTTCCTGGCGATGGAGTCCTACCCGGAGATCACCTTCGTCTCCACCGCCGTCCGCCAGACCGGTGAGGCCGACTTCGAACTGACCGGTGACCTGACCATCAAGGGCGTCACCAACACGGTGACGATCCCCTTCACCTACGAAGGTGTGGCGACCGACCCGTTCGGCAACGTGCGCGTCGGCTTCGAGGGCACTGTGACGATCAACCGCAAGGACTACGGCGTCACCTGGAACGCCGCGCTCGAGACCGGCGGCGTCCTGGTCGGCGAGAAGATCGTCCTGGAGTTCGAGGTCTCCGCCGTCAAGAACGCCTGACGCGACCGCCGCCGATCACGTCAGACCGCCACACCACCCGCGCCCACATCGACCACGCCAACGTGCGCCCTCCCGAAAGGGGATCCATCTCATGACCGAGTTCCTGCCGACCCCGACCGTGGACATCCGTCGCGCCGACGAGCGGTTCGTCACCGACATCGCCTGGCTGGACTCCAAGCATTCCTTCTCGTTCGGAGGTCACTACGACGCGGACAACACCCACCACGGGGTGCTGCTGGTCAACAACGACGACATCGTGCGCCCCGGCAGCGGGTTCGACACCCATCCGCACCGCGACATGGAGATCGTCACCTGGGTGCTTCAGGGCTCCCTGGTGCACCAGGACTCCGAGGGCCACAGCGGCGTCATCTATCCGGGACTGGCCCAGCGCATGAGCGCCGGCACCGGCATCCTGCACTCGGAGAAGAACGACTCCTGGAGGCTGCAGGGTGGCACCGCCCACGACGAGCCGGTGCACTTCGTGCAGATGTGGGTGGTACCGGACGAGCCCGGAATCGTTCCCGGCTACGAGCAGCTGGAGATCGAGGACGAACTGCTGGCCGGCGGCCTGGTGCCGGTCGCGTCCGGGATGGCCAAGCACGACGGTGCCTCGGCCATCCGCATCAAGAATCGTTACGCCGCCCTGCACGCCGCCCGCCTGCGGCCCGGCCAGAGCGTCCAGCTTCCCGAAGCGCCGTTCCTGCACCTGTTCGTGCCCCGCGGCACGGTCACCCTCGAAGGCGCCGGGACGCTGGGCACCGGCGACGCTGTTCGCTTCACCGCCACCGGCGGGCAGCGGGTCACCGCCACAGAACCAGCCGAGATCCTGGTGTGGGAGATGCACGCGGCCATCGCCGCCTGACCCGCACCGCGAGAGACGAAAGGACCGACACATGTCGACCTTGGGAGTGACGAACGCGGACCGGCCAGAACCGCGAGTCGTCGACAACCCTCGGGCCAGCCGATTCGAGATCGTCGTTGACGGGGAGACCGCCGGGTTCGCCGTGTACAAGCCGGCCGGCACCAAGCTGGCGTTCACCCATACGGAGATAGACCCGCGTTTCGAAGGCCGCGGACTCGGCTCGATCCTCGCGCGCGGCGCGCTCGACGCCGCCCGCGCCGCGGGGAAGCCGGTCCTGCCGTTCTGCCCGTTCATTCGCGGCTACATTCAGCGCCATCCCGACTATCTCGACCTGGTGCCCCCGGACCAGCGAGCCCGCTTCGGCTTCCCCGCCGACGAGCTGGAGCGGCACTCCGGTGAGCGTGACCAGCCGCCGGCGTCGTAAGGCCCGCTTTCACAGGCGATCTCGGCTGATCACACTCACACGTCGCGCCCGCGGGTCAGTGGGGGTTCTTGGCGGTGACGTCGCGGGGAACGATGCGCAGACCCTGCCAGTGGGTCGGCATGGGGTCGGCGTCCTCGTCACGGGGGACGTGGTGGTAGCCGACGTTCACCCACAGCACGGGATCGGTGAGCTTCTCGTCGTTGACGTAGCGGTCGACGGACAAGGCGCACCCGGGCGTCGGGTTGGCGGTCGCCAGGCGTTCGCAGGAGCGGTAGTTGGTGATGTAGACATCGGCGTGGGTGAAGGCCTCGTCCGCCGGGCCGCGATATTCCGCGCTCTCGGAGTTGTCGATCTCCCAGGAGACGGGGTGCCCGTCGGCGTTGCGGACCTTGCGGTCGACCACGCGCCACCAGCGCGTCCGGCCGTTGAGAGCCTTGGCCTCCCTGGTGAAGGTCGTGTTCGTGAGCTTGCGCTTGGCCGTACCGGACCCTGAGAAGTCGTACTGCTCGACGACGTCGTCGGCCTGGCCCTGGATGTCGAAGTCGAGGCGCCAGAAAATGTTGTGGTTGTGGCTCGCCTCGAAGTGGCTGCTTCCCACGCCGATCGGCCAGCCGTGCTCGGGCGTGGTGGTGAACCCGGCCAGCGAGCCGGTGGCGCCCACGCGCGGGGTGATCGCCCCGTCGTCGGAGAAGGCCCATTCGGCCAGGTAGGTGTACCAGCCCAGCTGGAAGGCGGCGAACACCACCAGGTCCTGACCCTGCGCCGTCTTGCTCGGCTCGTCGTCGAAGCCACCCTTGAGGTAGGCGTGGCCGCGTTCCCGGGTCGTCACGCAGACGAACTGCCCGTGGCGTTCGCCGCCCGGGCAGTCGGCCGCCTGCAGCGGGATGGCGGTGTAACCGAGGGCCCCGATGTCGTGGTAGCGAGGGGTGCCCTTGTCATAGGGCACGTGGATCTGGGCGAGCGCGGTGCTGCGCAGCACGCTGACCGGACTGTTGCCCCTGGGTGTGTACACCACCTTGGTGAGGGTCAGCCCCTCGACGTTGCGCATCTCCCAGCAGAGCTGCCAGCGCGCGCCGTTCGGCAGGGTCTTGTCGATCCAGTACGGCGCGCTGCACGGAGGGCTCGGAGCCCGTACGGCATGCGCCGGGCCGGCGCCGCCGGTGAGCATGACGCAGGAGAGAGCCAGGCCGAGCGCGGCGCGGGAGAGCGCCAGGCCGAGCGGGGCGCGGGAGAGCGCCGGGCCGAGCGCGGTGCGGGGGAGAGTCGGGCGCAGGGGCACGGTCACCACTCCAAGGTGTGGATCTTCTTGGCGGACAGGTCGACGATGATCCGGCTGGTGTCCAGCCAGGTGGTGTCGGGAAGCCGGACGAACAGCCGCACGCACCGGTGGGTCTCGCACTGACCGGCGCCCCCGCCCTCCTGAACCGGTGTGAAGATCAGTCCTCGCAGCCCGAGATCCGCCGCGGACCGGAGCTCCCTGCCACCGGCCTTGGCATAGGCCCGGCGTACGCCCCCGCCGTACGCCGAGTCGGCCAGCAACAACTCGGCGGCCCTCACCTCCTCCGCCTTGGACGGCGGCGGCTGCACGCCCCGGCTCACGGACTCTTCCACGACCTCGCCCCGGCCGAGGTCCACGGTCCGCACGATGAGCTTGTCGCTGCCGTAGTCATACAGATAGGCATCGGCCCGCCGTCGATCTTCGGCGTCCTTGTCGTCGTCGCGCTCGACGTAGAGCAGGCTGACCCGCCCGATGGCCATGTGCGCTCGCGAGGTCGCCGACGCGATCGCGCCCGCTCGTGCGATCTCCCCGCCGGTCAGCGGATCTTCCGGTGCGGGTGCTCGAGGGACGGCCCCCGCCGCCTGGGATCCCTGCTCACCGGAGAGAAGCAGCGCCGCTCCCGCGACGGCCACCACTCCCGCTCCCGCGATCGCCATCACGACCCGTCGTCGCCCCACGAGCACCCTCTTTACTCATTGTTGACCTTCGAATGCGAAGAGTAATGCTCAGGAGGTGTCGGGGCCAGCTCAAAAGGCAAATTGGGCAGTCGGGCGAGAGTGCCCGGTGGTCGCGAACGGCCGCCGGGATGTTTGACTGGCCGCCATGTTCATCTTGCTGTTGCACTACCGGGACGGGGCGCTGGACCAACTGGACCAGTTGATCCCTGAACACTACGAATATGTTGACAAGTACGTTGAGGACGGCGTGTTCCTGCTGACGGGTCGCAGGGTTCCGCGCACCGGCGGGGTCATTCTCGCGACCGGCGTGAGCCGGGAACGGATCGAGGAGATCGTCACCGAGGACCCCTTCCTGCGCTCCGGCGCCGTGACCTACGAGATCGTCGAATTCGAACCCACCCGCTCGGCTCTCGAAAAGCTCTGACGGCCGGGAACCGCCGCGCCATGCCCTCCTCCCCCACGTGGGGGAGGAGGATCCCCTGCTCGCGGGAGGGCTCTCACGGCCCGTGGCGGGACGCTCGAAGCATGACTTCCGAGAAAACCGGAATCGGCCGGATCACCGCGGCGGCCGTGGCGATCGCCGCCATGCTTCCCTATCTCACCTTGAAGACGCTTTGGCTGACCGGACGTCCGATAGGCGTCACCGATCCCGGCCTCATGAACAGCTCGACGATGTTCGGGCTCAACGCGATGACATGGGGTATGGACGCCGTCGGGCTGATGCTGGCCCTGGCGTTCACCATGCGGTGGGGCATGCGCCTGCCCGCGTGGCTGGTGCTGCTGCCCCTGTGGGTGGGCGGTGGGCTGCTGTCGGTGATCCTGCTGACCGTGCCGATCTCGCTGTTCATCGTGGGTCCCGGCGTCTTCTCGGTGGGCGGTCCGATCCAGTCGTGGGTCTACATGGCGGTCTACGGCGGATTCATCGGGCAGGGAATCGGGTTGCTGGCCGCGTTCGCCCTCTACGCCCGCGACCGGTGGCCCGCCGTTCTCACCACCCCGCTCGGGCGAGGTTCCATCGGTGCGACCAGGCCGTTCCAGACCGTCGTCGCCAGGGGGGCGCTGCTGATGACGGTGTTGATCGGCGCAGTGCGCCTTTACTGGAGCCTCGGCGGCACCGCCGGTCTGCCCGCCGCGCTCGCCGCCGATCACAGCGTGGTCGGCCGGCTCCAGGACGGTTGCAAGGGTTTGCTTGCGATCGCCGCGGGCGTCGCGCTGATGATGATGGTCAGGGGCCGGGGCCACAGGCCGCTGTGGCAGCCGCTCGCCGTGGCGTGGATCGGCGCGGGCGCCATGTTCGGCTGGGGCCTCTACGCGTTGATCATCTTGTCGGTGGGCGGTCCGCTCGCCGCGGGCCCGCTCGCCCCGGGAGTGAACCTGGTGGAGCTGTTCTCCACGCTGACCGGACTCGTGATGGGCATGTGCGGTGCGTTCCTGCTGACCGAGCGGTCGGGCGTGCGTCCCCCGCGACCGGCGCGGGGCCCGGATGAAGTCGCGGCGGACGAGGACGATCGCGAGACCGCCCACCAGAGCCCCCGCTGACACCCCTGCCCGACACCTGATCACCCGCTCTCGTCACATGACGTAGCGGGGGACACGTATTGTAATCGGGTTGAGATCTTGGAGTGCGAAGATCGAGCGCCAGTCCTTGGCCGGGTGACACGAACCGAGCGATACGAACCGACAAGGAAGAACGACTTCGATGAGGGCTGCTCCGATGAGACGGTTGATCGCCGCACTGGCCGTCACGCTTACCGCTCCCGCCTTCGGCGTCGCGCTTCAGAGCACCGCGAACGCCCAGGCTACTCCCGCCGACCCGGCCGCCGCGCTTGAGCGTCGGCTCGCCGACGGCCGCGGTGTGGAGTTCTCGGAGGTCACCACCGACACGATCAAACCGTCACCGGGCCACCAGGCGAAAGGCGGCCGGAAAATCGTCTCCCAGAGCAGGGGAGTCGCGGAGTTCGGCGGAGGCAAGGTCGTCGCCACCGACCTGACGGACCGCTCCTCCACCAAGCCGGGCAGCTCCATGCGGTGGATGTCCTTCGGAGACCGTACGTACGCGGCGGGCTGGCTTTTCTCGCCCCTGCCCGCGGGGAAGAGCTGGGTCCTCCTTGAGGGCGGAGCCGGCCCCACACTCACCTCCGGCCGCATCGAGCTCGATCATCCCGCGACGCTGAAAGCCGTGCTCGCCACCGCCTCGGCCAAGAGCGCGGGCGGAACCTACGACGGCACCCGCACCACCCTCTACCAGGGCAAGATCACCTTCGGTGAGCTGCGCAAGGCCTTCCCCGAGTTCCGCCTCGAATCCGGCGAGCAACCCACCGCCGAACACCTGAAGATCAAGGTGTCGTGGCGGCTCTGGCTCGGCGAGGACCGGCTCGTGCGCCGGGCGTGGAGCTCGTGGACCGAACCGCTCACCAAGGGCGTCGACAGCGACGTCCTCCACGTCAACGACATCCGCCTGACCGGCTGGGGCACCCCGGTCCACGTCGTGCCCCCTCTCGACGACCAGGTGACGACGTCCGACGATCTCGCCCCCCACTACGAGGTCAACCGCGCCACCGACAGCTGACCCCGACCGGCACGCCGTACCTCCGTCAGCCACTTAAAACGGACGTTGCGCCGCGCTCATTTTCTGACTTCCGCTCCGGAGACACACGAAAGCCCTTGGCGTCCCGCCAAGGGCTTTCGTCGTAAGTGTCTTCGAGCACAGTCGGAAAGACGCATCACCGACCCGCGTATCCGTTGTCGAGGGCAGCCGATTATTCGGAGCCGGCATCGGAGGAGGCCGCGACGGCCCACGGCCGCACCGTCTTGGCTCAGCGGAAGTGAGGCGGACTCAACAGATCCGACGCGAACGGAGTGACGAAGCGATGCCCCGGCTCAGCCGAACGGCAAGCCGCCATGTGTCACAACGATCCTTCCAATCCGCCGTTTCACCCTGAGATGGGTCGAAAGATCATGGCCGGGCCAAAACTCCCCATCGGACCGTCAGCCTCGCGCTGCGCCGCCCCACTCGGACCCGCCCTCACCGGCATCGTCGAGGTGACCCCATGCCGATCAACTGAGGGGACGTCTCATGCCCGTTTTGGATGCAGTCCGCCTGCCTGGAGACCATGCCGGGCAAACCGTTTCCGCTCCGCTCCCGACGCGGCGGCAACGGCTGCGGCGGTTTCTGACCGCACTGGTCGCCGTCGGCGTGGCCGCCCTGCCGCTGGCGGTCACACCCGCCGTGGCGCCGGCCGCAGCCGCCCCCTTCCCCGAGTTCGCCTACGTCACCAACTTCAACTCCGGCAACGTCTCGGTGATCAACACCGCCACCAACGCCGTCGTCAGAGCGCCCATTCCCGTCGGCGACGACCCTATCGACGTGCGAGTCACCTCCGACGGCACCCGTGCCTACGTGGTCAACTACCTCTCCGACACCATCTCCGTGATCAACACCGCCACCAACGCCGTCGTGGCCACGATCAACCTGCCGGCCGGTTCTCGACCGTGAGCGGTCGCGATCAGTCCTGACAACGGTCGCCTCTACGTGCCCAACGAAGGCACAGACAACGTCTCGGTGATCGATACCGCCACCAACACGGTGGTGGCCACCGTCAACGTCGGCGATCAGCCACGCGGTGCCGCCCTCACCGCCGACGGAACGAGCCTTTACGTGCCCAACGCCGGCGCCGGCAACGTCTCGGTGATCGGCACCTCCAGCCTCACCGTCTTCGCCACCGTCCCGGTCGGATCCTTCTCGACCGCGGTGACGGTCGGAGCGGTCGCCCCGCAGACCCTCAGCGTCGTGGTCAACACCCCGAACAACACCGCGTTCCAGTCGACCTGCTCCCTCGCCCTCCCGGTGACCTGGCCTGCCAACTGCACCGCCTTCACCCCGATCTTCCCTTAGGCCGGAGAACCGGCGTGGGGGACACGACAGCCGGACCTCGGGGACTCCGAGGACCCGCTTCCCATGGAGATCTGATGAACACCAAAGACGATGAGGAAAGACTCCCGGCCAGGACTCGCCGCCCGGCCCGTACCCTGGGCAGGCGCCCGGCCGGAGCCGGATCGGTTCTGACCTTGCTGCTGGCCGTGGCGGCGCACTCCGTCATCGCGGCCCAGGCCGCTGTCGCGGGCGGGCCACCCCAGCCGGCAGGGCCGGCGGCGGCCGGCCATCGAAGCGATCTTCGGGTCTGTATGACCTGTGGTTCGGGATGCTGCCGCAGATGCTGCCGCACCCGTCTGTGTCGAAAGACCTGCCACGTTTCCAGCTCGCAAGGCCCGCAAGGCCCTCGGGGCCCTCGGGGCCCCGAAGGACCCCAAGGTCTCATGGGGCCCGGAGGACTTCAAGGACCCATGGGGACATCGGGAATCCGAGGACCCGCAGGACCTCAAGGAGTTCAAGGCGTTCAGGGAATTCAGGGAGTTCAAGGCGATCAGGGCGATCAGGGCGATCAAGGCCTTCCGGGGACGACGGCGGGGCTCGGCTCGACCCAGATCGCCGTGTCCAGTGAGGGCGCCACGACCCAGATCACCGCCATCACCACCACCACCGGATCGACCTTCATTCGCGACTCCCGCTTCCCCGGGGTTTGGAACAATCTGTCAGGCCTGACCGGATATCCCCCCAACGCGATCGGGGTCACTGAGGTGATCTCAGCGAAATAGTTCGGGCGATTGGGATTTCTTGAACGCCGCCCGTGGCGTTCCGGGCCTTTCGGGAGGAGTCGCCGAAGGCC
>NZ_JBIAZA010000045.1:0-64213 GCF_042898655.1 Streptosporangium sp. NPDC000396
CGGTGCCGGACAGCACCGCGACCATCACCGCGGTGGGTTGCCGTCCGGCCGCGGTCAGCAGGCCGTCCAGCCGCTCCAGCTCACCGGCCCGGCCGACGAACTGGACGGGGTCGGCGGGCAACTGGCGCATCGGCATGAGCGGCGGCAGCCGCGCCGCCCCCGTGGAACCCGGTGGAGGATCTTCCAGGTTGGGGTCGCCGGCCAGGATCCGGTGCTGCACCTGCCGGAGCTCGGGTGTGGGCTCCAGGCCGAGTTCCTCGATGAGCCGCTCCCGTAGCGAGCGGTAGACGTCGAGCGCCTCGGCACGGCGTCCGTCCCGGTGGAGAGCGACCATGAGGTGGGCGTGCAGCCTTTCCCGCAGCGGGTGTACAGCGGTCAGGCGGCCCAGGTCAGCGATCAGTTCGGCGTGCTTGTCCAGCGACAGCATCGCCTCGGAGCGGTCCTCCAGCACGCGCAGCCGCAGTTCCTCCAGCCGGGCCGCCTCTGCCTCGCCGGACGGGCCGCTCACCCCGCCCAGTGCCCCGCCCCGCCACAGCGCCAGAGCCTCGTCGTAACAGGCGACCGCGAGTTCCACGCGACCGCCGGTTTTCGCTTCCCGCGCCTGATGGACCTTGCGGATGAACACGTCCAGATCGAGCTGGTCAGGTTCGACGTGAATCAGGTACCCGGGCGGCCGTGTGACGATGACATCCCGGCCGACGCCCACGAGTGCCTTGCGTAGTCCCGACACCAGCATCCGGACGCGGCTCTCCGGCGCGGCGGGTTGTGGCTGGCCCCACACCATGTCGGCGAGGTGGTGGACGGCCACCACTCGGTTGGCGTTGAGCAGCAGCATCGCCAGCAACGACCGCTGTTTGCCGTTGAGCGCGATCAGGTCGGTTCCCACATGGGTCTCGATCGGGCCTAGGAGACGAAACCTCACCTGACAGGCAGTCACGTCGGCCGATCCTTCCCGACTTCGCCGGAAACGGCAAGATCAAAGGATCTTGTCCCGGTCGTGAGACCCTGCGAGGTGCGGGAACGAAGAATGGCAGGTCACGGGCCATCGCGGTGCCCGGCCCCTCACCCACCGGGCTCTTACATCACCTGTCAGCCAGGCGGTGGAGACCGTCGCGCCTTGACAGTGTGCGGCGCGAGGAACTCTAATGATCCACATGTCGCGTGCCGCCGGCCGGGAGGACGGCGGCGGCATGGAGGCAACGTAGCAAGGGGTAATGTCGTGAACTCTCACTTCACAGGTCGCGCCTGATCTCATCGGCGCCCGCGCGCCGTCCCCGCGCCCAACGGTGCTGAGCACCGCCCCCGCACGCGAGCCTCTGTCGAATCCGGCGGATCAGTGACCGGCTGACGGTCCACCGTCCCGCGTGCTCATCAAGGTTTCTCTGCTCCCGGCGGGACCGGCACGCGGTGGCTTCACGCTGCCCACGTCACAGTCATCCACCACCCGCGCACAGTCGCGGTTTTCTCCCACGCATGGAGCGAAAACAGAGCATGCCCAACGACTTCAACCAGCAGATCATCGAAGAGTTCCGCGCCAACCACGGACAGGTCGGCGGCTTTTTCGAGGGGGCCCGGCTGCTCCTTCTGACGACCATCGGGGCCAGGACGGGAGCACGCCGTACGACGCCGCTCGGCTATCTGCCGGACGGTGAGCGAAAGCTGGTCATCGCCTCCGCCGGGGGCGCACCGGCCCATCCGGCGTGGTATCACAACCTCCTCGCCCATCCGCGCGTGACCGTGGAGGACGGCGTCTTCACCTACCAGGCGGAGGCGACCGTTCTGGAAGGCGAGGAACGGGATCGCCTGTTCGCCCGCGCGGTGGAGGCGGATTCCGGATGGGCCGCCTACCAGGCCAAGACGACCCGGGTCATTCCCGTGGTCGCCCTGAACGCGATCGACGGCGCGCCGCCCGCCGGACCGTGGGGGGACGGTCTCAAGGTGATCCATGACGCGTTCCGCAGGGAACTCGCCCTGATCCGCAAGGAGGTCGCCGAGTCGGGACCGGGCCTCGGCGCGCAGTTGCGCGTCAACTGCCTGACGCTGTGCCAGGGACTTCACCACCATCACACCGGCGAGGACGGCCGGATGTTCCCCTCCCTGGAGGAGCGCCATCCCGAACTCGCCCCGGTCCTGGCCCGGCTGCGCCGCGAGCACACGGTGGTCGAACAGCATCTGACCCGGCTGCGGGCCCTGGTCTCCGGCGACGGATCCGACGCCGGCGCGGTCCTGGCCGAGGTCAACCGGCTCACAGCGGACCTGGAAGCGCACCTGGACTACGAAGAGCAGTACCTGATCCCCATTTTGAACGCGATTACCATCTGACCCGTCCGGCGCCGGTCATCCGACGGCGCCCGTGTCAGCGCCTCCTCAGTTTGACGCCGGCGGCGATGAGCCGCTTGGCGTGCTTCTTGTGGACCGCTTGGCGCGTCACCCCCAGGGCCTCGGCGACCTGCGGCCAGCTCCAGCCCGCTCGCATGGCCTGCTCTACGGCGGCGTCCTCTATCTGATCGGCAAGGCGCCTCAACGCCGCCACGGCCGCCAGCGCATCGCCGGGCTCCTGGGAACGGGGAATCTCAACACCGGACATGCAAGCAACCTTAGTTGACTAATTTCGGATCAGTCGACACAGGCTGCTCATCGCAGTTTCGCCGCCCGATCACCCTGTCGGCCCGCGCGGCTGGCCGGGCTCAGGACCGCTTTCCCCGAACACGCCCGGCGGGCGCCATCCCGGCCACTCCCGCCGGGCGAATCCAGTGCGCTCCTCTTGTATAGTCGGTTTCTGATATCAGGAGGCGACTATGGCACGCAGTGTGGACAACCCCTTGGCCTTGGCCGTGATGGGTCTGCTGATGGAGCGGCCCATGCATCCCTACGAGATGTCCGCCGTGCTGCGCGAACGCGGCAAGGACAACAGCGTGCGGATCAACCGGGGGTCGCTGTACGACGTGGTGACCGCCCTGGACGGCGAAGGCTGGATCATGGCGCAGACCCCCGTCCGGGAAGGCAACAGACCTGCCCGGACGGTGTATGTGCTGACCGAGACCGGCCGGGACGCATTCATCAGGCGGCTCGACGAACAGATCCGTAACCCCCGGCGTGAGTACCCGATCTTTCTCACCGCCGTCGCCTACCTCGGCGCGCTGGGACCGGACGGGGCACAGGCGGCACTGCGCGAGCGGGCCGACCGGCTCCGTGCCACCATCGCCGACGATCAGCGGGCCCTCAAGGAGGCGCTGGCGTCCGGGCAGGTGCCACGCCTGTTCGTCATCGAAGCCGAATACGCCCTGCACATGGCACACAGCGAGCTCGCCTGGGTGAACACCACCATTGAACAGATCACCACGGGAGCTCTGACATGGCCCAGCGGCCACGAAACCCACAACGACGAAGGGAACTGACCGTGATCTCCCCCAACGGCACATCAGATGGCTTCATTTTCGGGATCTACCCCGGTGGAATCGCCGGTGACGACACGGGAGGCCTGGCCCAGGGCCCGGCGAACAACCCCGAACGGATCAGCGAGGCCCTCCGCCGGCTGCAGTCCGGTGACCGCCCCTTCCTGGTCCGCGGCTACCTGTCGTTCATCGACTCCGGCGACGCTCGCCAGATCACGCAGGCCCCGGAGCGGGTCGAGCAATACGCCGGCGATGGACGCGCCCTGGATCTGGTCGCCCAATACCGATCCCAGAGCGGCGATGTCATCGGATATACGGACTTCGTCCGCCAGCTCGTCCGCCGTCACGGACACCACACCGCGTTCCTGCAGGTGACCGAGGAACCCAACGTCGCAGGCAATCCCACACTTGACGGGCACTACCCCCGCGTTCAGCAAGCCCTCATAGAAGGCGTGCTCGCCGCCAAGGACGAAGCTCGGAAGCAGGGTTTCGAGCACCTCAAGGTCGGCTTCAACACCACACCGCTGTTCGGCCCCGCCGCCGACTTCATCGACTCACTCACCCGCAGCGGCGGGAAGGAGTTCCTGAACGCCCTCGACTATGTCGGGCTCGACTTCTTTCCCGACGTCTTCCAGCCCATCCCCGCCGACCAGCTTCACGAGGCCGTTACCGGCCTGCTCGGCTTTCACCGCGCCGAACGTCTCACCCCCGCCGGCATCGACCCCGCCACACCGCTGCACATCACCGAGAACGGCTGGCCCACCGGACCGGAGCGAACAGAACAGCGGCAAGCGCAGGTCCTGGAGACGATCGTCCAGGCGATCGCGAGCTGCCGGGCCACACTCAACATCAGCGGATACACCCATTTCACCCTACGTGACGCCGACAGCGCCAATCCTGGCCTGTTCCACCGCTTCGGCCTCCTGAACGACGACTACACCCCCAAACTGGCCTTCGCCACCTACCAGACGCTCATCGATCAACTCAGCCGGTGAGCGCACAGGGCGGGCGCGGTGGCCTCCGGCACCGGGCCACGCGGCGAGGAATCGCCCCGAACCGTCAACCGCCCTTCCGCAGTAGGGCTGACCTGCGCGTTTCTTGAAGCGGCGCCGCCAACAGCAGCGGCGCCGACATCCATCGAGGACGAGGGGGCGCCGGAAGACATTCTTCCGGCGCCCCCTCGGCGTACCGCGGCCTCGGTGTCATGCAGCCCGAGGTGGAGACCGGGTGAGCGGACAGCCGGGCCAGCTGCCCGGCGGTGTCGCGTGAGGCGGCCTGGCCTTCCCATGATCAGCTCTTGCGCATCCGGTAGGCCCGTTGCTGGCAGGCGCGGGAGCAGTAGTCCCGAGGCCGGCCCGTGGCGGCGGCGTCGATGGTCTTACCGCACACCACACACCGAGTTACATCACAACTTTCATCACGACTTTCATCACGGATAAGCGCTTCTATCCCGTCAAGCACCCGCCGCAGGCCGAACTCGAACGGGTCCAGCGGTGCGTCGTATCCCCCCTCTCTGTAAATGCGGCTCAGCGTCGGATAGCGGTCCAGGTGCTGGAAGAGCGAGTCGCGAGCCCCCCACCACTCCTCCTCGCTGACACCCGTGCGCCGCTCGGTCCGCGCGGTCTCCACCACCTGCCGGGCGGCGCTTTCGACGAACCCGCCGACGAGGGTGACCACGGCCACCACCTCCGCGGGCGGCAGCCCGGTCCGCGCCACCACGTCCAGCGCCCGCTCGAAGCTCGCCACCGCGTTCGGTCCCGGCACCCGCCGGGAACCGTCCAACGACTCGACCAGCCAGGGGTGCCGCCGGTAGAGCGCCAGTCCGGCCCGCGCCCACGCCTCCAGTCCGGCCCGCCAGCCCGACCGGTGACCGGCGCCGGCGGACACCTCCTCCTCCCCCATCACCTCATCGCGCATGAGGTCGACCAGCTCTGTCTTGCCCGGCACGTGACGGTAGAGCGACATGGTGGTGAAGCCCAGCCGCTCGGCGACCCGCCGCATGGAAACCGCGGCCAGGCCCTCGGCGTCGGCCAGCTCGATCGAGGCTCGCACGATCCGCTCCAGGCTGAGGCCGCGCCTGGACCTCGCCCCCCACAGCAGCTCGGTGCTGCGCTCCGGATTCGCCATCTTGACTCCCTTCCCTATATATGCTGTATACCAAATGTGTACACAATAAACACGAGGGGGCACCTCTATGTTCTTCGTTGATCCGGCGGGAGACGACTCGGGTCCGGGTACGATCGAGCGGCCGTTCGCAACACTGGAGCGGGCACGCTCAGCGGCGGCGCCGGGCACCGTGGTCAACCTCAGGGCCGGCACACACCGTCTCACCGAGCCGTTCCGGCTCTCGGCCGCCGACTCCGGCGTCGTCTACCAGGCCTACGGCCACGGCACCGCCGGACAGGAGCGGGTCGTGATCAGCGGCGGCCGGAGGATCACCGGTTGGCGCCAGGGCGACGACGGCGTCTACCGCGCCGAGACTCCCGGCCTGGCCACCCGCCAGCTCTACGTCTCCGGGCGCCGCGCCGTACGGGCCTCCATCGCCCTCGATCACCACCTGACCAGGACCGAGACCGGTTACGTCATCGACGACCCCGCGCCCCAGTCCTGGCAGGGCGAGGTGGAATTCGTCTACCGGGGCGCCTACCCCTGGTCCGAGGCCCGCTGCCAGGCGTCGCGGATCTCCGGGGACGAGCGCTCGACCACCATCACCATGGCGCAACCCGCCTTCGGCTGGGCCGCACGGCTCTACCAGTCGGTCATCACCTGGGAAGGCCCGGGCGCCGGGGAGTCCAACGGCACCGACGCCCCGACCTCGGCCGAGAACAGTCCCGCGTTCCTGACCGAGGGCACCTTCGCGCTGAGCGGCGGCGTCCTGCACTACCTGCCGCTCCCCGGCGAGGACTTCGACGACGTGGTGGCGCCGATGCTGGAGATGCTGCTGCACGCCCGGGACGTGCACGACGTCGCCTTCCGCGGCATCACCTTCGCGGAGGCGACCTGGCTGCGGCCCAGCACGGCGGAGGGATTCCTGCACTACCACGGCAACGGCTACTACGACGGCGGCCCGCTCCAGACGGTCACCTTCGCCGAAGGCCAGGGGCAGGTCGTCATCCCCGGGGACTCTGCGGCCATGCCCGGCAACGTGATCTTTGAGAACGCCTCACGGGTCACGCTGGAAGGCTGCCGGTTCACCCGGCTGGGCGCGGTCGCGCTGGAGTTCCGCGGCGACGGCGCGGACAACGTGCTGCGCGGCAGCGTGGTCGACGAGGTGTCCGGCGGCGGCGTGGTGATCGGCTCAGGAGCACGCCGCCACCGGCTCGAGAACAACCACATCCACCACGTCGGCCGCGACTACCACGGCTCACCGGCCATCCTGCTGTCCGGCACCCGGGACACCGTCGTGTCGCACAACCAGGTCAACGATGTGCCGCACGCAGGCATCGTGGTGTACGAGGGGCGCGGTGCCCAGGTGCTGAACAACCTGGTGCACGACACGATGCAGGTGCTGGCCGACGGCGGCGGCATCTACCTGTCCGGCAGCCAGGGCACCTCGCACGCCGGCGGCGCGCTGGTCCGCGGCAACGTCGTCCGCGACACGATCACCCCCTACAACTTCGGTCTCTACACCGACTACGGGGCCGCATGGGTCACTGTCCAGGGCAACGTCGTCCACCGGGCCGACGCCCCGGTGGTGCTGAACGTGTCGCCACCGCTGGAGCACGTGGCGTTCATCGGCAACTTCTGGGACGCCGACCCTGGCAATCCCCCCGAGGGTGTGACGCTCTCTGGCAACACGACGCTCTCGGAGAAGGCGTTCGGCGACGACCCGACGGTCGCCGACATCGTGGCCTGTGCGGGGCTCGGGGACCCCCACCAGGTGTATTGACCACGAGCGTTGTCGACGGCAGGGCTTGATCTGTAACGACGACCTCCGTGAGGACTCGACGCCCTCACGGAGGTCGTCGTGTCCCGCCGTGACGCCCGGCTGACCGCGTATCGCTTCACCGACCATGATCGGGAGTCTCAGGCGCCGGGTCCGTCGGCCCCTGAGCACCCCTCGTTCTCGTCTGTCTCACCCCTACGCCTTGTTCCGGAGCGTGCGGTGGATGGCCAGGCCGGCGAACGCCAGTGATGCGGCGGTCAGGATGGCCGCCTCGGTCCATTGGAATCGCCAGAACCGCGTGGGCGGGTGGAAGTAGACGGCGTACCGGTAGCCCTTGCCGAACAGGCACCGCTCGTACGCTTGCTGGTTCCGGTTGCTCTGCCCGACATCCGGCCGGTGGGGGCAGATTCCCGTGGGCGGGTTCGTGAGCTCCTTTCCGGCGGGGTCGATCCAGGCCTCGCTCACCAACCGGGGATCGGGATTGTCCAGCACGGTGGCGTCGGACAGCACGGCGCGCGCCGGTTCGGCGTAGTGCGCGCTGAGGTTGAACAGGGCGATCATCGTCACGGTGATTCCGGCCACGACCAGCGCCATCGCCGGCAGCGTGCGCCGAAACATCGCTCCGGCCGCGGTGCCCAGCATGAAGGCGTACAGCCACCACGCCGCCGGGGCCACGCCCACCATGTTGAACACGCCGGGGTTACCGAACAGCTCCTTCTGGAGGAAGATCGGCCGCCACAGGCTGACCATCGCCGAAAGCAGTAGCCCTCCGACGATGACCACCCCGCCGAGCATGACGAGCTTGACTGCCAACCAGCGGCTGACGGAGACCGACTGGGTCCAGGCCAGTTTGTGCGTGCCGCGCTCGTACTCGCGGCCTAGCAGCGGCGCACCCCAGAACGCGCCGATCAGTGCGGGGGCGACCAGGGGCATCCAGCCATAGATCGTGTAGATCGCGTCATACCGATCGTCGAGCGCCGCCGCCAGATCCCAGCAGGTGGATGCGGGGCCCGGACATCCAGGCGGCGCATGATCGGCGATGTACAGATTCGCCTCCACCGCCGAGCCGAGCAAGAGCAGACCGAGCGCGGCCAGCAACCCGGCGGTGACGAGGATCTGCGCCCGGTGCTGGCGCCAGGTCAGCCAGATCATCCTCGCACCTCCGCGAGCTTGGGTAGCGCGGCCGCTTCCGGGCTGCGCAGGTAGGCCATGACCAGTTCCTCCAGGTTGACTGGACGGGCGCTCCAACGCGGGTCGAGCACCGGCGCGCCCCTCACCAGCAGCCGGGCCTGTCTGCCGGTACGGCTCGCCTCCACCACCTGCGTCCTGGCCGTCACACCGTCGGCCAGCTCGGCCGGCCCTGACAGCACCAGGTGCTCGGCGAGCAGGTCGTCGATGTCGCCGCTGACCTGCACCCGGCCGCCGTTCAGCACGATCAGCCAGTCGCAGGTGTCGTGCAAATCGGCGACGACATGGGAGGAGAGCAGGACCGTCAGCGGCTGGTCGGCGACCTCGGCCATGAGCGATCGCATGACGTCGTGCCGGGCCACCGGATCGAGATTGGCCAGTGGCTCATCCAGCACGAGCAGGTCGGGGCGCTTGGCCAGTGCGACGGTGAGCGCGACCTGGGCCTGTTGGCCGCCCGACAGCTTGGTGACCTTGCGGTCCAGTGGGATGCCCAGATCGGCCAGGCGGCCGGTCGCGTACGCGTCGTCCCAGCCGGGGTTCAGCCGGCGCCCGAAAGTGAGCATCTCGGCGACCGTGAAGGCGTCGTACAGCGGTTTGTCCTGGGCCATGAAGGCGGCCTCCCCCGCGACCTCGATCGACCCGGCACTCGGTTCGAGCAGCCCGACGATCGTGTGCAGCAGTGTGGTCTTGCCCGCGCCGTTGGGGCCGACGAGGGCAGCGACCCGGCCGGAGGGGATGGCCAGTGAGCAGTCGCGCAACGCCCACATGCGCCGGTAGCGGACACCTAGGCCGGTTGCCTGCAGTGCGATGGTCACGCTATGCCCTCCCGGAAGGAGTCGGCCATCGCCATGGCGAACAGCGTCTCCATGTCGTCGCGGTCGAGGCCGGCCTCGTGTGCCTGCCGTACCCACTCGTCCAGGCTCCGGCGCAGAGCGGTGTGATCGGCCAGCCGGGCGCCGCCGATCGAGCGCTGGACGAAGGTTCCCAGCCCGGGCTTGCCCGCCACCAGGCCTTCACGTTCCAGCTCGCGGTAGGCCTTGAGCACCGTGTTGGGGTTGATCGCCAGGGCGTCGACCACCTCCCGCGCGGTCGGCAGCTTGTCGCCTGGCCGCAGCGTGCCCAGCCGGAGTGCCTGTTTGACCTGATGGACGAGCTGAAGGTACGTCGACACCCCCGATCTACGGTCCAGGTTGAATTCGATCACGCGAAAACCACTCTTTCACTAGATGAATAGTTAAATAGTGTTGGATGTGATCTTCACTTGTCAAAACCAACCGGCTACGGCGAAACGCGGCGCTCCTCGCGACCGCCGCCCTCGGGAGGGCCGGGCATCCGATTCGCACCTGGCGCCGCCCGCGGGTTGTCCTACCATCTCGGCATGTCCACTCATGAGCGGGAGATCACCGAGCCGGTCGATCTCTGCACCCCGGACGGACGGCTCAACCCCGCCGCGATCGGCTGGTCACGCACCCCGCTGCACACGTGCAACCTGCGAGGCTGGGGCCGCACCAAGCGCTGGGAGTACTGGTGCGTCACCACCCCCACCCACCTGATCGCGATAACCGTCAGCGACATCGACTACCTGGCGCTCAACAGCGTCTACTTCCTTGAGTACGGCGGCCGTGAGGTCGAGCGCACCGCGATGGTTCCCCTGCGCGGAGGCGTACGGCTGCCGCGCAGCCTCGGCGACGAAGACGTGATCGTCAACGGGGCGGTGAACATCGAGATCCTCCGGGAACCCGGAGGGACCAGGCTCCGTGCCCGCTGCGTGACCACCGACGGTCCGATCGAAGCGGACCTGCTGGTCACAATGCCGGAAGGACACGAGACGCTCAGCGTGGTCATCCCATGGAGCGAACGCCGCTTCCAGTACACCTCCAAGCACACCGCCCGCCCCGCCGAGGGCATCGTGACGATCGGCTCCGCCTCCTACGACTTCGCCGGCGGCTGGGGCGTGCTGGATCACGGCCGGGGGCGCTGGCCGTACGACACCCGGTGGAACTGGGGCGCGGCCGGAGGCCACGCCGGCGGTCACGCCGTCGGGCTGCAGTTCGGCGGCACGTGGACCCGGGGCACCGGCATGACCGAGAACTCCCTGTGCGTCGACGGCAGGCTTACCAAGATCGGCGAAGAGCTGGACTGGAGCTACGCGGACGTCATGAAGCCCTGGGAGATCAGCACCCCCGGCTCGGACCGGGTCCGTCTGACCTTCACGCCTTTCCACGACCGGAAGGCGAAGGCCAACGCCGGATTCATCGCCACCGACGTCCACCAGTGCTTCGGACACTACACCGGCACCGTTCGCCCTGACGGGGGCGAGCCGATCCACGTCGACCGCCTGCTCGGCTGGGCCGAGCAGGTTCACATGCGCTGGTAGACGGGGCTCTGGCCGCCGGACCGGCACCGCGGCCCGTGGCGGTCCGGGTGCGGGCGGTGTCAGCGTACGGTGCCGTCCCACTGCCAGTTCGCGCGCCGGGGCAGCCCGGGAAGCGGGATGCGGCCCGTGCACCACAGCAGGGTGGCGGACGGGTCGTGCCCGGACGGGGCGTCGGGGAAGAGGCGGGCGAGAACGGCGGCGCTGAGGTCGCCCGGCGGAACCCAGGGAAGGCCGAGGGTGCGGGTGATGTCGTAGGTGTGGACCATCAGTTCGGTCATCCCCATGGCGGCGAAACCGGCGGCGTCGGAGTGACCCCATGGGTGCCAGGCCCGTGCTTCCGCAGGCGTGTCGCGGACCGTGGAAATGAGCAGGGAAGCGGCGATATGGAGACCCTCCAGGCAGGCGGGAATGGGGGCTTGGGGATCGAGTGAGGCGAAGAGGGTGATGTAGCGGTCGCGGGGGCGGGCGATGAGCAGGCCCGCGTAGCCGGTCAGGCCCAGGGCGAGGTGGTCGAGGGTCTCGCGGCAGGTCCAGCTGAGGCCTCCGGCGGGGCGTGACCACTCCTGTCCGGCGCCTTCCAGGAGGACGGCCAGGCAACCGGCGGCGGCGCCGGACAGCAGCTCCGGCCATGAAGTGGCGGGAGACGCCGGTTCCGGCGCGGGACGGGCGGTGGCCGCCGGTGTCATGGTCACTTGCCTTCCTCCGGGTTCCGCAGGACCTCGATCACGCTCGCGTAGCTGTCGGAGCCGTGACCCGCGGCCTTGGCCCGTTCCATGGTGCTCTTCAGCAGCTCGGGCAGCGCGTTGTCGATGCCGCGGGCCTCCGCGGCGTGGATGAGGTGGTCGATGGCCGCGATCTGCACGTCGACGGTGGCGTCGTCGCCCGGGTAGCGGCCGGCGTCCACCTGGGGCGCGTACGTGGTCAGGAAACCGGCCACGGCGGTCAGCCAGCGGATCGCGACGGGGGTGAAGTCCGTGGCTTGTGTCTTGTCCGCGCCGACCAGCGCGGTGCCGTGCAGCCAGCCGGTCATGGTGGCCCACATCAGGCCGAGCAGGGCGGCGTCGTAGAGAGAGGCCAGGCCCGGGTCGGCGCCCAGGTACAGGGGGTCTCCCAGCGCCGCCAGGGTGGGGCGGTGGGCGTCGAAGACGGCCTGCGGGCCGCTGTAGAAGAACATCATCTCCGGGCTGCCGACGCCCGGCGGAGTGGTCATGATCGCGCCGTCGAGATAGTCGGCGCCGTGCGACCCGGCCCACGAGGCGGCCTCGTGGGCCTGCTCCGGGGAGCCGGAGATGAGGTTGACCAGGGTCTTGCCCGCGAGGGAGCCGGCGACCGGGTCGAGGACGGCGTGCAGTGCCTCGTAGTCGAGCACGCAGGCGATGACGAGCGGGCTCGCCGCGATCGCCTCCTCCGGTGTCCCGGCCAGGCGTGCGCCCCGGTCGACCAGTGCCTGGGCCCTGCCCGCCGAGCGGTTCCACACGGTGGTCGGGTGCCCCCGCTCCAGCAGCGTGGCGGCCAGTGCCGAGCCCATCGAGCCCAGTCCTATGACGGTCACGGCCGTGCGGTCAGAATTCATGCCTCAGCTCCTCATTGCGTCCGCCGGTGGCGGCTGATCACGTGAGGACCACGCTCGCAGCATGCCGCGACCGGGGACAGTGACAGGAATGACGGCAAACACCAAATTCCTGCCATAGGCTTCGGAGCATGAGTGCTGGTTCCGTCGCCGTCGTCGTGACCGAGAACATCGGTGTCCCCTCGTGGGACCTGTACGAGCTGAGCATCCCCTGCACGGTCTTCGGGAAGCCGCAGCCCGATCTGGCCGATCCCTGGTACGACCTGCGGCTGTGCGGGACGGGTGAGAACCCGCAGGATGCTCCTCCGGCCGAGTTCGGGCTGGCGCTGCGGACCCCCTACGGGCTCGACGACCTCGCCGGAGCGGACACGGTCATCGTGCCCTCGGTGCCCGACTCCTGCGTCGAGGACGGCAGGCCGCTGCCGCAGGCGCTGATCACGGCCCTGCGCCGCGCCTACGACGCCGGTGCCCGCATGGTCTCCCTGTGCACCGGCGCCTTCGCGCTCGCCGAGGCGGGACTGCTCGACGGACGCCGCGCCACCGCACACTGGATGCACACCGCGCAGTTGGCCGAGCGCTACCCGAAGGTGCAGGTCGACGACTCGGTGCTGTACGTGGACGACGGAGACGTGCTCACCAGCGCCGGGCTGACCGCGGGGCTCGACCTCTGCCTGCACCTGGTGCGCCGCGATCTGGGTGCGCACGTCGCCAACCAGCTGGCCCGCCGGATGGTCGTGCCCGCCCACCGGCCCGGCGGCCAGGCGCAGTTCATCGACCTGTCGGTGCCCGCCACCGACGACAGGGGCCTGACGCCTGTCCTGGAATGGGCCCGTACCCGCCTGGACCAGCCGCTGACGGTCGAGGACCTGGCACGGCGGGCGGCGATGAGCCCGCGGACGTTCTACCGGCGGCTCCAGGCGGCCACGGGGACGACGCCGCTGCAGTGGCTCCTCAACCAGCGGCTGGGACGGGCACAGAGCCTGCTGGAGTCAACGGACCTGCCGATCGAGAAGGTCGGGGAGCTGAGCGGGCTGGGCACCGCGAACAACCTGCGCCACCACTTCCTCAAGCAGATCGGGGTGTCGCCGGGCGACTACCGGCGGGCCTTCCCCCGCGCGACGGCCGAGCCGCCTGCAACCACCCCCCATGCGACGGCCGAGCCGTTCTCCTTCAGGACCGAGCCGTTCTCCACCGTCTGAGGGCAGGGCGCGGGGCCGCCCGCCTCCGTGCCCGGCCGGCGGGCATCCGTGCCGCCTTCCGCCTTCCGCATGCCGGGCGCGCCGCCCGGGACCGTTTACGAATCTTTCCTCCGGGGAGACAACACAGCTCACGGCGCCACCTCCGTGAGCCGTGTCCATCTCGCCGAGGCGGCAGGCCTCCCCAGGGAAGGCGGTCATCATGAGCAGCGCACCGATCTCCTCCTCCGATTACGACCGGATCGCGATCATCACCGGGGCGGACTCCGGCATCGGCAAGGCGACCGCGGTGGTCCTGGCCGAGCAGGGCTTCGACGTGGGGATCACTTTCCACACCGATCAGGCGGGTGCCGAACAGACCGCGAAGCTCGTCCGCGACCGTGGCCGGGCGGCGGCCGTGCGCGGGCACGACCTGGCCGATCCGGAGAAGGCCTCCTCCGCGGTGGACGAGCTGGCCGACGAGCTGGGCGGTGTCGGTGTCCTGGTGAACAACGCCGGGACCGGCAGCAGCCGCCCGCTTCTGGAGATGGACTTCGAGCAGTGGCGGTCGGTGCTCGCGGTGGACCTCGACGGCGCGTTCCTGTGTGCCCAGCGGGCGGCCCGCCGCATGGTCGCCTCGGGCCGTGGGGGCCGCATCATCAACATCACCAGCGTCCACGAGGAATACCCCCGGGTCGGGGCCGGGCCGTACTGCGCGGCCAAGGGCGGCCTGCGCATGCTGAGCCGCGTGCTCGCGCTCGAGCTGGCGCCGCACGGGATCACGGTGAACACCGTCGCCCCGGGCGAGATCGCCACTCCGATGACCGGCCAGGAGGACCAGCCGCCGGAGCCCGGCAGCAGGCCCGGCTACCCGATCGCCCGGCCCGGTGACGCCCGCGAGGTCGCCGCCGCCGTCGCCTTCCTCGCCGGCCCTTCTTCCTCCTACGTCACGGGGTCGTCCCTGTTCGTCGACGGAGGCCTGGGGCTCATGGGCCCGCAGGCGGCCGGTGCGCTGCCTTCGGGCGAATGGCGCCGGGGCTGAACCGGACGGTCTCCCTCGCGGGCGCCAGGCCGTCGACCGCCTCGACGATCTGCGTGGCCGGCACCGGCGACAAGCACGGACGGCCGGCAACGGAGCGGTTCGGGCCGGGGTGCCCTGGCAGGGGCGTGCTGGTCGCCGAGCACCACCGTTCCAGGGGATGACCACAGTGATCATGGGGCGAACGCCTCCTTCCTGCGGATGAGGTACGGCCCCAGGGCCAGCAGGTCCACCGGCGCGGAGGCGAAACATTCCAGGGCGTCGCGGGGATCGTCGGCCATGGGCCGTCCCGCCGTGTTCAGGCTGGTGTTGACCACCACCGGCAGCCCGGTGCGCGCCTCGAACTCGCGCAGCATCCGGGCCAGCAGCGGATCGTCCGCCCGGTCCACGGTCTGGATCCTGGCGGTGCCGTCGACGTGCACCACGGCCGGGATGCGATCGCGCCACGCGGGCCGGACGTCATGCACGAAGAGCATGTAGGGGCTGGGGATCGGGCCCCGTTCGAAGATCTCGTGGGCCCGCTCGGCGAGCACCATCGGAGCGATCGGCCGGAGCCGCTCGCGGCCCTTGACCTCGTTCAGCCGCTCGGTGTTGGCGGCCCGCCCGGGGTGGGCGAGCAGCGAGCGACGGCCGAGCGCGCGCGGGCCGTACTCGCTGCGGCCCTGGAACCAGGCCACGATCCGGTCGGCGGCCAGTTCCGCCGCGACCGCCGCGGCCAGGTCGGCGGGCCGTTCGTACGGCACACGCGCCGTCTCCAGCCACGCCGCCAGCTCCTCCTCGTTCCAGTCCCGGCCCAGGGCGGCCCCCGGCATCGGCGCGGCCGGTTCACCGAAGGCCTGGGCCAGGTGCAGCGCCCCGCCCAGAGCGGTGCCGGCGTCGCCCGCCGCCGGCTGCACCCACAGCTCCTCGAAGGGTCCTTCGGCCAGCAGCCGCGTGTTGGCGACGCAGTTGAGCGCCACTCCCCCGGCCATGGTCAGGCATCGGTCGCCGGTGCGTTCGTGGAGCCATCGGGCTAGTTCCAGCAGCACCTCCTCCAGGCGCGCCTGGACGCTCGCCGCGAGGTCGGCGTGCTCGTCGGTCCAGGGCTCGCCCTTGCCGAGCGCCTTGGCGTAGCCGCCCCAGTCGACCGGCCCGATGTGGAATCCCCCGTCACTCGTCGTACGGATCAGCTCGCGCAGCTCGGCCAGGTGGCGCGGTTCGCCGTGGGAGGCCAGAGCCATGACCTGGTACTCGTCGCTGGAGCGCAGGAACCCCAGGTGCTCGGTGACCTCCTCGTACATCAACCCGAGCGAGTGCGGCAGTTTCTGCGTGGCCAGCACCGTCAGCTCCCCGTCCCGGTAGTGCCCGGCCAGGTGCGAGACCGCCTCGCCCCGCCCGTCGCAGACCAGCACGGCCGAGTCCCGGTACGGCGCGGCCAGGCCCGCCGAGGCCGCGTGCGCGACATGGTGGGGCACGTAGCGGACCTGGGAGCAGTCCAGGCCCGGCAGCGCGGCGGCCAGGAAGGCCGGGGCCCGGCGGGCGTAGGTGGTGCGCAGGTCCTCCCAGTTCCTGTCGAGGCCGGGCTGGCCTCGCCGTACCAGGTCCGGGTCGTAGGAGTAGGCGACGGCGTCCAGGTCCTCGGGCCGCAGACCCGCCTGTTCCAGGCACCAGGCGGCGGCGCGCTCGGGAAGTTCCCAGGCGGAGAACGGGACGGACCGTTTGCCGTGCTTGCGGCGGCTGAAGCGTTCCTCCTCCGCGGCCGCGACGATTTCCCCGTCGACCACCAGCGCCGCAGCCGGATCATGAAAGATCGCATTTATCCCGAGAAATTTCATGGATCCGCCTCTCGATGTGTAATTGATTAACTACCGAGAGTAGCGATTTTCTAACAAAAGCGCGAGGAAAAGTCCTGATAAAAGGGTCATATGTTGCCAAATGACACTTTCGGGGCTGCCGTACGATCCGAGCCCGCGCCCGGGAATCCCGGTCAGGCGACGACCAGCGCCTGGGGTGCGGCCTGCTTCATCCGGGTGCGCAGCCACAGCATCTGCGTGGCGGTCTCGCCCTCGCAGCGGCGGACGACCCTCAGCAACTCCTCGTCGCGGAGCCCCTGCGCGGCCTGCCCGACCAGCGTCCAGGAGACGTCGCATTCGGCGGCCATGAGATACAGGTCGTGCAGGTCGCGAAGCAGTCCCAGGCCGCCGGTGCGGGTTCCGGAGAACAGTGTGGAGTGCAGCCGCTCGGGTTCGTCCTCGGCCTGCTCGGAGTAGCTCCGGGCGAACGGTTCCAGCCTCCGGGCGTGGTCGTCGCACTGGGCGGCCAGCCGCTCACAGATGTGGCGGACGTCGGGTTCGTCGGGATGACCGCGGGCGACCTCGCGGAAGGCGGCGGCCAGCTCGTTCTGCGATCGGTGCAGCAACCCCAGGTAGTGAGCCAGGTGCATCGTCACTCCCCCTCAAGTCGTTGCGAGACCTCCGCCGAAGCTCCGCCGGTCGTCGCCGGAACGCGCGGGTCCGCGGGAGCGGCGGCGCCGACGGTGGGCGCGCCGGAGAGCACGCCTCCCGCTTCGGCGACCCTGGTCACCCGGACCGCCGCGACCTTGTAGATCGGCTGCCTGGAGACCGGGTCCCAGACGGTGGGCACCAGCTCGTTGGCGGCGCGGGGAGCCGCCGGGGCCGGGGCCGGGGGCGCCCTGGTCCCAGTAGCCGTAGTGGAACGGGACGAACACCACTCCCGGCCGCATCCCGCACAGCCGGGCTCTGGCCTGCAGCGCTCCCTGCGACGACTCCACCCGCAGCAGGTCGCCCTCGGCGAGCCCCAGGACGGCGGCGTCCGCGGGGCTGATCTCCACCCACGGCTGCGGCGCGGCGTCGTTCAGCTGGGCGGCCCGGCCGGTCTTGGTCCGCGTGTGAAAGTGTTGAACTCCTCCCCGGTCTGAAGGCCGGAGACTCTCCCGTCGCGTCGCGGTTAACCGGCGCGCGGGGGTTGACGCTTCGCAGACCGGGCAGCCCCGAGGTCTCCACGTCCTGACACCGCAGTTCCTGCGGCGTTGCGAATGTTGATCGCGGCGTTGGTGTCGGCGTGGCCGGTCCACCCGCACACGGGATTGGCGCATAAGAACCGGGTACCGTCCCGGCAGGCCGCGTCGCGGTGCCCGCACCGGTGGCAGGTGGCCGACGTGCCCGCGGCGGGGACCTTCACCACCCGCCCGCCGCGATCACGGGTCTTGTACTCCAGCAGGGTGACCGCGCCCCACCGCCGGTTGAGGCGCTTGATCTGCAGGTCGCGGGCCTGAGGAACGTCCACGGCCATCCGAGAGCGCAGCCGGGCCTTGCGCCTCGGACGGCCCGCCGGGTGGTCGGGATTGAAGAAGTTCGCCCACGCCTGCCGGTAGGCCTTCAACACCGCCTGAGCCGCCTGGGCGGGCAGTTGGCCCATCCAGTCGATCTCACGACGAGCCGCCCGGATCGCCTCGTCGCACTCCTTCGCCGTCGCGAGCCGGCCCTGCCGGAAGGTGGCGTATTCGTGCAGCAGGTTCCACAGGGCGCGGGCGGTGTGCGCCTGGCCGTCCAGCACCGCCGTCTGGGCCGCGCTCAACTCCAGGCGGGCCAGGTGCGCCCGCGTCTGTCTCACCTGCTCCACCCCCGGATCGTATCATTTGGTTTATGTCACCGAGATGGAAACCGAACCCCGAGGTGCGCACGGGACGGCACGTCGTCTACCACCTCCATGCTCATTTGGTATTCGTCACCAAGTACCGGCGCGGGGCCTTCACCGACCCGATGCTGGTCCGCTGCGAACAGATCATGCGGGAGGTCTGTGCCGACTTCGAGGCCGAACTTCGCGAGTTCAACGGCGAGGACGGCCACGTCCACCTGCTGGTCTGCTATCCGCCCAAGGTCGCCTTGTCCAGGCTGGTCAACTCGCTGAAGGGGGTCTCGGCTCGGCTGCTGCGCAAGGAGTTCGGCGCCCACGTCCGCACGCACCTGTGGGGTGATCGTTTCTGGTCGGGTTCCTACTTCGCCGGGTCGGTTGGCGGGGCCCCGCTGACCGTGCTCGAGCAGTACATCGAGCAGCAGAAACGGCCGGTCTGATCGGGGTGGGTGCCAATTCGCCCGGCGGCGAATCGGCTGTTGCTGCCCCGCTGGGCCGGACAGTCCGCTTCGCCCCCGGCCCGAAGGCCGGAGCATTGCGAACGGACCTGGTAGAAGCCGAAATGTCACCAGCCGCCCGGTCCGTCGAGCAGTTCCTTCGACCGCGCCACAATCCGGCCCATCACGGTGTCCCAGTCAGCCTCGACGAACTCGCCCCGCTCGCGCACCAGGGGACGGGTGAGCCGGTCAGGACTATTGACGGCCTGCCAGCCGTACAGGTCCTTGGGATCCAGCCGCCCGCGGTCGCGCCCGGACGCCGACACGGCAGCGTGCCGCCGGGCACCGCACCCGAGGCGTCCCGGCTACTGTCCCGCCTTGGTCGCGATCATCAGGGGGATCGCCGCGACCGCGACGACGCACAGCAGGACCATGTAGACCGTCCCCAGCGCGTTGGTGAAGCGGCCATTGACACTGTCGCCCATGTAGCCGGGATCGTTGGCGATCATCAAGACCGGCAGATAGGTGAGCGGAAGCGCGGCGGCCGAGAAGACAAGCGAGTATTCGGTCACCTTGATCGGATCAACGGTCGTCAGAATGAGCGCGGTGGCCACCACGACAGCCGCCAGAACCACCGCGTGAAAGCGGGCGGCATCGCGAGGAAGCACGAACTTGCCCCACTGCCAGCCGAAATACTGGCTGATCGTGTAACCGGACGACAACGCGGTCTCCAGCGTCGCGCCGAACGTCGCGGCGAACACACCGAAGATCACCATGACCAGGCCGATCTGGCCCAGCCCGATCCCGACCGGTAACAGCATCTGGCCCATCGTGCCGACCTGAGCCTGCACGGGCAGGAAGACCGTCGCCGCGCACCCGGCGATCGCGAGAGAGAGGAACCCGCCGAGCGGGAACCCGACGAAGACATTGGCCCGTTCGACGGCCAGGTCACGCCGGGTCCAGCGCTCCTCGACCCCGCCGGAGGAGAAGAAGAACACCTCGTAGGGAGTCATCGCGCCGCCGAGGAGGGCGATGGCGTAGTACCAGTAAGTCGGGGCGCCCTCATTCGCGGGCGGACGGGTGAGCTGGGCCGCCAGCTCACCCCAGTCGGGGCCAAGCCGCCACAGCGCGACAGCGAAGACGACCAGCGCGAGACCGGCCAGCCCGAAAACCCGCTCCATGGTCTCGAACTTCACCCGCCACATGACCAGCCACGCGGCCAGTGCCACGCCTGGCACCCAGAGCAGGTAGTTGACTCCCGTCGCCAGTTCCAGGGCGAGCGCCGCGCCGCCGATCTCAGCCGCCAGGGTGAGCACGTTGATGAAGAACGACGCGCCCAGATTGACCAGCCCGGCCCGCGGCCCCAGGCGCTCACGGACCAGGTCGAAAACCGGCCTTCCCGACGTCGCCGCGATCCTGCCGGACATCTCCGCGAACAGGCAGATCCCCACCACGCCCACCACGACCACCCAGGCCAGGGACATGCCGAACCGTGAGCCGACCAGAGCGTTGGCGACGAGGTCACCGATGTCGACGAACCCGCCGAAGGCCGTCAGAACACCGAGAGTGACAGCGAACAGCTTCTTCATCGCAGCCGCTCCCCCAGCTCGCGCAGCCGCCCGGCGAGCTCCTCCAGCTCTCCGGCCGCCCGAACGGGATCCTTGATCCCATCACGCCGGGCTTCGATCAGCAGGTCCTGAACCTTGTCCTCGGCCTGCGTGGTGAGGTCGAGCAACGACGTGCGCAGCCGGTCCGACGCGTCCGAGGGTGGTTGCACCCCTCCGAACTGGTCGTTCACGCTCCCCAGCTCACCGGCCGTCTCGGTCAGCGTCGTCTTGACATACGGCGCGAGCAGCCGATCCTCGTTGCGCACCGTCAAACGTGCCAGTTCGACGCTGGAAGCGGCGGCCTCGGCCGACTCGGCGGCCTTGAGCGCGTAGTCGTGGTCGCTCCAGGCGGGGCTGACGCACCCCGAGACCGTCAACACCAGCAGGATCAGCACCAGCGCTTTCATCCTCATCGTGCCCTGCGCAGCAGGAAGTAGCCCAGCGCCCCCAGAAGAGCGATGAGTTGACCCCAGGCCACAAGCAGCACCAGCCCCTCGTCCATCACATCCATCTCCTCCCCAACTACGCGGCCGTCATGCGAAGCGGAACAGGCGACCGCCGCACCTGCCCTGACCCCCGTGCCCGAAACCGGCGCCACGCACAATGAGGTACGGAAAGGCACCAGGAGTAAGGGGGCGTCATGGAAACCATCGCGATGATCGTTATGGACATGCTGAACCCGTACGACCATGACGACGCCGAGACGCTGGGAAAGAACGTCGAAAAGATCGTGGGACCACTCGCCCGGCTGATCGAGCAGGCCCACCGGCAGGACGACGTTGAACTGATCTACGTCAACGACAACCACGGCGACTTCGCCGCGACCCGCGACGACATCGAGGAAACCGCGCGCAAGGGCCGACGGCCCGACCTCGTCGAGCCGATCGTGCCGCCGCGGAACTGCGCTTTTCTCCCCAAGGTGCGCCACAGCGCGTTCTACGGAACATCGCTGGAATACCTGCTCCACCGCCTGAACCTGCGACGCGTCGTGCTGACCGGGCAGGTGACCGAGCAGTGCGTGCTGTACAGCGCCCTCGACGCCTACATCCGCCACTTCGCGATCCGGGTCGCACCCGACTGCGTCGCCCACATCCACCCCGACCTGGGAGAAGCAGCCCTGCGCATGATGGAGCGCAACATGGGAGCGGAGATCCTGCCCGCCCGCCGCATCCTGGAGGCCTGACGACCGGCTGTTCGGCGGCCGGGCAGGGGCGGACCTGCCGGTGCCGACGGCGGCGTCTCCGGAGCCGGGCAGGGGACCGGGGCTACGAGGATGCGGCGGCGAGAACGGCTTCGGCGGCGGAGGTGCGGGCGTAGAGCACCGAGCGACCGGCTCGGTGGGCGCTGACCAGGCCCGCGTCGCGCAGCGCGGTCAGATACTGGGACACCCCGGCCGCGGAGAGCCCGGTACGGCGGGCCAGCTCGGTGGTGGAGGCCGGAGCCTCCAGTTCGGTCAGCAGCAGGGTCCGCGAACGGCCGAGTACGGCGGCGATGGCGTCGGTCCTGGTGACGGGCCGGGATTCCCACAGCGAGCCGACGCCGCGCGCCGGATAGGCCAGCTGCGGCGGCTCCGGCGGTGTCACCTGGGTGAGCGGACCGGGTCCGGTGAAAGCCGAGGGAACCAGCAGCAGCCCCGCGCCCGACGTCTTCCGGGTCAGGGTCCGCTGCCGGCGTATCAACCGCAGCACGTTGTCGTCCCAGCTCACCGAGGGGTGCAGGTCGTTGAAGAGGCGGCCCGCGCCGTGCTCGGCAGCCTGCCGGGCCCGGTAGAAGACGTCGGCGTCGAGCACCGCCCGGATCCGCGCCCAGTAGGGGGCGAGCGCCAGCTCCCAATAGGTCCTTATCTCCTCCGTGACCCGGGCCAGGCAGGTCCGCGGCTCGGCGCGCAAGGTCCGCAGGCGGGGACCGAGACGCCCCTGGTGGTATTTCAGGTGGTCAAGGTCCTGGCGTACCCGGTCGGCGGGCGCGGCCTGGACCGCGGCCAGTTCCTCCGCCAGCGTGGGGGCCGGCCCGGCGGGCGCCGGGTTGAGGAAGTCGGGGACGTAACCCGAGGGCGGGATCAGCTCGGCGAGCCACCCCCGGTCCAGCCCGGCGGCCGCCACCCGTGGCCGTACCTGCTCGAGCCAGGACCGGTGCACGGGGCTCGCGGAGCCGGAGGCCAGCAGCCGGAAGCTGGTCCCGACCTCCCACATCGGCGAGACGGCGAACCGCATCTGCGCCAGGTCACTCGCCGAGAACGCCAGTTCCGCCAGGGTGATCACTCCATGGATTCAGACATTTCCTAATCAATGGCGGTCAGCCTACAGCGCCAGGATCATCCAGACATGACCTCAGAGACGATCACTGCGGCGGCATCGGGCACCTGGAAGCTCGGCGACCTGCCGGTCAACCGGATCGGTTTCGGCGCGATGCGCTTGACGCAGAAGGGCAGGGCGTTCACGCCCGACGCCGCCCCGAGCGACCGCGACCAGGCGATCAGGGTGCTGCGCCGCGCGGTTGAGCTCGGTGTGAACCACATCGACACCGCCGCGTTCTACTTCTCCCCGTTGCGTTCGGCCAACGAGCTGATCAATCAGGCTCTGGCCCCCTACCCGGACGATCTCGTCATCACCACCAAGGTCGGGCCGGGCCGGGACCCGTCGGGTGCGTGGCTGCCCCATGCCACCCCGGAGCGGCTGCGCGGCCAGGTCGAGGAGAACCTGCGCCAGCTCGGCCGTGACCACCTCGACGTGGTGAACCTGCGCATCGTGGGAACCGATTCGATCGCCGAGCGTTTCGGCGCGCTGGCCGAGCTGCGCGACGCCGGGCTCATCCGCCACCTGGGCATCTCCAACGTCCGCCCCGAGCACCTCGCCGAGGCCCAGGCCATCGCGCCGGTGGTCTGCGTGCAGAACCGGTACGGCATCGGCGCGGGGCCCGAGGAAGACGAGTTCCTGCGTGCCTGCGGTGAGCAGGGGGTCGCGTTCGTGCCGTTCTACGCGATCGCCGGTGACGGTCGCGAGGCGGGCGCGAGTGGCGCCGACAGCGACGAGGTGCTCGCCGTCGCGCGCGCACACGGGGCGAGCGCGGCGCAGGTCCGGCTGGCCTGGACGCTGCACCGTGGACCGCATGTGCTGGCCATCCCCGGCACCGGCGACCCGGATCACCTGGTCGAGAACGTGGCTGCGGGAACGCTGCGCCTCTCCGAGGACGAACTGGCCGTCCTGGACTCCTCGGGCGACCGGTGAGGGGCTGTCCGGCCGTCAGAACCAGAGGCCGCAGTGGTGGGCGGCCTTCATGTCGATCGGGCGTACGCTCTGCGGGCTGAACCCGAGTGCGCGATCGGCGGCGTCGAGGCGGGGCCAGGCCGTTCGGCCGAGGCCGCGTTCCTGGTGGCGGGCGCCGAAGGCCTGCAGACAAGCGTCCTGCTCGAACAGCACGCTCCCGAACAGGCCGTGGCCCTGATCGATCACCAGCTCGGCCGCGACTTCGCGCCCGCGGCCGACGGCTGAGGGCCGGCTCCTCGTCTCTGGTGTAGCGGGGTTCACCAGCGAGTTGAAGGTTGTCCGAGCAGACATCCAGCGTAGTGCGCCGGCTCTGAGGAAAAGTCTTCAACGTCAGTTCAATGAGACACTTGAAGGCATGAACGTCGGCAGCGGCGGTGACAGACCGGGGGAACCGGCTCGTCAGATGCCACGGGGATAAACCGGCTGCCCGGCGGGGAAAGAGACGCGGCGTCGGCGACCGCATCGAGCGTGACCGCCCGGCGAAGAAAAACCGCGTGACACCCGGCGCAGACTCCCCGGCCGCTTCCGTACGACATAAATCACCAGTCAAGGATGGAAAGGATTCCGTGCTCTCCAACCCCCAGGAAAGCAGTGTCCGGCACCACGACGACCTCCGCAGGTCGGATCACACCGCCGCGGACAGCCACGACCTCATCCAGGTCCGCGGCGCCAGAGAGAACAACCTGACCGGCGTCTCCCTCGACATCCCCAAGCGACGGCTCACCGTCTTCACCGGGGTCTCCGGCTCCGGCAAGTCCTCACTCGTCTTCGACACGATCGCCGCGGAGTCACGGCGGCTGATCAACGAGACCTACACGGCGTTCATCCAGAACTTCATGCCGAGTCTCAGCCGCCCGGATGTCGACTCGCTGCGCAACCTGAGCCCGGCGATCATCGTCGACCAGGAACGGATGGGCGCCAACGCACGCTCCACCGTGGGCACCGCCACCGACGCCCACACCATGCTGCGCATCCTGTTCAGCCGGCTCGGCACCCCTCACGTCGGCCCTCCCTTCGCCTTCAGCTTCAACAGGGCCGAGGGCATGTGCCCGGAATGCGAGGGGCTCGGCAAGGTCTCCGATATCGACGTCGACCAGCTGGTCGACAGGGAGCTGTCGCTGAACGACGGGGCGGTCAAGGTACCCGGATTCGCGGTGGACACCTGGTACTGGCAGCTGATGGCGCACTCGGGCCTGTTCGACCCCGCCCTCAAACTGAAGGACTACACCCCCGCCCAGTGGGAGGACTTCCTTCACAAGCCCGCCACCAAGGTCAAGATCGGATCGAGCAACCTCACCTACGAGGGGCTCGTCACCAAGGTCCGGAGGCTCTACCTCGCCAAGGACCGGGAGTCGATGCAGCCCCAGGCCCGCGCCTTCGCCGACCGGGCGGTCAAGCTCACCCGCTGCCCGGCCTGTGACGGCTCCCGGCTGAACGAGGCCGCCCGATCCTCCATGATCGACGGCCACAACATCGTGCGGTGCTCGGCCATGCAGATCAACGACCTGGCCGAATTCGTCAGGAACATCCAGGACGCCTCCGTGGGGCCGCTGCTGGAGACCCTTCGCGAAACACTGGACTCGCTGGTCGAGATCGGCCTCGGCTATCTGAGCCTCGACCGGGAGTCCTCGACGCTGTCCGGCGGTGAGGCCCAGCGCGTGAAGATGGTCCGGCACCTCGGTTCGAGCCTGACCGACGTCACCTACGTCTTCGACGAACCCACTGCCGGGCTTCATCCGCACGACATCCAGCGGATGAACGGCCTGCTGCTCCAGCTGCGCGACAAGGGCAACACGGTGCTCGTCGTGGAGCACAAGCCGGAGACGATCGAGATCGCCGACCACGTGGTCGACCTCGGCCCCGGTGCCGGTACGGCGGGCGGCCAGGTCTGCTTCGCCGGCGACCTGGCCGGGCTGCGGAAGTCCGGCACCCTGACCGGCCGTTACCTCGACCACCGCGTGGAACTGCGCCGGCAGGTACGCCGCCCCGGCGGGTGGCTGCCGATCGCGGGCGCCTCCCTGCACAACCTGCGGAACGTGAGCGTCGACATCCCCCTCGGCGTCCTCACCGTCGTCACCGGTGTCGCCGGGTCCGGCAAGAGCTCCCTGATCCACGGTTACGTCGCCGGGCAGGACGGCGTGGTCGTCGCCGACCAGTCGCCGATCCGCGGCTCCCGGCGGAGCAACCCGGCCACCTACACGGGACTGCTCGACCCGATCCGGGCGGCGTTCGCCAAGGCCAACGGTGTCAAGCCCGGCCTTTTCAGCGCCAACTCCGAGGGCGCCTGCCCCGCCTGCAAGGGCATCGGCCTGATCTACACCGACCTCGCCATGATGGCCGAGGTGGCGTCGGTGTGCGAGGAGTGCGAGGGGAAACGGTTCACCCCGAAAGTGCTGACGTACCAGCTGCGCGGCAAGAACATCAGCGAGGTCCTCGGCATGCCGGTGGCCGAGGCCCGCGAGTTCTTCACCACCGGCCAGGCCCGGGTGATCCTCGACCGCCTCGCGGCGGTGGGGCTCGGCTACCTCGGCCTCGGCCAGCCGCTCACCACGCTGTCCGGCGGTGAGCGGCAACGGCTCAAGCTCGCCATCCACATGGCGAAGAACGGCACGACCTACGTCCTGGACGAGCCGACCACCGGCCTGCACCTCGCCGACGTGGACCAGTTGCTCGCCCTGCTCGACCGCCTCGTCGACGACGGCAACACGGTCATCGTCATCGAGCACCACCAGGCCGTGATGGCCCACGCCGACTGGATCATCGACCTCGGTCCGGGAGCCGGTCACGACGGCGGCCAGATCGTCTTCACCGGCACCCCCGCCGAGCTCGTCGGCACCGGAACATCCCTCACGGCCGAGCATCTCCGCGGATACACCGGCCGGCCGTAGGACCTCGTCCCGGTGGCCCCCGGTCACGCGTCCGGCGTGGCCGGGAGCCACTTCGTCACGCGACCCGGCCCCGCATCCTTCCCGGGTGTCCTCGACCGGGTGAAATCGTCCGCGGCGCGGTCCCCACCGGCCGGCGAGCACCGTAGATCACAGCACGGCGGCCTTGGGCCGCCGGGGGGAGAGGGCGGAGACGACGGCGGCCATGAACTGTCCTGCCAGCAGTCCCTTGCGTACACGCATGAGAGGGTTGCTTTCGCTCATCGAATCGATTCGTTGCGGACCAGCGGGACGTCAGGCGGTGACGCCGCCGTCCACCGCGATGGAGGCGCCCGTGACGTACCGGCCTCCCTCACCGGCCAGGTGGGCGACGGTCGCGGCGATGTCCGCCGGTTCCCCGTAGTGCCCGAGGGCGGTGTAGGCGCTCTGAGCGTCGGCGCCCGGCCCGTGGGCGGGGTTCATGTCGGTGTCGATCGGGCCGGGGTGGATCACGTTGGCGGTGATGCCGCGCGGGCCGAGCTCGCGGGCGAGACCCTTGGTCAGCCCGGTGAGGGAGGTCTTGCTCAACGCGTACAGGGTGATGCCGGGGAAAGGCGTGCGGACGGCCAGGCAGCTGCCGATGTTGATGATCCGCCCGCCTTCGGTCATGTGCCCTGCCGCGGTCTGGGCGGCGATGAACGGCGCGCGCACGTTGACGGCGAGCACCCGGTCGAAGTCCTCCGGCCGCACGTCCTGGAAGGGCCCGAAGGGAAACACCCCGGCGTTGTTGACCAGGATGTCCAACCGGCCGAACTCACCGGCCGCCCGTTCCACGGCGTCCGCGACCGCCGCGGGGTCACCGGCGTCGGCCCGCAGGGCCATCGCCCGGCGCCCCAGAGCCTTGACCCGCTCCACCACGTCGTCGGCCTGGTCGGTGCTGTGCTGGTAGGTCAGCGCCACATCCGCCCCGTCCGCGGCCAGCCTGAGCGCGATCGCCTCGCCGATACCGCGGCTGCCGCCGGTCACCAGCGCCGCCTTGCCGTACAGCATTCCAGTCATGCCGAACTCCCATTGTGAGCGCGATCCAGGTGAGAGACGGTTCGCCGTCCCTCTCGTAGCCCCTTAAACCCCGCCACGCCTCATCCGGTTGCACGAGATCGCCGGGTGATTATTCGATGGATCCGTTTTCGGCGGGCCCCTAAAGTGACCGGGAGCCCGACGTCGTCACCGGGAACGGATCATGCGAACTCACTATCCCCGCACCGCGCACCTGCCCTGGTCTCCGGGGGCGACCTCGGACGACATGCGGGCCGGCGACCTGTCGGGGCTGGTGGGCCGGGAAGTCGTGGTCACCGAGAAACTCGACGGGGAGAACACGACCCTTTACTCCGACGGCCTGCACGCCCGCTCGCTGGACTCCGCGCATCACCCGTCCCGGGCGTGGGTCAAGGCGTTGCAGGGCCGGATAGCCTCTGCGATCCCGCGGGGCTGGCGGGTGTGCGGGGAGAACCTCTATGCCCGCCACTCGATCGAATACCGCGACCTGGAAAGCTGGTTCTATGGCTTCTCGGTCTGGGACGGTGACCGCTGCCTCGACTGGGACCGGACGGTGCGCTTCACCCGGCGCCTGGGGATCCCGGTCCCGCCGGTGCTGTGGCGCGGGGTCTTCGACGAGCGGGCGCTGCGGGCACTGCGGCTGGACACCTCGCGGCAGGAGGGGTACGTCGTGCGTACCGTCGAGGGGTTCGACCGGGAGGAGTTCGCCCGCCGGGTGGCCAAATGGGTTCGCCGGGAGCACGTCCAGACCGACACGCACTGGATGCTCGCCCCCGTCCAGGTGAACGCCCTGGGCCCGGCCGCCTCGCTGTGGGGGGTGCGTTCGGGAACCGCCGCCGATGTCCCGTCGCTGCTGGAGGTGGTGGGGGTGACCCCGTCCGAGCTGGGCGGGTCCGCCGAGCTCGCGCCCGCCGTCGAGCGGGCCGAGGCGGCGGCGTCCGACGCGCTCGCGAGACTCGATCTGCTGGGCCGGTTGGGAGACGCCCGGCTGGCGGGCGTGCTGGCGGCGGTGCTGCACGGCACGCGCCGTGCGTGGCTGGCGCCCCGGCTGGTGGCTCCGCTGGGCATGCCGCTGGCCCGGCGGGTCGCGGACCTGGTCGGGCTCCACACCGCGCTGCATCGTCCCTTCCCCGACGAGGAGCGCCGGGCCGGCCTGGTACGG
The DNA here is from genome assembly GCF_042898655.1 of Streptosporangium sp. NPDC000396. Lineage (NCBI taxonomy): Bacteria > Bacillati > Actinomycetota > Actinomycetes > Streptosporangiales > Streptosporangiaceae > Streptosporangium > Streptosporangium sp. NPDC000396. The sequence goes on from NZ_JBIAZA010000045.1 coordinate 28,656, forward strand.
CTGGCCGCCGCGGCCGACCTGGGGGTGCTGCACGCGGTCGCCGGAGCGGTCCTGGCCGGACGCGCCGACGAGGAGTCCGCCGACGCCCGCGAGCAGGTCGACTGGTCCGCGCTGCACGCCGAAGACGCCGGGCTGCTCGGGGAGACACCGTTGGGGCCGCTGCGGGCGGGCCTGCGCCGGGCGCTCGGCGACCGTGACGCCGACGTGGCCGACCGGTGCTGGGCGGAGGCGCGTGAGGCCTATGCCCTGGGCCGGATCACCACCGCCGAGGAGGCCGTGGCGCTGAGCTGGCGGTGGCGGTCCGGGACGTTCCCCCGGCTCGTCCACCTGGTGGGCCCGTCGGGCAGCGGCAAGAGCGGGTTCGCCGGCGGCCTTCCCGGCGCCGATGAGATCGTCTCCCTCGACGACCTGCGCGAAGCCCAGGGATCCCGGTCCGACCAGCGAGCCAATGCGGCCGTCCTCCGTGCGGGCCTGGACCGGCTCGACACCGCCCTGGCCGGCGGCGGGACCGTGATCTGGGACGCCACGTCCCTCAACCAGCACCAGCGAGCGCTGGTGCACGCCGTGGCACGCCGCCGCGACGCGCTGATCACACACGCGGTCCTGCTGATCGACGAGGACGAGCTGGTCCGGCGCAACGACGGCCGGACGCACCGGGTGCCGCCGGAGGTGCTCTCCGCGCAGCTCGCCCGCTTCTCCCCGCCCTACCCCGGCCAGGGGCACCGCACGTGGTACGTCGGACCGGCCGGAACCGTCGAGGACGTCGCCGGGACACTCGACGGTGAGGAGGAGTGATGCGCACGAGCGAGGAGATCTATCACCGGGTCCGCTGGGATCCGCGCTTCGACCCGGCCCGGTTCGTGCTGGGGATCAACGTGCGCGGAGCCGCTCCCAAACGGGTGCCCCTGCCCGCCTTCGTACCCGGAGGGGACATCCCGTGGCACCGGGTGCTGTTCGTCGAGGCGGACGGCGAGGTGGTCTGGGACCGGTCCGCGGGCGTGGACCGCATCGATTCGTCGGAGGCGGGCCGGGTGCGGGACCCGCGCCGGTTGCGGGCGCCGTTCTTCACGGCCAGGACACCGTACGCGTGGGATCCGGCGGCCGGATGGCGCCCGGCGGGCCGCATGTCCCGGCCGGCGCCGGCGGGTCTGCGGGTGCTGACCTGGAACACGCTGTGGGACCGCTACGACGGCGACCGGATCGACACCTCCCGGCGCAGGCCGCTGCTGCTGGCGGCCCTGGAACAGGCCGACGCCGACGTCATCGCGCTGCAGGAGGTCGAGGCCGAGCTGCTCGCCATGCTGCTCCAGGCGCGATGGGTTCGCTCCGGCTACGTCCTGGGCACCGACCCGGCCGGGAAGGACGTCGACGACAGCGGCCTGCTGCTGCTCAGCCGGGTGCCCGTGCGGGAGGCGGCCTGGCACGCCCTCGGCCTGCACAAGGCGGTCGCCGCCGTCACCGTCGAATCCGCCTCCGGGCCGGTGGTGGTGGCCACCACTCACCTGACCAGCGACCACTCCGCCGACGGCGCGGTCCGGCGGCAGTCCGAACTGGCCCGGCTGGCCGAGGGGCTGGCCGGGGTGGACGGCGACGTGATCGTGCTGGGCGACTTCAACGACGGCGGGGACGGGCCGGCGGGCGTGCTGGGGTTGCGTGACGCCTGGACCGAGGTGCGCGGACCCGACGACCGGACGCCCACGTTCGACCCGCGGGTCAATCCGCTGGCCGCGATCTCCTCGCTGTCCGGCCGGGCCTCCCGGCTGGACCGGGTACTGCTGCGCGCGGGTGGGCTGCGAGCGACCCGGGCGGTCCTGCGGGGCGACTCCCCCGGCCCGGAGGGGCTGTTCGTGTCGGACCACTACGGCGTGCAGGTGGACCTGGACGCCGGCCGGACGGAACCCACGGCTGTCCTCGACGTCTCGCCGACGGCCCGCACGGCGGTGGCCTGGATTCCGCCGGTGGAGCTGTGGCCGCCGATCCAGCGGGTCCGCCAGGAGCACGACCCGCAGATCCACCGCTGGCCGCCGCACGTCAACCTGCTCTTCGGGTTCGTGCCGGAGTCCGACTTCGAGCGGGCGGCCCCGCTGCTCGCGGCCGCGGCGGCCGAGACCCCGCCCTTCACCGCCCGCCTCGAAGGGGTGCACACCTTCGGCCACCGGGACGACACCACGGTCTGGCTCAACCCGGCGGCGGCCGGCCCGGCGCCGTGGGCGGAACTGCGCCGCGCGCTGGAGCGGCGTTTCCCCCGCTGCCTCGGCCGCGCCGACGGCTTCGTCCCGCACCTGACCCTGGGGCGGACCCGGGATCCGCACCGGCTCGCCGATTGCGCCGCCGGGCTGGGCCCCATGTCGGCGCGGGTCGGCGAGCTGGTCCTGCTCTCCCGCCGGGGTGAGGAGCCGATGCGGCCACGGGCGACGATCACCCTGGGAACGGGTGAGGTGCGATGGCTTCCGGTGCCCGACGCCGAGGAGCCGGCCCCGCCCGGCCGGGCGCACACCGCCGGGCAGCGCCCCTGGGCGCGCGTCGGCGAAGACGGCCCGGCGGAGGAGGACGGCTCCCAGGCCGCGCGGGCGCGTCAGGTCGCCCGGCGCCTGTCGGAGGCGCTGGGCGACGGGGTCGTGCACGTCGTCGGGTCACGGCGCCTGGGTTGCGCTCTGGCCGGGGCGGACCTGGATCTGGTGGCGGCGCTGCCGGGCGCCGTCGATCCGGAGCGGATTCAAGAGCGGGTGGCGGCGGCGCTGCCGGAGGCCGTCGGAATACGGCGGGTGGCCGGCGCCAGGGTGCCAGGCCTGCGGCTGCGCGTCGGCGACCTGAACGTCGACCTGGTCCTCGTCGCCACCGGGCAGATCGCCCCCGCCCAGGCGGTGGCCCGCCGAGCCCGGCTGGACGAGGCGGCCGCGGTGGCGTTGAGCGCGGTCGGCGACGCGGACGCGGTGCTCGCCGCCACCGGCGGCAACCGCGCCGGTTTCACCAGGCTGGCCAGGGAGGTGAAGACGTGGGCGAAAGCGCGCGGGCTGGACTCGGCCCCGTTCGGCGGGCCGCCGGGCCTGGCCTGGACCGTGCTGGCGGCGCGGACGGCACGCGAGGCCGAAGACCTTCCCGCCGGTGACCTGCTGCGGCACTTCTTCGCGACCTGGGCCGCCTGGGACTGGGGGCAGCCGGTCAGTCTCCTGGCCGGCTCCGCCGCGCCCGGGAAGACCGGCTCCGGAGCGATGGTGTCGATCATGACTCCGACCGAGCCGGTCCGGCCCTGCACCGAGCAGGTCGGTCCCGGCGGGCGGGACCTGCTGACCCAGGAGCTCTACCAGGCGTGGGAAATCCTGGAGGCGGCGGCGGAGACCGGCGCCGATCCCTGGCCCGAGCTGCTGTCGCCGCCACCGCTGCACCGGCGGCACGCGGCATGGGCGGTGCTGACCGTGCGGTCGGGGTCGGACGAGAGGTTCGACGTCGCTTTGGGCCGCTTCCGTGGCAGGGTGCGGGCGCTGCTCACCGCCCTGGAACTCGCCGGATCGGCGGACGCGCAGGCCTGGCCCCGGCCGTTCGAGACCGGCCCGGGGTCGGCGCGGTATGCGGTCGGGCTCGGCCGTACGCCGCCGGACGCCGCCCGGCTCGCCGAGATCGCCGGGAGGTGGGTCAGGGGCCTGCCCGAGGTCGAGGTCGAATGGGCGGAGTGCGGCGCCGTACCAACGCTGCGCTGACCGGACGGCCGGCAGGCATGGAGGCCGGCCACACCCAAAAAGCCAAAGATTTGTTTGACATCAGAATATGTCAAAGATAGCTTTGACATATGAAGATCAGTGACCCGCGCGCCATGCGCGCGCTGGCCCACCCGCTGCGACTGGACCTGATCGACCTGCTGAGCCGGATCGGCCCGGCCACGGCGGCCGTCTGCGCCCGGCATCTGGGCACGACCCAGGCCTCGTGCTCCTTCCACCTGCGCCAGCTCGCCAAATACGGCTACGTCGTCGAGGCCGAGAGCGAAGACCAGCGAGAGCGGCCCTGGCGGGTCGCCGACATGGAACAGAGCTGGTCGTCGAGCACGGACGGGGTCGCGGCGGCCGAGCTGGAACGGGTCTTCGTCGAACGCGAGGCCACGAGACTCCTCGACTGGGCGCAGGCCCGCCCGCACGCTCCCAAGGAGTGGCGCGAGGCCGCCTTCCTCAGCGGCGTCACCGCGCCGCTGACCGCGCAGGAGCTCGACGAGCTCGGCGATCGGCTCCTTGAGGTGCTGGCTCCGTACATCGAACGGACCATGGGCCGCGCACCCGTCCCGGACGACGCCCGATTCGTCCGGATCCTGCTCACTGGAGCCCCTCTCCCCGACTCCCCCGACTCCCCCGGCTCCCCGCCCTCCCTCGGCTGACTCCCTGCTCTCCCTCCCCCGACTCCCCGCCCTCCCTCGGCTGACTCCCCGGCCGGCGAAAGGTCGAACGTGACCGCTCTGCGCAACCCCCTCTTCCGGCGCCTCCTGGCCGGTGACCTCGTCTCCAGCTTCGGAGACAGCGCGCTCTACCTCTCCCTCGGCATCTGGGCCAAGGACCTCACCGGCTCCGACTCCGCCGCGGGACTGATCTTCCTCTTCCTCGCCCTGCCCGGCGTGATCTCCCCGCTCTACGGCCACCTCGTGGACCGCGTCCGCCGCAAGCCGCTGCTGATCGCGATGTACGGCACGATGGCCCTCGTCGTCCTGTCCCTGGCCCTGGTCCGCTCCGCCGACCAGATCTGGATCCTCTACGCCGTCGCGCTCGCCTACGGGGTCACCTTCTCCGTCCCCGCCTACGGCGCGCTGCTGAAGGACATCCTGCCCTCGGCCGAAGCGGCGAGCGCCCGCGCGACCCTGATCACGGTACGGCAGGGCGTCCGGATCGCCTCACCCGTCATCGGCGCCGGCATCTACCAGGGCTTCGGCGGCGGAACGCTCGCGGTCGTCGACGCCGCGACGTTCGCGGTCGCGATCCTCACCCTGGCCTCGCTGAAGGTCGCCGAGTCCGAACCGGAGCCCGCCGGCGAGCCCTTCCTGCCGGCCGTCACCGCCGGATTCCGATACCTGTGGCGCGTGCCGCTCCTGCTCAGGCTGGCCCTCGCCGAGACGATCTTCATGGCCGCCACGGGCCTGATGGACACGGCCGTGTTCGCCGCCATCGACCAAGGCCTGGGGAAACCCGCCGCCTTCTTCGGCGTCCTGACCACCGTCCAGGGCGCGGGCTCCGTCGCCGGCGGCGTACTGGCGGGATTCCTGGTCAGGCGCCTCGGCGAGGCCCGCGGTTCGAGCATCGGCTACGCGGCCTTCGCCCTGGGCGCGGGGGTCTTCCTGACGCCGTCACTCGTCCTGTTCCTCGCCGGAGCGGCGATCTACGGCCTGGCGATCCCCATCTTCAGCGTCGCCCTCGGCACCGCGCAGCACCTGTACGTCCCCGCCCGGCTCCAGGGCCGCGTGGGCGCGGCCACCGGCATGCTCTCCACCGTCACCCAGTCCGCCTCCATCACCGCAGGAGCGGCGCTGATCGGGATCGTCGACTACCGCTTCATGTACGCCCTGATCGCCCTGACGGCTCTGGGCTGCGCCGCGCTCATCCTGCTCCGCCCGGCTCCCCTGCCCGACGTCGTCCCCTCCGTCGCCGACGAGCAGGCCGCCTGCCGCGTGTGAGCCGCGCCCGGGGCAGAAAACCATGCTCAGGGCGAGAAGCCGTACCTTCCGTGCAGGCGGACGAACCTGGCCAGCGTGAGGACCTGCCGGCGTTCCAGGCCGGTGGCGGTGCGCCGGAACAGGACGACCTCCTCCTGTCCGCCCGGCCCGATGGGCTGCACGAGGCGGCCGCCGGGCCGCACCTGCTCGACCAGCGGCGGGGGGACGTCGGGGAACGCGGCCGACACGATGACGGCGTCGTACGGAGCACGGTCCGGCACGCCGCAACTGCCGTCTCCGACGAGGACGTCGACGTTGCGGACCCCGTGCCGGGCGAGGTTTCGCCGCGCCTGCCGGGCGAGGTCCGGCCACCGCTCGACGCTCACGACATCGGCGGCCATGCGGGCGAGCAGCGCGGTCTGGAAGCCGAGGCCCGTGCCGATCTCAAGCACGTGTTCGTCCCCGGTGAGTCCCAGGCCTTCGATCATCCTCGCCGACAGCGAGGGCTGCGTGGTCACCTGTTCGTGCGCGATCGGGATGGGGTCGTCCTGGTAGGCGTCCGCGGTATGGCCTGCGGGGACGAATCCCGCTCGGGGCGTCTCCCGCATGGCCTGGAGCAGGCGCTCGTCGCGGACGCCCGCCGCCCGGACCGCCCGGACGAGGTCTTCGGCGGAGGTGCTCCCGGTGGCGTCCACCGCGTTCACGTCCGCCGGAGGGTGAGCGCGCCGCCGGGATCCCGGTCGACGTGTGATCCGAAGTCGCGGCTGATGCGGTTGAGAACCGCCCGAAGCCACTCGGAGTCGTCGTTCCCGGCGTGGTGGAGCCGCATCCGCCGGGCCTGCATGGGCACCATGCGCAGCTCGGTCAGCCGTCCGGAACCCGGCTCCATCGACACGAGGTACAGCAACCGCAGGTCGTCGCGATACTCCTCGTAACCGGCGATGCCCTCGTAGTCGTCGACGAAGTCGCCGCTGCCGTACAGGATGAGCCTGCCGCGATACACCTCCACGGGGCGGGGATGGTGCGAGGAGTGCCCGTGCACGACGTCGACACCGCCGTCGACCAGCGCGTGGGCGAAGCGGACCTGCTCGCGGGCGAGGTGGTAACCCCAGTTGGAGCCCCAGTGAACGGAGACGACCGCGATGTCGCCCGGTCCCTTGACCCGCCGCACCCGTCCGACGACCTCGGCCGCGCGGGCGTCCGACAGCGCGGGCACGAAGTCGACGCCGGACCGGTCCGGGGCCGCCGCCCATCCCGGTGGAATGCCGCTGGACTCCATCCCGAACGAGAAGATCAGGATTCGCCCGCCACCGGCCGTGACAACGGCGGGCCGCCGTGCCTCGTCGGCGTCCCGTCCCGCCCCCACCGCCCACAGCCCCGCACCGGCCAAGGCGTCGAGTGACTCTTCGAGTCCCAGGCGGCCGAAGTCCAGCACGTGGTTGTTCGCCAGCACGCAGGCGTCGGGCCGGACCGCGGCCAGGCAGGGAATGTTGGCTGGATTCATCCGGTAGTGCACGGACTTTCCCGGCGCGAACTCGTTGCTTCGCGTGACGCTCGTCTCCAGGTTCACCACCCGGGCGTCGGGCGCGGCCTCCTCAAGCACCGGCAGGGCCTCTCCCCAGGGCCAGGAGAAGTCCACCGGGCGGGGAATCCGGCCGTTCACCGCCTCCGCCAGCTCGACGTAGGCCCGGGCGTCCCGGAAGCACATCTCTCGCAGCGCCGGGTCACCGGGGTACGGCAGGATCTGGTCGACGCCGCGGCCGAGCATGACGTCGCCGCAGAGGAACAACGTCACCTGATCGGCGCGCATGCTTCCATGCTAGGCCTGACCAGGCCGTTCACGCGTCGTCTCACGCGTGCCGGGAGGGTCGGGCGCGGGGGTGGCGAGGAACGGGATCGTCTCGGGACCGGGCATCCGCGTCGCAGGCCGCCCGACAGGCATGGAGTGAGCACTCACTCATTATTGACGGAGTGAGCACTCACTCCATATCGTATGGCGCATGACAGAGGTGAGCCCCGGCGAGCCCCCGGAAACGCACACCGGGCGACCCGGGCAGATGACCCCCGACCACATACTGCGCGAACTGGCCTCGATCCCCCTCGACGAGCCACTCCCCGCACGGCTGACCCGAGCGGTCGACGCCTTACGCGCCCACCCCGAACGCATGAGCGCCATGGGCGGCACCCCGTTTACCTCCGGTCACCGCCGCCGCCTGACCCCTGGCGGCCGGCCGGCGCCGGGCGACGGGGAGACGTCGATGAAGGCGACCCGCCGAGCCGTATCCGCTCTGATCGAACCCGACCGTGCGGCGCTGCGCCTGGAGCCCGGGAAGATCTCCGCAGTCCTCCTCGGGATGCTCTTCACACCACACCTTTCCCGGCCGGGTGACACGGAGCCATCTCCCGAAGAACTCGTCGGCATCCTCCTGCACGGTGCCCTCAACGATCCCTGGAGCACGCCATGACCATCACGCTGAACCACACCATCGTCCCCGCGGTCGACAACCGCCTGGCAGCCCGGTTCTTCGCCTCGATCATGGGGCTGGAGGAACTGCCGCCCGCCGGCCGCAACGGGCACTTCGCGCCCGTGCGGGTGAACGACACGCTGACCCTCGACTTCATGACCGTGGACAACCCCACCGGCCTCCACCTGGCCTTCGACGTGGACCCGGCCACCTTCGACCAGATCCTGGCCCGCCTTCACGAGACGGGCGTACCCTACGGCAACCACCCCGCCCACCCCGACAACGGCCGCATCGACCATCCGCTGTGCCCGCGCGGCCTGTTCTTCGTCGACCAGGCCCGCAACCTGTACGAGGTGATGTCCCCGAGGTGACCCCGGTCCCGCCGGGGTCAGTCACCGGGTGGTTAGCCCGCGGCTCTGCTCACGGCCGCTTCGACCCCGTCCAGAAGGACGGTGAGCCCGGTCGCGAAGGCCTTCCTCGCCTGCCGCTCCAGGAAGGGCGTGCCGTCGTCGCCGGGCCCCTGCTCTCCCCCGCCCTCCAGCGACACCACCATCGGGAACCGCTCGGCGAAGTCGGGCGCCAGCTCCGCGAGCAGGGCCGAGCGGTCATGCCACCACTCCTCGTCGGTCACCCCGGTCGCGGCCGGGGCCTGCCGTGACTCCGCGATCGTCTTCGCCGCCCCGCGCACGACGTTGAACAGCGCGGCGACGACGCTCCGCAGCGTCTCGGCTTCCAGCCCGGTCGGCCCGAGGATCCGCAGCACCGTCTCCAGCGTGGAGAACTCGTTGGGACCCAGCACCGGCCGCGCCTGCGACACCTGCAGCACCCATGGATGCCGCACATAGAACGCCGCGGTGTCTTCGGCCCACGAGGTCAGGGCCGTCCGCCAGCCCGCCTCATGCTCGTAACCGGTGGGCAGCTCGGCGAGCACCCGGTCGTACATGAGGTCGACCAGCACGCTCTTGTTGGGGACATATGTGTAAAGGGCCATGCCCGTGCGCCCGAGCCGCTCGCCCACCACGCGCATGGACAGCGCCGCCATCCCCTCCGCGTCGGCGACGGCGATCGCCGCGTCCACGATCATGTCCACGGTCAGCCCGGGTTTGGGCCCCGGGCCGGTCCGCGCCTCCCCCGGCTCCGTGGTGTGCCACAGCAGGGCCATCGAACGGCGTGCGTCACCCTGTCCGGCGAAGACGACCAACCCGCCACTCCTCGCGCCGTGAGCCAATGTGACCGGACCGTCTCTTTACGCCATAAGGATATCAGGGAAGGGCGGCCCACCGCCCGCCCGGCCACCGGCCTCGCGCCCCACGGGGGAATCCCGCCGGACACAGAGGTGATCCGCAGGCGGGATCCGTTCACGGCCTCCCCGCGTCGTCGCCGCGCGGGCGCCGTCTCCACCGGAATCTCCATGGCCGCCGGGCCTCCCGCCGGAGCCGCGTCGGCGAGATCCCTTCGATGCCGGACGTCGCCGATCCCGACTCCGCCGCGGGCCGGTCGGGGCCGAGAAGGTGGGTGGTGAGGCCGACGGCCATGGCGAGATGTCTCATGCCGGGAAAACTACGGAGCTTTTGGCCCATGGATATAGTCCAGTTTCATGGAGGATCAATGGGCCAGATGGGGATTGGATCTCCATCTCCGGCTCGACTCCACGTACGGCTTGCGGAAAGGGCTGGAACACGCTCTGCGCGACGCCGTACGTCACGGGCAGTTGTCGCCGGGAACGTCACTGCCTTCCTCGCGGGCGCTCGCCCGCGATCTCGGTGTCGCGCGCGGCACGGTCACCCAGGCCTACGACCAGCTCGTCGCCGAGGGATACCTGACCTCTCGGCCGCGGTCGGGCATCCGCGTGGCCCCGCGACCCGCCGCGCCGCCCGCCGAAACGACGCCGTTCGTCCGCACCTTCCTGCGGCCGGTATCGGGAACGGATCTGAGGCCGGGCATGCCGGACCTGTCGGCCTTCCCCCGGCGTGAATGGCTGGCCGCCACCCGGCATGTCCTGCAGACCGCCCCCAACACCGCCTTCGGCTACGGCGACCCGACCGGGTGCGCCGAACTCAGGGAGGCGCTGGCCGACTATCTCGGCCGGGCCCGCGGCGTGGTGACCACGCCGAACCAGGTCATCGTGTGCGCGGGCCACCCCCACGCGCTCCGGCTCATCTCCCAGGCGCTCCGCCGGCAGGGGGCGTCGGCGGTCGCCTTCGAGGACCCGTTCTCGCCCGACTACCCCATCCTCGTCGAGCAGGCGGGGCTCCGGGTGAACCATGTCCCCGTGGATCAGGACGGACTCGTGGTCGACGCGCTCGCCGACGAGGCCGCCGCCTTCGTCACCCCGGCCCACCAGTACCCGCTCGGGGTCACCTTGAGCCCGTCCCGGCGCACGCAGCTGCTGGCGTGGAGCTCCCGCACCGGGGCGTTCGTGGTCGAGGACGACTACGACGGCGAATTCCGTTACGACCGCCAGCCCGTCGGCGCCCTGCAGGGCCTGGCCCCCGACCGTGTCATCTACACCGGAACGGCCAGCAAGATCATGGCCCCCGGCCTGCGCATCGCCTGGATCGTCGTGCCCACCGGCCTCGTCGCGCCACTGCGCGAGATGATGCGCTGGGAGGAGTCGTACGTCAACGTCATCGACCAGCTGGCGTTCGCCCGGCTCATCCGGACCGGCGACCTCGACCGGCACCTGCGCCGCTGCCGGTCCCGCTACCGGCGCCGAAGAGACCTCCTCGGGGCCGCCGTCGCCGAGCGTCTGCCCCACGGGCATCTGGCCGGGATCGCCGCCGGCCTGCACGTCGTCCTGCAACTGCCCGGCATCGACGCCTCGGAGGCCCAGCTCCTCGCCCACCTGGCGGAACGCGGAGTCGCCGTCGACGGAATAGCCTATTTCCACCGCCGCCCGGAAGACGCCCCGCTCGGCCTTGTGATCGGCTACGCGACCCCACCGGAACACGCCTACGGCAATGCCCTCGGCAGCCTCATCAACGGCCTCGCGGAATATCAGGGCGAAAAGCGGCACTAAGGGCGCATGCCCGCTCACCCAGCCGGCGCCGAGAACGCCGATCCCGCCGGGCTCCAGCCGATCCCGTCGCACACGGCTGGCCCGACCACGTACGGCGGCGCCCACGACGCGGCCGGACCGCCGCCACGCGCTTGAGCGGACCGTGCCACACCGCCCGGCGGAGGCATCCGCGACACAACTCTTTACGGCATAAGCTATTGTGGCCGAGGCGATCACTTTACGCCCTATAGAGTTACGCGTCCCTCAGGGGACCACATCAAAACCGGAGAATCCCTCAATGCCCAAGGCGAAACTGCATGACGGAAGCACCATCGACGTGGAGGTCCACGGCTCCGGCCCCACCGTGCTGCTCCCGGTCAATCCACAACCGGTCGAAGGACCGCAGGCCGAGGCGATGCGGAAATGGGGCGCCGACCCGGCCCTGGGCCGCTCCCTCATCGAAGGCCTCAGCGACGCGTTCCGGGTGGTCGCCTTCGACTACGAAGGCCACGCACTGAGCACCCCCAAACCGGACACCCTGACACCCGCCAACGTCGCCGCCGACCTCCTCGCCGTGGCCGACACCGTGGAGGCCGACCGATTCGCCTACTACGGGTACTCCTGGCTCGCACTCAGCGGACTCCAGCTCGCGATCCGGACCGACCGCCTCTCCGCGCTCGTCATGGGCGGCTTCCCGCCGGTCGGCGGGCCGTACGCGGAAATGCTGCGCGTGACCATGGCAACCCATGAGATGTCCGTCTCTGCCCAGAACACCCCCACCCAGAACACCCCCGTTCAGGACACCCCCGGCCCCGCCCGGACGTCAGACGAACCCGACTGGTCATCCGTGGAGGTGTCGATGACGGTGGCGCAAACCCAGCAGTTCGTCACGCTGTACCAGGCTCTGCAGGAGTTCGACGACCGAGCCGCCCAAAGCCGGATCGGCTGCCCCCGCCTCTGCTTCGTCGGCTCGGCGGACGAAATCCACTACGGAGATCGCTGGGGTGGCGTGCACGTCAGCCTGGCAGGCCCGATCACGAACCGGCGCGAAGAACTCGAAGCCCTCGGATGGGACGTGCGCATCCTGAACGGGCTCGACCACACACAGGCCATGCAGGCCGCTCACGTCCTGCCGATACTGCGCCCATGGCTCGACTCCACGATCGGCACGCGGCTCCCGGAGTGATCGCCCGCATCACCAACGGGTGCCGCCGGATCACCCGCATCCGGCCCCCAGGACGACGAACATCGTCGCGGTGAAGCACAGCACAGGCCGGGTGTCCGTGAGGGAAATCCCCCAGCGGCCACCCGGCCCCTCGGCGCGAACCCCGTCCGGCACCCCGTCGGCTCAGCGGAACCGCACCGCCGCCCTCACGAGGAGCCCTCCGCCTGCGTGGCGTGCCTGAAGAGGTCGGCGAGCTCACGCGCATGCGCGTCAAGGTCATGCTCAGGGTGCGCGATCCAGTAAGCGAACATGTTGTCGATGGCGCCGGAGTGAGCCACAGCCATCACCCGCACGTCGAAAGGGCGGAACTCCCCGCTCGCCTGCCCCCGGCGGTAGATCCCTTCCAGCAACTGGAAGATCGGCTCATTGGCCGCGACGCCGAACCGCGGTGAGTCGTCCGGTTGGCGCAGGTTGTAGAAGATCTCACCGACCGCCTTGAGCTGGGTCCTGTTGTCGCGCATGTGCTCGGCGACGGCCAGGATGTGCGTGCGCAGCAAACCCGTCGCGGTCTGCTCCTTCTCCATCCTGGCCGTGACGAACTCGGCGATCCCGGAGTAGATGTGACTGACGACCTCCTCCATCAGCTCGTTCTTGCCGGCGAAGTGGTAGGAGATCACCCCCTTGCTGATGCCGGCATGCTTGGCGATCAACGCCAGCGACGCCTTCGCGAACCCCACCTCGGCGATGACCTCGATGGCGGAGTCGATGATCTGGGCACGACGGGCCTGTTCGATGAACGACCGTCGCTTCTGGCCACCTGGCCCAATCTCTGGCCGCATGGCCATAATTTAGCATTGTCGGCCAGAGATGATCATCCGAACACCCGTCAGACCAGCAGCGACGCGAAACGGTCGAAGTCGATATTTCCGCCGCTGACGATCACGCCAACCCGCTTCCCCTGCAGCCGGGCGGCCGATTTACGGACAGCGGCGAACCCGAGACACCCCGTAGGCTCGACAACGATTTTCATGACAGACCCGAAGATCCGCATGCTCTCGACGAGCTCATCGTCGGTCACCGTGAAGATGTCGTCGACATCGCGGCGGATGATGTCGAACGTGTAGGCGCCGAGCTGCTGAGTCTGCGCACCATCGGCGATGGTTCTCGGGGTGTCGATGCGCACGACGGTCCCCCGGCGCAAGGACTGCTGGCCGTCGTTCCCGGCCTCGGGCTCGACACCGTACAGAGCACAGCCGGGCGACAACGCCCGAGCCGACAACGCGGTGCCCGAGAGCAGACCACCCCCGCCCAGCGGAACGAACAACGCGTCAAGATCACCGACTTCCTCGAACAACTCCCCGGCCGCCGTCCCCTGACCGGCGATCACATGGGGATGGTCGTACGGCGGGACCAGCGTCAAGCCATGATCGGCGGCCAGCGCGCGACTGATCTCTTCCCGGTCCTCCGTGTAACGGTCATAGGTGACGACCCGCCCGCCATAGCCCTTCGTGGCCGCCACCTTCCCAGCCGGCGCATCATGCGGCATGACGATCGTGGCCGGAACATCCAGCAGTCGCGCCGCCAAAGCAACCGCCTGAGCGTGATTACCCGAAGAAAAGGCCACCACGCCCGCACGACGCTGCTCAGGGGTGAACTGCGCCAGGGCATTGAACGCACCCCGAAACTTAAAAGCCCCCATACGCTGGAAATTCTCACACTTGAACACCACGTCGGCATCAAGTTGCTCGTTGACCCGGCGCGAACGCAACACCGGAGTGCGATGGGCATACGGCGCGATGCGAACCGCGGCCTTCTGAACATCGTCATAGGTCGGCAACTGGAACATAGACCGGCTCTCCTCGGCTCGACGACATGAATAGGTTGACCATCAGGCCATAAAACAAACACCTCAAATCTGCATCAACTTGCGCTCATAGTGGGGATCGTCAAGTGCGCACGACCACGCGGGTGCCCGCCACCAGGTCATGCAGCGCCGCCCGATCGCGGCGCAAAACCGCGAGTGCCACGGTGACACCGACCAGGGCGTAGCACAGCACCAGCGCGGGCACCGCGATCACCGATTCAGCTTCCGCCGTCCAGAACCGCAGGACCGCGAGATGGGCCAGCTCCCAGGGCAGCAGCTTCACGGCGTTGCGGGTCATGATCCGGGCGAGTCCCGCCCTGCCGCCGGCGGCGGCGGTCACGATCAGCCGGGCGCGCCGCTTCCCCCAGGTGGCCTGCGCCGCGCCGGCCTCGGTCACCACCAGATAGGCCCAGACCGGCAGCACACTGAGCCCGGTGATCACCAGGTCTGCCACGCCCAGAGGTGCGCCGGCCAGCGGCCTGACCCCCAGGAGGTACGCCCCGGCCAGCAGCGCCAGCCAGCCGACGATCAGCAGATAGTCCCATCCCAGCGCGACCACGCGGCGCGCTCCGGGAACCGCCTCACCGGTCATCCTCACAACCTCCACGACGGTGATGTGATTCGGCTTGCACGAAAGCGACCCCTTCGGATCGGGCGGCTGGGTACCCCGTCGCCGGACCCGACTATACGCGGGCGTATGGTCGGGTCAATGAAGATCACACAAGAGAGGCGGACGGTGATGACGGTGATGACGACGATCACGACGGGTAAGGTCAGCGGCCGGACCATGGACGGCGTCACCGCCTTCACCGGCATCCCGTTCGCGAAGTCGCCGTTCGGGCCGCTCAGGTTCGGCGCACCCGCCCCTGTCGAGCCGTGGGAGGGAACGTTCGACGCGACGAGGTTCGGGCCGATACCTCCACAGGGGCCGAGCCTTCCGGGGATGTCGCAGTGGCGTCCCGCCGACGGCCTGGACTGCCTGACGGTGAACGTCTGGTCGCCCGACCCGGGCGGCGGGGGGTTGCCGGTGATGGTGTGGATCTACGGCGGCGCGTACGTCACCGGCGGTTCCTCCTCCCCCGACTATGACGGTGCGCGGCTGGCCGGGGAGGGTGTCGTGGTGGTCAGCTTCAACTACCGGGTCGGCTTCGAGGGTTACGCCCAGGTGGAGGGCGCGCCTGCCAACCGGGCGCTGCTCGACCAGCTGGCGGCGCTGCGCTGGGTGCGGGACAACATCGCGGCGTTCGGCGGCGACCCGGGCAACGTGACGATCTTCGGCGAGTCCGCCGGAGCGGGGTCCGTGGCCTGCCTGATGGCCATGCCGTCCGCGTCCGGGCTGTTCCACCGGGCGATCGCGCAGAGTGTACCCAGTGTGACGTACACCCCCGCCCTGGCCGCTCGCGTCAGCGCCGCGATCATGCGCGGGGTGGGCGGCTCGCCGTACGACAGCGACCCGGAGCAACTGGTGGCGGCCTCGAGTACGTTCGTCCATCGGGAGCTGGTGGGTGATGTGGCCACGTGGGGGCCGCTGGGGATCTCGGCGGTGCCGTTCGCGCCGGTGGTGGACGGCGAGGTGCTGCCCGACACGCCGTGGAACGCGCTGGCCGACGGCGCGAGCGGCGACGTGGAGCTGATCGTGGGCTTCAACAGGGACGAGTTCAAGCTCTTCCAGGCGCTCGCCGACGGCAGGCCGGGCGACGTGCGGCCGGCGCTGGAGACGGCGGCACCGTCCGGCGCGGACCTCGTCTACCGGGGCGAGGACGCCTACGCCGCGCTCATGTCCGACTGGCTGTTCAGGATGCCCAGCGCACTGCTCGCGGACGCGCACACAGGGACGACATTTTGCTACGAGCTGACCTGGGAGCCGACCGCGCTCGGCGCCTGCCATGGGCTGGACGTGCACCTGACCTTCGGCAATCTCGGCACGCCGCTGGCGGTCATGCTGACCGGCGGGTCGCCGGAGGCGGAAGGACTGTCGGCGCAGTTCCGCACAGCGTGGACGCGCTTCGCCACGACCGGCGACCCCGGCTGGCCTCAGTACGAACCGAAGGCCGCCATCACGCACCTCTTCGACGTGGAGAGCGCCGACGCGCCCGACCCCGAGGCGGCCTCGCGGGCACTGTGGTCGACGTCCGGCTTCCCGGTGACCGATTGACCCTTTTCGTCCCCGAGACGTGCGGCCGGATCGATCGAAGCGGGTGGAGATCTTCCCGGCGAGGATCCGGGTGACCCCGGCCTCGGCGAGGGCGTCGAGCTGAGAGTCCGGCGATCGGCGGACGATCGGGGGTCCACCGGGCCCGGAAAGGGTGGCGGACCCCGGTGTGGACCCCCAGTCGCCCAGCATGGCCGAGCGCGCGGGCAGGAATCGCCCGGTGGTTGCGGCCGGCGCGTCACGGGTTTCGCGTATCGGCGGGTGCCGGCTCCGTAAGGCCGTCCAGGTTGTGGTGGGCGGCCCAGGCGGTGATCGCCTTGGCGATGGCCTCGGGCTGATCTTCGGGAGCGTGGTGCCCGGACGGGCCGCAGTGCCGGATTTCCAGGGCGGCGATGTTGGCGGCGCACCACTGGGCCATCTGGTCGTTGATGAGCAGGGTCGGGGAGGAGTCGAAGGTGAGCAGGAGCTTAGGGACGTCGGTGCTGGCGGCCAACCACCGGTCGTATCGCTCGACGCGTTCGGCGACGTCGGCGGGCTCGCCGTCCAGGGGCAGGGAGCGGGCCCACTCCAGGATGGGGCGGCGGCTGTCGCGGGTCGGGTAGGGCTCCAAGTATGCCTGGATCTCTTCCTCGCTCAGCGGGTTGAGCACGCCGCCGGTGAAGGCCGTCCGGACGAAGAAGTCCTCATCGAGCACCAGCGCCTCGCCCTTCGGGCCACGCATGGCCTCGGCGCGCGAGCGCGGGCCCTCGCCCAGCTCCTTCCACGACATCGGCCGGACGATCGTCTCGAAGAAGGCCACGCCCCGGACGCGGCCGGGGTGGCGGGCCGCCCAGTCGAAGGCCAGCGCTCCGCCCCAGTCGTGGCCGACGAGCACCACCTCCTCCAGACCCATCCGGTCGAACCAGGCGTCCAGGTAGCGGGCGTGGTCGGCGAATCGGTACGGCACGTCCGGCTTGCCCGAGCGGCCCATGCCGATCAGATCGGGGGCCAGCAGCCGGGCGTCCGCGCCGACCGCGGGCAGCAGCTTGCGCCACAGCCGGGACGAGCCGGGGTTGCCGTGCAGGAAGACCCAGGCAGCGCCGCTGCCAGTCTCCTCGTAGTACATCGTCGAATCGAGCACATCGATCTCGGGCATGAGTTGTCCTTATATCTCGTTGGCCGGGGTTTCGAAGTCCGGGGATTCCCAGGTTCGGGAAGGGGGTCAGGACGCGGTGCGGGCGGCCTCGTGGTCGAGGCGGCCGGTGATCAGTTCCAGGACACGGGCCGCGGTGCCCAGGTCCTCGGCGGGAATGCCGTCGTAGGCGCGGGCAATGACCTGCCCGGTCTCGGCGCGAACCCGCTCGAAGAACTCCCGCCCGGTCGGCGTGACGGCGTGTTCCGCGGCGAGCAGCCCAGCGGCGACCAGGTCACTCAGGACCTGGTGCGCGGACGCGGGATCGGTGCGCAGGGCGCCGGCGAGATGCCGGGCCAGCTCTTCGGTGCCCAGGGGCGTCTCGGCGGTGGCGGCCAAGGTGAGCCCGATCCACTGCTTCTTGGTGACACCGGTCGTGGCCAGAGCGCGGGCCAGCACGGCCTCGTGCGCGTTCTCGGCCTGGCCGACGATCTTGGGGTTCAGGGACGCGGCGGGGGACATGACGGCTCCTTATGAGGTGGTCCTCGGGGTGAGGTTCGGTGCGGCTTCCTGCCGACACCCAAATAATGACACTCAGTCTCGCTTGAAGACAAGTATTTTTTGATACCGATTCTCCATGAAGCCCGCGTCTCGACTTTAGGCTGGCTTCGAAGATCATCACGCGACGGCCGGCCATGCCCCGTTTCGCCAGGTCGCCACCACCTCAAGGCCCGCCGCCGGTCGGCATCATCAGAGGAAGCGTGATCAGGGGTCATGGTTCGAATTCACTGTGCAGCCATCGCGGCCCGGCGGAACCGCACGGTATCCACATGGCTACAAATCATGGTTCTCACGGCCTTCGGGGCACGCCGAAAGATGGGCGTGATATGCGGCGCGAGCGAAAACAGGAAGATCTCCTCGACTGCCCGGACTCTGGACGAGGAGAAGCCGGCTCCACCGGCCAACAAGCCGGAGGTGACCAGGCCGGACTTCGGCTTGATGCCGAAGCGCTTCGAGCCAGAGGGACGCCGCCGGCGATGCCGCATTGACCGCCAGACCATCGTGACAATTACAGAGAGTTGCTCTTCGAGAGCTTATCGTTACTATTGCGTGGGGCCGGTAAACCGTCCCGCCCCTCCCCCCGATCACGGAGTGTCGCATGGAGCGAACGGTTCTGGCCGCTGTCACCGAACGTCCCGATGCCGATTCGGCACTCGCCGAGCAGATCCGCCGCGTGTGCGCGGCAATGGACGAACTCGGACTCCAGGTGCGCTGGACCCACCGGGCCGAGGACGCCCTGGCGGTGGTCGGGTCGGACGCGTCGCTGACGGCGGTGCTGGCGGCATGGGACGCGCCGGGGGCCGAGGAACTGCTGGGCGCGGTGGCCAGACGGTTCCGCGGCCTGCCCGTCTTCCTGATGACACAGGAACAGGAGCTTCCGCTGTGGGTGTATGAGGTCATCCAGGGCTACGTCTTCCCGCTGGAGGACACCCCGCAGTTCATCGCCGGGCGCATCGCCTACGCGGCCGACCAGTACGCCGAGAAGATCCTTCCGCCGTTCTTCGGCGCGCTACGGCGCCTTCAGGATCACCATCGCTACTCCTGGCACACGCCGGCACACGCCGGCGGCGTGGCGTTCCTCAAATCGCCGGTGGGCCGGGCGTTCTTCGACTTCTACGGTGAGCGGCTGCTGCGCACCGATCTGTCCATCTCCGTCACCGAGCTGGGGTCTCCGCTCGACCACACCGGCCCAATCGGAGAGGCCGAGCGCAACGCCGCCCGCGTCTTCGGCGCCGACCGCACGTTCTTCGTGGTCAACGGCAACTCCACCGCCAACCGCATCGTCGGCCACCACGCGATCGCCCGTGACGACACCGTCCTGGTGGATCGCAACTGCCACAAGTCGGTTCAGCACGCGCTGGCCATCAGCGGCGCCCGCCCGGTCTACCTCGTACCCGAGCGCAACGGGCTCGGGCTGGCGGGCCCGATCCCGCCCGCCGTGCTGGAGGCGGACGCGGTCCGTGAGCGGGTGGCCGCTCACCCCCTTGCCGCGGGAGGGCCGACATACGCGGTCATCACGAATTCCACGTACGACGGGGTGTGCTACGACGCGGTGCGGGTCGGCGAGCTGCTGGGCGCCAGCGTGCCGCGGCTGCACTTCGACGAGGCGTGGTTCGCCTACGCCCGGTTCAACCCGCTCTACGCCAACCGGTACGGCATGGCGATCAACGAGCGCACACTGCCGGGCCCGGGCCGCCCCACCGTGTTCGCCACCCAGTCGACACACAAGCTGCTGGCCGCGCTGTCACAGGCGGCGATGCTGCACGTCCGCCCCGCGGAACGGGCGCCGGTCGACTACGACGCGTTCAACGAGACCTACCTCATGCACGCCTCCACGTCGCCGCTCTACCCGATGATCGCCTCGCTGGACGTCGCGGCGGCGATGATGGACGGCCCGTCGGGGCCGTTCCTCACCGGAGAGGCGATCGTCGAAGCCGTCCGGTTCCGGCAGGCGATGGTGCGGCTGGCCGCCCGCATCCACGAGGACGACCTGCGGCCCGACTGGTTCTTCGGCGTCTGGCAGCCTCCCGCGGTCACCGATCCGCGCACCGGCCAGACCGTCTCGTTCGCCGACGCCGACCCGGCGCTGCTGTGCGCCGAGCCCCGGTGCTGGGCTCTGGAGGCGGAGGCCGCGTGGCACGGGTTCGACGGAATGTCCGAGGGCTACTGCCTGCTCGACCCGGTCAAGGTGACGATCATCTGCCCGGGCGCCGACGCCGCCACTGGCACCCTCGACTGGGGTATCCCCGCCCGCGTCGTGGCCGCCTACCTGCAGCGGCGCGGCATCGTGGTGGAGAAGACCGGCGACCACACGCTGCTGGTGCTGTTCTCCATGGGGATCACCAAGGGCAAGTGGGGCACGCTGATCGACGCGCTTACCGACTTCAAGAACGCCTACGACGACGACCTGCCTCTGGCGGAGGTGCTGCCCGGCTTCGGGCCGCCCGCGATCTCGCTGCAGAAATTCTGCACCCTGGTCCACGAGAAGCTGCGTGACTCCGGGGTCGGGAAGCTTCTCGACCAGGTCTTCACCACCCTGCCCGAGCCGGTGTCGACTCCTGCCGACTGCTACCAGGCCATGATCCGGGCCCGCACCGAGCGCGTCTCACTGGCCGACCTGCCGGGCCGGATCGCCGCGGCCACGGTGGTGGTCACCCCACCCGGGATCCCCATGCTGATGCCCGGCGAGGCGGCCGGCCCGGCCGACGGCCCGCTGATGACATATCTCCGGGCTCTGGAGGACTTCGACCGGGCCTTCCCCGAGCTGGCCACCGACATCCACGGCGCCCACCGTGACGGCGACGGCCGCTACTGGGTGGAAGTCGTCAAGCACTGAGTTCGGCGGAGTCGAGGGCGCAGTACCAGACCTCGTGGAGGCAGGGCCGTACGCGCGCCCAGTCGCCCTGATCGAGGAGCAGGTAGTTCCCCTCGGTGACGGCTCAGTAATCCCCAAGACATCCCGCAGTGTTAAGCGTCAAGCCGGTGGCACCGTGAGATGTCCTGGGGAGCGCCGGGCCGGTCAGTAGGCACCGGGGAGGGCCGCGCCAAGGATCGGCCGGCGAAGATGTCGCTGAGTGAGGACGACGCCCGTGACACGAGCGGCGATCGCAAGGGCCGCCTCGATGGGATTGTCGATCTGGTCGGCGGCTTCTCACGTGGGCGCAGAGCGAGCAGCTCGGACCGGAGCATGTGGCCCTGGGTCTGACCTGTACCGCTCGCCCAGCACCAACTACCCCGGCGGCGCCATGCTCCTTCTCAAGCTACTGGCCGCCTTGCACGAGGGCCACTCCTGCTCGCGGCAGGGTCGGAGTCGCCTCCGCTGTCGCATTAACGACATGGCAGATAAACGGCAGGTCTGAGTGCTGGCGAGCAGGGTCCGCCATCGCCCACTCTCGTGATCACTAGTTGTTGATACGAGAGGTTCACCCCCCATGCACTGGTCCGCACATGTGGCGGCGGTGGGAGTATCCGCCGCCGCCCTGCTGAGCTCCCCGTCGCCAGCGGCAGCGCTGCCTCCCGCTTCCAGCGTTCACCGCGTCACCTTGATCACCGGTGACGTGGTGACCGTCAGGGAGGCGGAGCGGGGAAGGCACGCGGTAGAGGTGAAGCCGGGGCCCGGCCGCGACCGGATGGGCTTCCACACCACCGAGGAGGATGGCGAGCTGCGGGTCCTGCCGGCCGACATGGTGCCCTACCTGGCGGCCAAGCGACTGGACCCGCGCCTGTTCTCCGTGACCGACCTGATCGAGCAGGGCTACGACGACGCGACGACGGACAAGCTGCCGCTGCTGTTCGTCTACGACGGCATGGCCACCAGGACCGCCACTCCGCTGGAGAGCATCAACGGGCGGGCCGTCTCGGCGGACAAGCGCACCATCGGGCGGCTGTGGAAGTCTCTGGACGAGGAGCGGGCGAGCCTGGCCCAGGGTGTGGCGAAGATCTGGCTCGACGCCAAGGTCAAGGTCTCACTCGATCACAGCGTGCCGCAGGTGGGCGCGCCTGAGGCGTGGCAGGCCGGCTTCGACGGCAAGGGCGTCAAGGTCGCCGTACTCGACACCGGAGTCGACGCGACCCACCAGGATCTCGCGGGCCGGGTGAAGCAGACCAAGGTGTTCACCGGCGACCAGAGCGTGAACGACGCCCACGGGCACGGCACCCACGTGGCCGCCACCATCGCGGGCGGGGACGGCAAGAAGGGTGTCGCCCCGGGCGCGGAGCTGATCATCGGCAAAGTGCTCGGCGACGACGGGTCCGGCACCCTGTCCGGCGTCATCGAGGGCATGGAATGGGCTGCCGCCGAGGGCGCGTCGGTGATCAACATGAGCCTCGGCGGTGACGTCACCGACGGCACCGACCCGCTCAGCGTCGCCGTCGACAATCTCACCGAGCGGACCGGCGCGCTCTTCGTGGTCGCGGCGGGCAACGACGGCGCCGCCTACTCCGTGGGCAGTCCGGGAGCGGCGACCTCCGCGCTGACCGTCGGCGCCGTGGACGGCAAGGACGCCATCGCGAACTTCTCCAGCAGGGGTCCGCGCCTGGACGACGCGCCCAAGCCGGACCTCACGGCGCCGGGCGTGGGCATCGTCGCGGCCAGGGCGAAGGGCACCAGCATGGGCCAGCCCGTCGACGAGCAGTACACGGCCGCGTCGGGCACCTCCATGGCCACCCCGCACGTGGCGGGGGCCGCTGCGATCCTCAAGCAGCGCCATCCGGAGTGGAAGGCGGGGCAGATCAAGGACGCCCTGGTGGGCTCGGCCAAGACGGTGGCCGGCCAGCAGGTCGACGACGCGGGCGCGGGCAGGCTCGACGTGGCGCGCGCCCTGAGGCAGGGTGTGACGGCCACCGGCGTGGTCAACCTCGGCAAGCACCAGAAGGGGGAGGGGACCGGCACGGCCGAGGGCACGATCACCTACACCAACGGTACGGCGGCGCCGGTCACGCTGGAGCTCTCCAGCACCCTCGAGGGCGCCGTGCTCAGCGCGCGGAACATCACCGTCGCAGCCGGAGGCACCGCAGCGGTCCAGGTCCGCGTTGACCTGGCCAAGCTCCCCTTCGGCAGGTACGGCGGGCATGTCACCGCGACCGCGGGAGCCGAGAGCGTGCACACCACGCTGGCGCTCACCTGGAAGGGGCCCCAGCACACCGTCCGCTTCACCGCCGTGGACGCGGCCGGCAAGCCCACCGGCACCGACACGCTGTCGATGTTCGGCGCGTCGCAGCAGGATGACGTCTTCACCTGGGTGCCCGAGCAGGGTCTGACCGTGGAGGTCTCCGAGGGCACGTACATGACACAGGCGATCAACCTCGCGAGCGGGTGGGGCCGCATGCACCCGCGCGACGGGCTCGTCGTCATTCCGGAGCTCAAGGTCGACCGCGACCTGGAGGTGGTCCTCGACTACCGCAAGACCAGCCCCGTCACCGTCAAGGCGAGCGAGCCGGTGGAGCAGGTGGGAATCTTCACCTACTTCACCCACCGCACCTTCGGCTCGCGCAAGATCTCCCAGGGCGTCATGAACTTCGACGTCGTCGAGGGGCTCAACGTCTCGCCGACCCAGCCGGTCAGCGAGGGCACATTCGAGTTCGCCTCCCGCTGGCAGCTGATCGCGCCGAAGATCTCCGCGCGAGTGGCGGGCTCCGTGTACCCGATGGGCTTTCTGGGCGGCTCGCCCGGCGTGGAGGGCCGTCACCTGTGGCGGCTCGCGGAGGGAGCGGGCGGCGCTCGGGGCAAGGTCGCCGTGATGGGCGACCCGTCAGTGGCATGGGAAGACGCCGCTGAGGCGGCGGTGAAGGCTGGGGCGGTCGCCGCGATCATCGTGATGACTCCCGACGACGCGCTCGGACGTGGGTGGAACCCGGTCAACGTGTCGCTGCCCATCCCGGTCATGCTGATCGCCAACGATCACGGGCAGCGACTGCTCGAACGGGTCAGGAAGGGGCACGCTCTGCTGGACATCAGCGGGACGATGGCGTCGCCGTACCTCTATGACGTCATGCAGGTCTCCAACGGGCACGTCCCGGACGTGATCGTGCACGAGGTGAGCAACCGCAACACCGCGCGGGTGGATACGAAATATCAGGACACTGGCGGGTTCGGGTGGGCCAAGGAGCAGCGGTTCGGCTGGCGGCCCTGGCAGGCCTACTCCCTGGGCAACCAGATGGAGACGCAGCGGTTCGTGAAGACGCCGTTGCGGCGGGCCGAGTACGTCAGCGCGGACGGCTCCTTCTGGCAGCACATCGTCAACCACCAGTTCACCTGGGACACCATGAACCGGTTGCAGGACGGGCTGACCGAGCCGCCCCGCACCTACCAGCCCGGTCAGCAGGTCAGCGAGAGCTGGCACGCGCCTGTCGTACGGCCCGCCATCCCCGACTGGCTGGCTCCCTCCACCCGCGTGGGCGACACCCTGGAGATCCGCGTCCCCGAGTTCGTCGACGCCTCCGGCCACGCATCTCGCGCGGGGGTCGACAACGACAGCGCCTCGGCCAGGTTCCTGAGGGATGGCAAGCTCGTGGAGGAACGCGACGCCGCCTGGGGCGCCTTCCCCGCCGTGCCGCAGGAGGCCGAGTACCGCCTCGAGCTGTCCACCAAGCGGACCTCCGAGGAATGGACGCGGGCGATCGCGACCGAGACGGCCTGGACGTTCAGGTCGAAGCAGGGCCAGCAGGTGCTGCCGCTGCTGCAGGTCGACTACGACGTGCGGCCCGGCCTGCTCGGCTTCGCCGTACGGCATCAGAAGGGCGTGAGCGGGCTGACCGCCAAGGACCTGCGGCTGGAGCTGTCCTATGACGACGGCGCGACCTGGCACAGGCAGCCGGTTCTCCCGCTCGGCCACGGCCGCTACAGCGCGGTCGTCCTCCGCCCGCATCCGTCACTTCGCGTCACCGCCACCGACTCCGGCGGCAACCAGGTCGTGCAGACGGTGATCAGGGCGTACTGACCGTCACAGCCAGTTCTCGCGGGCGGCGTGCCAGGCCAGCTGCATTCTGGTCTGGGCGCCCGCCTGCTCCATCAGGTGGGTTATCCGGCGCTGGACGGTCCGGTGCGACACCTTCAGTTGCGTGGCGATCGACTTGTCAGGCACACCCGCCACCAGCAGCGACAGCAGGTAGAGGTGGTCGGAGTCGAGCGGACTGCCCGGCGTGGTGAGACTGACGGGGGTGGCCCGCTCCCAGAGGCTCTCGAACAGAGCCTTGAGCGCGTCCAGCAGGCTGCTGGGCCTGATCAGCGCCGCGGTGAGCTGGGTCAGCCCACCGGTGTGCTGGATCAGCGGCAGCACGCCCAGCTCGCCGTCTGCGATGATCATCCGCACGGGCAGGGTGGGCAGGGCACGTGCCTGCTCGCCCAGCTTGATCCCGTCGGCGAGGTTGATCAGCATGCCAGGCTCCTCGAGCAGGGCGCGTTCGTACAGGACGCGGTAGCCCACCCCACGTCGCAACGCGGCCAATTCCTCGGTGTTCTCCTGCGAGGTCATCGCCACGTGCCCAGCCCGGCAGAGGCTGACGACCTCGTGGCGGGCGTTGTCCTGCAGCAGGCGCAACTGCTCGCGCAGCGCCGTCCTGCTGGTGATCACCTCGATCAGCCGGGCGGCCTCGCGGCGCCGTGAATGGGCCAGGTATTCCTCTGTGAGCTGCTCCACGGCCTGCCTGGCCCGGTCCACCTCCTCCTGCCGCCTGTGCAGCAGGGCCGCGAGCGCGACGTCGGGCGCGACGGCGATGAACCTGTCGGGCTCTCCTGATACGGCTCGTGCCAGGCCTTTGGCGAGCAGGGAACCGAGTGCCCGCCGCGCCGCCTCGCTCTCGACGCCGAGCTCTTCTGCCAGCTCGGCGGGCTCGACCCCGGCGGTTCTGACCAGAAGCCGGTAGGCGGCCTCCTCCTCGACGCTCAGCCCTGCCGCGCTCAGCACGTCAGTCGGGAGATTCCGTCGAGGATCTCCGCCACGGTCGGGACCGAGGTGCCGAAGTCGAGTCGTACATGGTTCTCGCCGCCTTGGCCGAACAGCTCGCCGTCGCTGACCGGCGGCCTGGCCCCCTGCTCGGCCGCGCCCCGCCCGCCAAGGTCCGGCCAGGCCAGGCAGGTGGCCTCGGGCAGGCGGTAGCCGATCGTCTCTGGCAGGCACTCGGCCAACAGCCTTCTGTACGCGTCGGGCTCCTGCACGGTCAGCGCCGGCCAGGCGTCGCCTTGCCGCCAGGCGGACACGGTGGCCTCGACTTCGAACAGTGCACCTGTCGAAAACCTCATCCATGCATGTTAAGCCGGATGTGCTCGCACCTCGCCACCGCGAGCTTGGCCTCGTACGGCGGTAACCCACTCAATGCGATGAGAGCAGCGTGATCCCCGTGGTCTGTTCGACCCACTGCAGGAACCGGCTCCGGCCGCATGTGACAAGGCGCAGAGAAGCTCCAGGAACAGGAAGAACGTCTTCAACGCCTGGGCTCGTGGCGCTCGTCCCGAGAAGGAGAAATACAATGGAAGTCCTGCCGAAGCAGCCGTCCGTCAAAGGGCCGGCCGAGATGTTCACCGGTGACGTCTGGTTCGACGTCATCGCCGCGGGGCAGGAACCCTCGCGGATACGCGCCTATGTGGTGCGCTTCGCGCCCTGCGCCCGCACCGCCTGGCACCGCCACGCCGTGGGGCAGACTCTGCACGTCACCGAGGGCGTCGGGCTGGTGCAGTCCCGCGGCGGCGAGGTCGTCGTCATGCGGCCCGGCGACACCGTCCACACGCCGCCGGGCGAGTGGCACTGGCATGGTGCCGCCCCCGACCATTTCATGACCCACCTCGCCCTCTGGGAAGGCCCTGGCGAGAGCCGTGGCCCTGAGACCGAATGGGGTGACCACGTCACCGACGAGGAATACGCCAGCAGGTAAGGCACCCCGCCCCGCCGGCCGGGGATCTCCGCGCAGGACGTTTCCAGCAACATCGAGATGGCATGATCGGGGAAGTCTCATGCGAGCGACATTGATTTACGGTGCCGGTGACATCCGGGTGGAGGACGTCCCCGACCCGAGGGTGCAAGAACCCACCGACGCCGTGGTGCGCGTGCTGCGCTCGTGCATCTGCGGCAGTGACCTGTGGCCGTACGGATCGATGCCGGTCACGGAGCAGGGCGAGCGCATCGGCCACGAGTTCCTCGGCGTCGTGGAGGACGTCGGCTCGGAAGTGTCCGGGCTGAAGGCCGGTGACATCGTGGTCGCGCCGTTCGCCTACGCGGACAACACCTGCCGGTTCTGCGCCGAGGGCCTGCACACCTCCTGCCCGCGCGGTGGGTTCTGGGCCGCGAACGGCGTGGACGGCGGCCAGGGTGAGGCCGTGCGGGTGCCATGGGCGCAGGGCACGCTGGTCAAACTGCCCGTCGGCGAGGACTCCGCCCTGCTGCCGTCGCTGCTCAGCCTGTCGGACGTGCTGCCCACCGGCCACCACTGCGCGGTGACCGCCGGGGTCGGGCCGCACACGTCGGTGACGGTGATCGGCGACGGCGCCGTCGGGCTGTCGGCGGTACTGGCCTCCAGACGGCTCGGCGCCGAGCGGATCCTGCTGATGGGCAGGCACACCGACCGCACCGGCCTGGGCCGCGAGTTCGGCGCCACCGACGTGATCACCGAACGCGGCGAGCAGGGCGTCGAGCAGATACGGGAGCTGACCGGCGGCGAGGGCACGCAAGCGGTGCTGGAGTGCGTCGGCACCAGGCAGGCGCTGGAGACGGCCTTCGGCGTGGCACGCGACGGCGGCGCGGTGAGCAGGGTCGGTGTCCCGCAATACACCGAGGGGCCGATCGGGTTCGAGGTGTTCCGGCGCAACATCGCCCTCACCGGCGGCGTGGCTCCGGCCCGCGCCTACATCGAGGAGCTGATGCCCGACGTGCTCGACGGCACGATAGAGCCGGGCAGGGTGTTCGACCGCACCATCGGCCTGGAGGAAGTGCCGGACGGCTACCGTGCCATGGCCGGCCGCGAGGCGCTGAAAGTACTCATCCGCCCCTGAGCCCCGCATCCCCATGACGCCGCCGCGGCCGATCAGGGAGTGCGCCAGCGACCGCCAGTCATCAGCTCGCGGTCCTTCAGCTCGTTGACCTCGCGCCACGCCTGGATCCGCTGCGGCCGGACGCGGAAGTAGAGGTAGGGGTCGCTCAGTTCGCGCGGGTCGAAACCGGTCTTGACGGCGAAGGCGTCTCCCAGCTCAGAGGAGATCTCGGAAACAGGCAGCGGCTCGGCCACACCCTCAATCATGATCACGTCACGCGTGGGTCCGATGCCGAGCCGGACCTTCCCCGTCGCCCGCAGGTTGCGGCCGGTCGGGCTGGCAGTGGCGGTGGCGATCAGCAGAGTGGTGCCCTCCCAGAGGAAGGACAGCGGCACCATGTACGGCTCCCCGTTGCCGGGATCGGCCGTGGCCACCCAGGCGTCGACATCGCGCTCAAACCGGCGCAGGGTGTCGCGCTTGCGCTGTTCCAGGGTACGGGCGGCGGGCAGGGTCATCGCGGGCGACTCCTTCAGGCAGGCGAAGATCAGACGATCGTACAGAGCGGAAAGCCGGGCAGCCGCCCGTGGAGAGCGGTCGCCCGGCCGGGTCGATCGAGAATGAATCTTCTGATCAACATCGGCGGCGCCCAGGGTCATCATGAGGGGGCGGACCCCTCAGCCATGGCCGGAGCCATCGAACGCCTCCCCCGGACCACCGCGGTGCTACCGTACCGGGGCCGGCCGCGGGACTCCGGTGCGACTTCCGGAACCCGCCTGTTAAGCGATGATTCGCCGCTCGTGCCCTCATTCCCCGGCCGGCACCTCGCGCAAGAGCGGGACATGCCCAGGTCCCGGCCGTTGGGAGAGCTGATGGAGACGTACGGCGACCTCGTCGCCGCCGAGGACGTGCTGCTGTTCGTGAACGCGGCCATCACCTCCACGGGCCAGCGCGAGTTCCACGCCGACGCCGGGCAGCAGAGCCTGTCGCTGGACTTCCTGCACCACTACATGCTCGGCAACTACCGGGACCTGTACGCGGCCACGCTCGCCCTCGGCATCAACGACCACAACGCCGCCGCCATCGTGCTCAGGCTCCTGGAGACCGCGAAGGACGCCACGCCCGAACAGCGCCGCGCCGAAGGCCGGCTGATCGCCCGAGCCCTGCGCGAGCTGCCGCCGCCGCGTGTCTACCGGCTGTTCGGCACGCTGCGCAGGGCCGGAATCAACAACCGGCGCACCCGCGCCATCATGCGCGACTGGCTGGCCGCCCGCCCCGATCCGGCGTTCGACGCGGTCAAATACCGCTCCGCGTTCAAGGCCGCCGCCCGCCACGCCCACCTGCGTCTCGACGATCTCCACCGGCGCGACGGCTACGACGGCTACGACGGCCGCGACAGCCGCGACGGCGCCGACCGCTTCGGCGGCGAGCTGGGCCCGTTCCTGTTCGAACCGCACGCGCGCAGGACGTTCCGCACCCCCATCTTCGAGACGTGGCGGCGCGCCCACTACGAACGCGCCAGCGTGTACGAGCTGCCGTACACGGTCGCGGAGGGCTTCGCGGCCAGGCACGGCATCGACCGGGCCGTGTTCCTGGAGCGCATCGCACCGCGGCTGACCCGGCTGGAGCGGCTGCGCCTTCAGAAGGCCGCGCACGAAGCCGGTGCCACCGCCGTCCAGGCGGACCAGGGTGAGCTGGAGTCGATGCCGCTGACCCGCCTCGCCTCCTACATGCTGTCCCTGTCCCTGGACGACCGGGTACGGCGCCGCGCCGAGCTGACCGGCGCGCTGCGGGCCGCGGCGCTGCGGGTGGCCGGGGAACAGGCGGGCCGGTGGGGCCGGGTCGCCGCGGTGCTCGACGACAGCTTCTCGTCCTTCGGCTCGGGCGAGAAGCGCCGTCGTCCCCTCGCGGTCGCGCTCGCCTGTCACTTCCTCCTCGAAGCGCTGGCCGGTCACTACACGCCGCTGTGGCTGTCCGGACGCGGCGACGCCCTGCTGACGTACCCGCTTGGCGCCACTCCGCTGGGCGAGCGGATCCTCGACGCGCTCGACCTCGGCCCGGACCGGCTGGTGATCGTCTCCGACGGGTGGGACAACGCGCCCGCGGGACTGGCGGGGGAGGTTCTGCGCGTGTGGGCCACCCGTCTGAATCCCGACGGCCGGACCAGCGCCGTCCACCTGAATCCGGTCTACGACGCCGACGACTTCGACGTGCGCAGGCTGGCGCCGAGCGTGCCGACAGCCGGGATCCGCGACGCGGAGGACCTGCCGGCGCTGGTCGAGCTCGCCCAGTTCGCGCAGGGCCGTACCGGGCTCGCCGAGCTCCGCGCCCACCTGGCGGTCCGCGTCGCCCGTTTCCTGGAGCCCGACGCCCCGGAGGAGGTCTCGTGACCGCGGCGACCCTGGATCTCACCGGTCTGGCCACCCGCCCCGCTCAGGTGTGGGGCGGGGTGCGGCTGGTGCCGCTGGTGCGCGACGAGCCGATCACCTCACTGCGCCTGCACCCCCATCTGTACGGCGACGAGCCCGGAATCGTCCGGACGGACCGGCGTGCCTCCTACCTCGCCTACATCCCGCACGCGTTCGTGGCGAACTGGACGGCCGACGGCTCACCCGCTGCCGCGTACGGCACCCAGCTCCTCACCGGCGACGGGGGAAACGGCGACTCCCCTCTCCCCCGCCCCTCCTGTGTGCCGCTGCGTTTCCATCACCGCATGGCCCGCCGTACCGGCAAGAACCGCCTGCGCTTCCTGCCGCTGCACATGGCCATGGAGGGCTACCTGGCCCTCCACTTCGGCGGCCCCGACATCGTCTGGGAGGAGTGGTCGCACCGCGCGGTCAGCCACGGTCTGTCGCCGCGTGCGGAACAGGCGTACGTCGGCACCACCGTGACGGGTCTCCAGGACGCGTTGCGCGTCTTCGAGATCCATCCCGGGCAGTGCGGGGTCCTCATCTACGTCGCCGATGCCCTGGCCAGCGCCTTCGTCGTGCCCCACCCTGACGACTACCGCGCCCTGCACCCCACTCTCGTGCAGAACCTCTACGGCGAGCTGATCTACCACTACGCCATGCTGAGCGCCCCCGTCCAGGACTTCCGGGCGCGCATCGACGGCGGATCCGTGCGCACGCTGGCCGACCTGCGGATCCAGGTACGGCGGCAGCGGGACGAGTGGGCGGCGTTCCACGACGACGTGATGGCGGGCGGGCTGCTCGACACGGACTACACGTTCGGCCAGGTGTACCGTATGGGCCCGTTCACGCTCTCCCGGTTTCTGCCCCCGTTCCACCGGCAGCGTGAGAACCACATCGGCGAGACCATCACGGACGCCGACGGGCGCCTGGCCTATCTCAAGACGTTCCGGCTCTCCGAGAACCAGGTCCGCCGCGGCCACCTGCTCACCTGCCTGGCCGCCGGCGACTGGCACCTCGAAACCACCGCCGCCGCCCTGGACCTGACCGCCGCCCAGCTCGCCCTGCGCATCGAGTCGGCCGGATTCGGCGCCCTGCTGCGGCAGGATGTGCTCGACCGCTACCGCGCCCAGGCCCGCAGGTCCTGACGCGCCCGCCGAACCGGAACGGCTCCGCGAACATCGGCGGGGAAGGCGCCGGGAGAAACGATTCCGTAGCCCTTGAGAGACAGTTTCTGGCACCTTCGTTATCTTTTCCGTTATTCTCACTTTCTAGATCGAGAGGCGCTGCAACGGGCTCAGGCCCGCCACGCTCGATCGGAACCGTTCATCAAGGGCGCCTCCCACAACGGGAGGTGACCCGGTGAACACATCTGTGAACCATGGCAGGACACAGGCCCTGCGGGAGCTTCTGGACCGGCGGATCGCCGTACTCGACGGCGCCTGGGGAACGATGTTGCAGGGTGCCGCGCTCACCGCGGCCGACTACCGCGGAGAGCGGTTCCGAGACCACCCGCGCGATGTGACCGGTGACCCGGACCTGCTGAACCTGACACGACCGGATGTCGTCCTCGACGTGCACCGGCGGTATCTGGCCGCGGGTGCGGACATCACCACGACGAACACGTTCACCGCGACGAGCATCGGCCAGGCGGACTACCTGCTGCAACCGATGGTGCGGGAGATGAACCTGCGGGGCGCCCAGCTGGCGCGTCAGGCCGCTGACGAGGTGGGCGGGCGCTTCGTCGCGGGCTCGATCGGGCCGCTGAACGTCACGTTGTCGCTATCCCCCCGTGTGGAGGACCCCGCCTACCGGGCGGTGTCGTTCGACGAGGTCTACGCCGCCTACGCGGAGCAGATCCAGGCACTGGCGGACGGCGGCGTCGACCTGCTGCTGATTGAGACGATCTTCGACACGCTCAACGCGAAGGCCGCGATCGCCGCCGCGCGCGACGTCGCCCCGCACCTGCCGTTGTGGATCTCGGTGACGATCGTCGACCTGAGCGGGCGCACACTGTCGGGGCAGACCGTCGAGGCGTTCTGGAGAGCGATCGAACACGCCGATCCGCTGGTGGTCGGCGTGAACTGCTCACTGGGCGCGCAGGAGATGCGCCCGCACGTCGCCGAACTGTCGCGGCTCGCCGGCATCTACACCGCCTGCCACCCCAATGCCGGCCTGCCGAACGCGTTCGGCGGCTACGACCAGACACCGGACGAGACCGCGCGGCTGCTCGGCGAGTTCGCCGCATCGGGAATGGTCAACATCGTCGGCGGATGCTGCGGGACGACGCCGGCGCACATCGCGCAGGTCGCCGCCGCCGTTTCCGATCTCCCGCCGCGCGCCGTCCCGGCGCCGCCGGCGCGTACCCGGCTGAGCGGCCTGGAGCCCTTCGAGATCGGCGCCGACACCGGTTTCGTCATGATCGGAGAACGCACCAACGTCACGGGCTCGGCGCGGTTCCGGCGCCTGATCGAAGCGGGTGACCACCAGGCCGCCGCCGACGTCGCGCTGGAGCAGGTGCGCGGCGGCGCCAACCTGCTCGACGTCAACATGGACGCCGACCTGCTCGACAGCGAACAGGCCATGACCACGTTCTTGAACCTGATCGCGACCGAGCCGGAGATCGCCCGCATCCCGATCATGATCGACAGCTCGCGGTGGAGCGTGCTGGAGGCCGGGCTCAAGTGCGTGCAGGGCAAGGGCGTCGTCAACTCGATCAGCCTCAAGGAAGGCGAGGAACCGTTCCTGGAGCAGGCGCGGCGCATCCGTGACCACGGTGCCGGCGTGGTCGTCATGGCCTTCGACGAGCGGGGCCAGGCCGACACCGTCGAGCGCAAGGTGGAGATCTGCGCCCGCGCCTACGACCTGCTCACGCAGCGGGCCGGATTCCCCGCCGAGGACATCGTGTTCGACCCCAACGTGCTCGCGGTCGCCACCGGCATCGCCGAGCACAACGGCTACGCGAAAGCGTTCATCGACGCGCTGCCGCTGATCAAGCAGCGGTGCCCCGGGGCGCGGACCAGCGGCGGCATCTCCAACCTGTCGTTCTCCTTCCGCGGCAACGACGTGGTGCGCGAGGCGATGCACTCGGCGTTCCTCTTCCACGCCGTGCGCGCCGGACTGGACATGGGCATCGTCAACGCCGGGCAGCTCGCGGTCTACCAGGACATCCCCGCGGACCTGCTCGAACTCGTCGAGGACGTGCTCTTCGACCGGCGTCCCGACGCCACCGACCGGCTTGTCGCCTTCGCCGAGACGGTCAGCGGGAGCGGCACCCGCCGTACCGTGGACCTGTCCTGGCGCGAGGCGCCGGTGGAGCAGCGGCTGGCGCACGCGCTCGTGCACGGCGTCGTCGACTTCATCGAAGATGACACCGAGGAGGCCCGGCAGCGGGCGGCACGCCCCCTCGACGTGATCGAGGGACCGCTCATGGACGGCATGAAGACCGTGGGCGACCTGTTCGGCGCCGGGAAGATGTTCCTTCCGCAGGTGGTCAAGAGCGCGCGGGCGATGAAGCGGGCGGTCGCCTATCTCGAGCCCTACATGGAGGCCGAGAAGGAACGGGCGCGGCTGGAGGGGCGCGCCGACACCGTCCGCGGCAACGGGAAGGTGGTGCTCGCGACCGTCAAGGGCGACGTGCACGACATCGGCAAGAACATCGTGGGTGTCGTGCTCGGCTGCAACAACTACCAGGTCATCGACCTGGGTGTGATGGTCCCCGCGTCTGTCATCCTCGACACAGCGGTCACCGAAGGCGCCGACGCCGTGGGGCTCTCGGGGCTGATCACCCCCTCGCTGGACGAGATGGTCGCCGTCGCCTCGGAGATGCAGCGCCGTGGCCTGAAGCTGCCGCTGCTGATCGGCGGCGCGACGACGTCACGCCAGCACACCGCGGTGCGCATCGCCCCCGCCTACGACGGCACCACGGTCCATGTGCTCGACGCGTCCCGCGTCGTCGGCGTGGTCGCCGATCTCATGGACGCCGATCGGGCCGAAAAGCTGGCCGTGAGCAACCGCGCCGAACAGGAGCGCCTGCGTGAGCAGCACGCGGCCAGGGAGCAGCGTCCCCTGCTGACCCTCGCGCAGGCCCGCGCGAACCGCGAGCGGGTCCCGTTCGACGATCTGCCCGTTCCCGCCTTCACCGGCGTCCGCGTCGTCCACCCGGATCTGACCGCCCTCCGCGAGATGATCGACTGGCAGTTCTTCTTCCTCGCCTGGGAGCTGAAGGGCAAATACCCGGCGATTCTCGACCAGCCGGCGGCTCGCGAGCTCTACGACGAGGCGAACACCCTGCTCGACCAGATCATCGCGGACGGCCTCTTCCAGGCCCGAGGCGCCTACGGCTACTGGCCCGCGCGCTCCGAGGGCGACGACATCGTGATCGACGCCGTGATCGACACCGTGATCGACGGTGCGGCCGGCGCCGGGTCGCCGGGCGCGGGCGGCCACGGAAGCCTCCGCCTGCCGATGCTGCGCCAGCAGACGGCCAAGCCCGAGGGCCGGTCCAACCGGTGCCTCGCGGACTACGTGGCCCCGGCCGGGGACCACATCGGCGGGTTCGCCGTGGCCGTCCACGGTGCCGAAGAGCTCGCCGCCTCCTTCGAGGCCCGGCACGACGACTACCGGTCGATCATGGTGAAAGCCCTGGCCGACCGGCTCGCGGAGGCGTTCGCCGAGCACATCCACCTGCAGGCGCGGCGCGACTGGTTCGAACCGGACGCCGACCCCTCGATCGAGGACCTGCACGCCGAGCGCTTCCGTGGCATCCGCCCCGCGCTCGGTTACCCCGCGTGCCCGGATCACAGCCAGAAACAGGCGCTGTTCGAGCTGCTCGACGCCGGGCGACTCGGCATGGCCCTGACCGAGTCCTTCGCGATGACCCCGGCCGCCAGCGTCAGCGGGCTGCTCTTCGCCCATCCCTCATCGCGCTATTTCACCGTGGGGCGCATCGGTGAGGACCAGGTCGAGGACTACGCCCTGCGGCGGGGTCTCGATCTTCCCGAGGTCGAGCGCTGGTTGCGCCCCAACCTGGCCTACGACCCCCGGTAAGCGTGTGGATGGGGCCGGGGGGGGGGGCGGGGGGGGGGGCCCGCCGCCCCCCCCCCCCCCCAAAAAAAAAAAAAAAAAAAAAAAAAAAAAAAAAAAAAAAAAAAAAAAATAAAAAAAAAAAAAAAAAAAAACAAAAAAAAAAAAAAAAAACAAAAAAAAAAAAAAAACAAAAAAAAAAAAAAAAAACAAAAAAAAAAAAAA
>NZ_JBIAZA010000046.1:0-64004 GCF_042898655.1 Streptosporangium sp. NPDC000396
TTCGAGTGGCTCCTGAATTCGTGCGAAAGACACACGACGGGGACCAGCGGGTACGGCGGAGGCGTTGCGCGAGGCTGCCAACAGATGTCCTTCCGAGGGCTCGCGGCGGACTGACTACACGCACGCCAGACGACCATGCATCGGAGCACCAAAAGAAGCGGGTCGTCAAAGGGCAGCGCAAAGGGGCAGTGTAGCCGAACGGCATACACCTGTCCACTCCACTTTCGCTGCACGCTCCACGTTGGTCGCAGCATCGCCCGTCAGAGCCGAAACGTCAAGCCCGGGAGCCGACATTTCGGCCAACGAACAGCCGAGACGCTGGGAGTTTTCCCACCGGATGACCTGCGCACACCACCGGATCCAAGACGATACCCGCGACCTGGTGTGGCTAACGCTCAGTCACACGGCGGTTCGAACGCTAGCCGATGTCCGGCTGACGATCGAGACTGCCGTGGCTTATCTACCCCTCGGCAAACCAAATCTAAACGTGGATTTTACTAACAATTGAATAAAGCGCCACGCCAGCTAGCCCGGCGGAGGGCTTCCGAGCAGCGTGGACAGCTCCGCCACCAGCCAGCGCGAATCCTTTTTGACCATGACCAGGCGGGCACGGTTCTGGCTGACCTGCCGCCGGGGCTCCTTCTCCCCGGCCGGGATCTTCACTGTGCCCGTGTTCATGAACAACAACACCTCGACGCGGCCGGCCTCCGCCGACTCCACCGCCGCCCCGGCCACCGTCACCTGCTGCACCGTGCGCTGCTGCCTGGCCAGCGGCACCAGGGCCGCGGCAAGCCTCCTGTAGTGCTCGGTGAGGCCACCGGTGGTGTATCCCCCGGCTCTTGCGAAATCCTGTTCGATCGTACGGTAGTCATAAGACAACATGTCCGAGGCGACCAGGCGCGCCGCCGCGAGCGCCTCCCGGCCGGCGGCCTCGTCCCCACGCAGCCGGTTCAGGTCGGTGAACATGATCCAGACCGCGCCCGCGAGCATGAACGCGACGGCGGTCAGCATCGCGGTCACCAGCAGGGAGACGCGCGTCACAGGACCTGCTCCGCCCTCGACACGAGCCAGACCCCCGTGACCTTGGTCACTTCCATGTTCCAGCGGTAGAACCGCTCCTGCGGCGCCTTCTTGCTCCCGTCCCACCGGATCAGCCCGTCGCCCACCACCATCACCTGAGCGGTGTCCCCCTTCAGCGAGACGAGCCCGGCGGCACGCAGAGCTCCCACTTGGAGAACCTTGTTCTTGATCGTTTCCTCCTTGAGCGCCGTGGCGTTCTTGGCGTACTCTGCCTTGGCCACTCCGGTGGAGGTGTCCAGGATGTGCTTGATGTCCGCGTCGACGCTCTGATGGCTGACCGAGAGCAGGCTGAGCACGTGTGTCCGCGCCGCCCAGACCGCCGCCTCGCGGTCGTCGGCCGTCGCCTGGGCGTCACGCAGGTCCCTGCCCACCCAGAAGGCCGCGGCCAGCAGCACCGCGATCAGCACACCCATCACCGGCCCGACGATCCTCAGCGGGCGGAGGGGCCGGCCGGCGTTCGACCGGGCAGCGTTCACCGGGGTCTCGTCAGGATGCTTCGGTTCCCGAACCGGGGAGGAGTGGCGCTCGCCGAAACGCTCATTAAAATCTGTCGGTGCCTTTCGCTAGGTTGAGCTCGACCGATAGCAAAGACCGAGTGCCGATGTGCCTGGCCACCCAGGGGCATGGAGTCGAGACGCAGGCGGCACGATCTCCGGAACGCGAGTCGATGATCACGTGGCATCAGACCTCCAGGCGGTAAGCTCCCGGCCGCCGGATCATAACCCGCCGCACAGGTCGTCACAGGGATCTCTCCCGGCCTGTCCCAGGCCCCTTCCACCCGGCGGCCGGTCGGCGGAGCCTGTTCACGCCCCTCTCCGGCATCACACGGCGACGGCACGGAACCGCCGCGGGGAAGACCGAAAAGACGCTCGCCCGCGTGAGCGGAATCACCTCACGCCGTTGAGATGGGCCGTCACGAGACGGGGATACTCCTCCAGCCAGTTGCGGCCCCGCTCGTCCACGAACGAGTTCGGAGGGGGGATGACGCCGTTGGCGGCCAGCCAGGACCCCGGCGGGCGCTGCGTCCGGCGGATCCGGTTCGCACTCGGCATGAGCTGTGGCGGGATCGGCGGCAGGCCGCCCGGGTCGTGTCCCATCTGCGCCTCGGCCTCCAGCTCGGAGACGTCTTTCTCCTCCGACATGCCGATCGGGCCATGCCGGCGGGCGTTGAGGAACTGCCGGACCACCGGCTCGTCGCTGGAGAGCAGCATCTCGCGCGGCCCGAACATGACCAGCTCGCGCCGGAAGAGCAGGCCTATGTCGTCGGGCACCGTACGGGCGGTGTTGATGTCGTGGGTGACGATGAGGAACGTCGCCTCGATCTCCGCGTTGAGATCCACGATGAGCTGGTTCAGATAGGCCGTGCGGACCGGGTCCAGTCCGGAGTCGGGCTCGTCGAACAGGATGATCTCCGGGTCGAGAACCAGGGCCCTGGCCAGACCCGCTCGCTTGCGCATGCCGCCGGAGATCTCCCCGGGGAGCTTGGCCTCGGCACCGATCAGGCCGACGAGATCCATCTTCTCCATCACGATGCGACGGATCTCGGTCTCGTTCTTCCTGGTGTGCTCCCGCAGCGGGAAGGCGATGTTGTCGTAGAGGTTGAGCGAGCCGAACAGGGCACCGTCCTGGAAGAGGACGCCGAACAGCCTCCGGAGCTCGTAGAGCTTGTTCTCGCTGCAGTTGGCCAGATCATGGCCGTCGATCCAGATGTGCCCGCGTTCGGGCCGCAGGAGGCCGACGAGGGTCTTCAGGAAAACGGACTTGCCCGTCCCCGACGGGCCGAGCAGCACGGAGATCTCTCCGGCGGGGAGGGTCAGCGTGACGTCCTCCCAGATGACCTGCTTGCCAAACGACTTGGTCAGACCTTCGACCACGACTTCGACGCCCACCTGCCGCCCTCCAGGAAGACTGCGGACCGACACCAACCAGTGGCCTGGCGGAGATACCCCCGGATGAGACAACCGTAGCCACGATCGCCCGGATTGGAAGAGGGTCCGGCAAGATCCGGGGATCGTTACGGCACGGTTATAAGACTTAGCGTCCAACAATGGCATGCGGGCGGGAACGCAAAAAGAGCGGGCCACCGGCACCTGGTGGACCCGCTCTTCCTGGTGAAGCTGATTACTTGACGGTGACCGTCGCGCCGGCGCCCTCGAGGGCAGCCTTGGCCTTCTCCGCCTGCTCCTTGTTGACCTTGCCGTCGAAGACGGGCTTGGGAGCGCCGTCCACGAGGTCCTTGGCCTCCTTGAGGCCCAGGCTCGTCAGAGCGCGGATCTCCTTGATGACCTGGATCTTCTTGTCGCCGGCGGCCTCGAGGATGACGTCGAACTCGTCCTGCTCCTCGGCCTCCTCGGCGGCGGCGGCACCGGCAACCGGGGCGGCGGCGACGGCGACCGGAGCGGCAGCCTTGACGTCGAAGGTGTCCTCGAAGAGCTTCACGAAGTCGGACAGCTCAAGGAGGGTCATCTCCTTGAAAGCGTCGAGCAGCTCGTCGGTGCTGAGCTTCGCCATAGTGGTTCCTCCGTATGAATCAAACAAACTAAGAATTGGGACCGCGGTATGTATGCGCTAATCCCCTGGGACCGCTTGCGCGGACCTACTCGCCGGCCTCCGCGCGCTTCGCGCGCAGAGCCTCGGCCAGCTGAGCCATGTTGGTGGGCAGCGCGTTGAAGACGGCGGCCGCGTGGCCCTGCTTCGCCTTCAGAGCACCGGCCAGCTTCGCGAGGAGAACCTCACGCGACTCAAGGTCGGCAAGCTTGCTGATCTCGGCCGGGCCCATCGACTTGCCGTCGACGACACCGCCCTTGATGACCAGGAGGGGATTGGCCTTGGCGAAGTCACGCAGACTCTTGGCAGCCTCGACCACGTCGCCGTTGACGAACGCGATCGCCGACGGACCCGCGAGCAGGTCGTCGAGCTCAGTGATCCCGGCCTCATTGGCCGCGATCTTGGTCAGCGTGTTCTTCACCACGGCGAACTTCGCATTCCCACCGAGAGAAACGCGCAGCTGCTTGAGCTGAGCGACGGTGAGACCGCGGTACTCGGTCAGAACGGCAGCGTTAGAGCCTTCGAAGCTGTTCTTGAGCTCCGCTACGGCCGTTGCCTTTTCCGCCTTCGCCATGGGCCTCCTTCCAGATGTGCCGCCGGAAAGACCCATATACGCGAACAAGCCCCGGCGCAGGCGCACGGGGCTCACATAAGGAAAACATCCAAATGAAAACTCACATCACACCTACGCGGGCCGTCCACTTACGTGGATCCTTGGGTCGCTAAGCCATGCGGCATAGCGACGACCGGCGGTCTTTGGCGTTGACAGCATACGCTCTGCCAGGACGCATGCCAAATCAAGCGGAACGGCCCGCGCCCCGGCCGTCTGGCCGGCGGCGCGGGCCGCGAACGGAGATCAGTTTTCGCCGAGGTTCTTCGGCAGGTCGCCCACCTGGTCGGCGGGCGGAGCGACGATCTCGACGGGCTCGTTGAAGCCCCGGAAAAGCGCCGTCAGGTTGAACGTGTCCCCCTGCTCGGAGCCGCTCAGCGTGACCTTGCGGGGCAGGTTCTCGGCGTCGGACCACAGGTCGAACTTCACGTCCTTGACGTGCGAGAGCTCCTCCTGGAGCCGCTCACGCCTGGCCGGGTCGATCACCTGCGCGGCCTCGGCCACCGGGAAGGTGCCGCTGTAGTGGGTGGTCTCCACCCCCCCGACCGTCTCGGTGCCGACGGCCTTGACGTCCTTCGACGCGGTCAGCAACTTGACGGTTCCGGCCAGGTCGAACTGCTGGACCTGAGCCATGAAGCCCTTGATCTGCTCCTGCTCCTGAGCGTCCAGCTCACCGAGAGAAGCCTTGATCCACGGCTTGGCCGCGCCCGCGAACTTGTTGATCAGCTCCGACTTCACGTAGACCGTGTCGCCGGTCAGGATCGCCCGAGCCCCGCCCGGCACGTTCTGCCCGCCGAAGGTGATCGTGTCCAGCTTGATGTCGGTCGCCAGCTGGGGCTTGCTCTGGTAGAGCACGCTGCCCTGGACCTTGCTCGCGCCCTTCTCCCCATCGGTGGCGTCAAGCACCAGGTCCGTGGTGTAGGAGGTCACCTCCCCGGCTCTCTGCGCGCTCTGCTGCACCGCCTCGGCGGCGGCGAGCTTGATGTTCCCGAGGGAACCGGTGCTCTGCGCACCACATCCCGTGACCGCGACCAGCGCGGCCGCTCCCAGTGCCAGTGCGGGAGCCAATCGGCGCATCCGTCTTCACCCCTTCGTGTCCCCCGACGTATTTGTCTATGACACTACGCGGCGGAAAAACGGAGCGCTTCCTCCGAGAGAACGAAGAAAGGCCTCAACCGAATGGCCATTCGGTTGAGGCCTTTCCAGGAAAACGTCTGGTATCAGGCGTCGAGCTCGGCGGTCATCGCCCGCGTCACGTTCGGGTCGACCGGGATGCTGGGGCCCATCGACGTGGTGAAGGTGGCCTTCTTCAGGTAGCGCCCCTTGGCCGCGGACGGCTTGAGACGCAGCACCTC
Source organism: Streptosporangium sp. NPDC000396 (assembly GCF_042898655.1). Classification (NCBI taxonomy): domain Bacteria; kingdom Bacillati; phylum Actinomycetota; class Actinomycetes; order Streptosporangiales; family Streptosporangiaceae; genus Streptosporangium; species Streptosporangium sp. NPDC000396. Next base: position 5,593 of record NZ_JBIAZA010000046.1, read on the forward strand.
GTCGAGGGCGGCGGCGTAGTTCTCGACCAGCTGACGCTCGCCGAACGACACCTTGCCGATGATGAAGTGCAGGTTCGCGTGCCGGTCGACACGGAACTCGATCTTTCCGCCCTTGATGTCGGTGACGGCCTTGCCCACGGCCGGGGTCACGGTGCCGGTCTTGGGGTTCGGCATCAGACCACGCGGGCCGAGCACGCGGCCAAGGCGGCCGACCTTGCCCATGAGGTCGGGGGTGGCGACGACGGCGTCGAAGTCGAGGCGGCCCTTGGCGACCTCGTCGATCAGCTCGTCGGCACCGACGATGTCGGCACCCGCGGCGCGGGCCTCCTCGGCACGGTCACCGGTCGCGAAGACCAGGACCCGGGCGGTCTTACCGGTGCCGTGCGGGAGGTTGACGGTGCCACGGACCATCTGGTCCGCCTTGCGGGGGTCGACGCCGAGACGCAGGGCGACCTCGACAGTGGCGTCGAACTTGGCGACGCTGGTCTCCTTGGCCAGCTTGGCGGCCTGGAGGGGGCTGTAGAGGGCCTCGCGGTCGATCTGGTCCGCCGCGTTGCGGTATCCCTTGCTGCGCTTCACTTGCTCACTCCTGTGAATCCGAGTGTCTGTGGTACGGGCCAGCGCCTGGCCCTTCCACCTGTTTCATCGTTGTGATGGCGAACACCCTCACGGGTGCGTCCGCCGTCGGGCCCCGGCCGGTTCGGCGGATGCCGTTCCGCATCCGCGTCTCGGCTGCCGGGCCCGGCTCGCCGCCGTGACTATTCGGCGATCGTGATGCCCATCGAGCGGGCGGTGCCGGCGATGATCTTCTCGGCCGCCTCGATGTCGTTGGCGTTGAGGTCCTGCATCTTGGTCTCGGCGATCTGGCGCAGCTGCTCCTTGGTCAGCTTGCCGACCTTGTCCTTCTGCGGGACGGCCGAACCCTTGGCCACACCGGCGGCCTTCTTGATCAGCTCAGGCGCCGGGGGCGTCTTCGTGATGAAGGTGAAGGTGCGGTCCTCGAAGATGGTGATCTCAACGGGGATGATGTTGCCGCGCTGGGCCTCGGTGGCAGCGTTGTACTGCTTGACGAAGTCCATGATGTTGACGCCGTGCGGACCGAGGGCGGTACCGACCGGCGGGGCGGGCGTGGCCTGGCCAGCGGGAAGCTGGACCTTGACCAGTGCCGCGATCTTCTTCTTAGGAGGCATGGTTCTCTCCGGGTCCTAATCGGGTGATGCGGCTCCCACGCAGACACGGGGGAGCAAGTCGGCAAGCCGCGCTTCGCGAGGCACGGCCGCCGAACGACTTAGTTTATGCGACCGAATCAGATCTTCGAGACCTGGTTGAACGAGAGCTCAACCGGGGTCTCACGACCGAAGATCGACACGAGCACCTTGAGCTTCTGCGACTCGGCGCTGATCTCGCTGACCGTGGCGGGCAGCGTGGCGAACGGGCCGTCCATGACCGTGACGGACTCGCCGACCTCGAAGTCGACGGTGGCGGCGGAGACCTTGGCGGTCGACTTCTTGACTTCCTCGGTCGGCTCGGGCGCGAGCAGCTTGGCGACCTCGTCGATGCTCAGCGGGCTCGGCTTGTTCGACAGGCCGACGAAGCCGGTCACACCGGGCGTGTTACGCACCGCGGACCACGACTCGTCGGTGAGCTCCATCCGGACCAGCACGTAGCCGGGCAGCACCCGCTCCTTGACGAGCTGGCGCTTGCCGCTCTTCACCTCGGTCACGTGGTGGGTGGGCACCTCGACCTGGAAGATGTAATCCTCCATGTTGAGGGACTGGGTACGGGTCTCGATGTTCGACTTCACGCGGTTCTCGTAACCCGCGTAGGAGTGGATGACGTACCACTCGCCGTACTGGCCCCGCAGCTGGCGCTTGAACTCCTCGACCGGGTCGACGTCGGGAAGGACGTCGCCGTCCTCGTCGACGCTGCCGGCCGGGGCCTCTTCGGCCTCGCTTTCGGCGTCGATGTCAACCTCGGCGGACTCGTCGAGCGAGTCCTCCGTGACGTCGACGGCCTCTTCCGGCTCGCCCGCCCGCTCTTCGCGGGACTCGCCGGCCGGCTGTGAAGACTCGGACACGGTAGTTCGTTCTCTTTCCGTCGATGGGCTGATGGACTTACCGCGGGAAGCACGCCGGATATCGGCTTAAGCTCCGCCGAAGATCCGCAGCACACCCTCGGTCAACAGGGCGTCAAAGCCGGACACGATCGCAACCATGATCAGGACGAAGACCAGAACGATGACGGTGTAGGAGATGAGCTCCTTGCGCGTAGGCCAGATGACCTTGCGGAGTTCGGCGACAACCTGTCGGTAGAAAAGGGCAGGAGAAGTGCGCTTGGCCTTCTTCTCACCGCTCGGCTTGCCTGCGGTTTCGCCGCGCGTGTCGATCGCCACAGTCCTCACCTGATCCGTCGTATCCAACGCATACCTGCGGCGCGCTGGACGCCTTGATGCGCGGACCGCTCTTCGCAGGGCACGAGGGACTCGAACCCCCAACCCCCGGTTTTGGAGACCGGTGCGCTGCCAATTGCGCCAGTGCCCTAAGACATGAACCACCATACATCGGTTGGACCGATGTTTGTCCGTGGCTCACGGTCTCAACCGCCGATTCACGCATACGGCGGTAAGACCCTCTCGGAGTCTACGGGGGAATGGCCGCTACGTCGAACCGGCGCCCAATCCTCCAGGTCATGGGCTGTTGTCTCCCGCTGCCACGGCTTGCCCGTCTCTCCCCACCCGCGAGGTTCGGCCACGGGTCCTCCACATCCCGTCCACATCATGGATAGGCGGCGGAAACAACGCCACCGGTCTGTAACCATGGAGGCATGACCCGTCCTCGCATCTCAGCGCGCATCTCCGCGATCTCCGAGTCAGCCACGCTCGCCGTGGACGCCAAGGCCAAGGCGATGAAGGCGGCGGGCCGCCCGGTCATCGGCTTCGGCGCGGGCGAACCGGACTTCGCGACTCCCGACTACATCGTCGAGGCGGCCATCGAGGCGTGCCGGAACCCCAAGTTCCACAAATACACGCCGGCCGGTGGCCTCCCGGAGCTGAAGCAGGCCATCGCCGACAAGACGCTCCGCGACTCCGGCTACCAGGTCGACGCGGCCCAGGTGCTGGTGACCAACGGCGGCAAGCAGGCCGTCTACGAGGCCTTCGCCACGCTGCTCGACCCGGGTGACGAGGTTCTGGTCGTCGCTCCCTACTGGACGACCTATCCCGAGGCCATCAAGCTGGCCGGTGGCGTCCAGGTCGACGTCGTGACCGACGAGACCACGGGCTACCTCGCCAGTGTGGAGCAGCTCGACGCGGCCCGCACCGAGCGCACCAAGGCCCTGCTGTTCGTCTCCCCGTCCAACCCGACCGGCGCGGTCTACACCCCCGAGCAGGTCGAGGCGATCGGCCGCTGGGCCGTCGAGCACGACCTGTGGGTCGTCACGGACGAGATCTACGAGCACCTCACCTACGGCGACGCGACCTTCGCCAGCATCGCCACCGTCGTTCCCGAGCTGGGTGACAAGGTGGTCGTCCTGAACGGCGTCGCCAAGACCTACGCCATGACCGGCTGGCGGGTGGGCTGGCTGATCGGCCCGAAGGACGTCGTCAAGGCCGCGACCAACCTGCAGTCGCACGCCACCTCCAACGTCGCCAACGTGTCCCAGATCGCCGCCCTGGCCGCCGTCACCGGCGACCTGTCGGCCGTGGCGAAGATGCGTGAGGCCTTCGACCGCCGCCGCCAGACCATGGTCCGGATGCTCAACGAGATCCCCGGCGTGCTGTGCCCCGAGCCGAAGGGCGCGTTCTACACCTACCCCTCGGTCAAGGAGCTGCTGGGCAAGGACTTCGGCGGCAAGCGCCCGCAGACGTCCGCCGAGCTCGCCGAGATGATCCTCGAAGAGGCCGAGGTCGCCCTCGTGCCCGGCGAGGCCTTCGGCACCCCGGGCTACTTCCGCCTGTCCTACGCGCTGGGCGACGAGGACCTCGTCGAGGGCGTCAGCCGGGTGGCCAAGTTCCTGACCCAGGCCCGCTAGCCGTATCGCGTTACGGCGCGTGCCGCTGACGGCAGTGACAAAGAGGCCCGGACCGCGACGGTCCGGGCCTCTTTGTCATGTACTCCGGGCCTCTTTGCCATGCATGGGATCATGTACGGGCCCGTCGCGTACGGCGATCATGATCCGAAGCGTGCCGTGGCCATGAGCGTCGCGGCCCCTGCGCGCGACCTCTACGGCTTTCCCGGGCCCGTGTACGGCTCGCGCCGGGGGATGCGAGCCGTACACGGGTCACTTGGTGGATTCGACGCTCGCGGCGACCTTCTTGAGCTCGTCCTCGGTCTTGTCCTTGCCCAGCTCCTCCAGGTAGGCGGGGCTCATCATGAGCTCGACCGCGAGGCCAGGGCGCTCCATCCAGACGATCGTGGGCGTCCCGAGCTCGTCATTGTCGTCGAGCCTCCCGGCCTCACCCATGCGGACCAGATAACCCTTGGTGTCGCCGAACTCGACGGGCTTGACCCCTTCCTTCCGGTAACCCGTGAGCCGCTTGACCATCTCAGCCGCGGCTCCGCCCTTGTAGACGATCGCCTGGACGCTGTACAGCCCGGGGGCGAGGTCCGGTTTCCTCCAGGACGTGGAGTAGCTGGACTTGCCGAAGGTGTCCTTGACCGACCACTTCCCCCACACCAGACCCTCGGGCAGGTAGCCGATGCGGATCCCGCCGAACTCGCGGCCGTCGCCCAGGTCGCCGAGGTCCTGCGGCTGGGAGACCTCCGCGTCGGCGTTCCCGTCGCCGTCCGGCGTGGCGCTCCGCGCCGGGTCGGGCGCCTCGGCAGCGGTCAGCGTGACGGTGCTTCCCTCCAGGGCTTTCGCCCCTCCGGCGGGACTCTGCTCCCGCGTCACCCAGTCCGGCTCAATCGTGGGCCCCTCCAGCGCGACGCGCAGCCCCGCGCTCTGGAGCTTCTCCGTGGCCTCCCCCACTTTCAGGCCGGTCACATCCGGCACGACCACCTCCTGAACCACGGTGGCCACCGCGTCGCCCGTCGGCTGTGCCCCCTGGGCGGCCGGGGTCACCGGGGCGGGGCCCGCGTTCAGCGCCAGGTAGGTGGGGACCGCGCCGGCGACGGCGGCGGTCACCAGGGCGGCGCCCGCCGTACGGAACCAGATCTTGTGGGTGCGGTGGCGGCGACGGATGGTCTTGCCCATCATCGGTGTGGCGTGCACGTTCACGACGTGCGCCTGCATCGCCTCCGCCAGTTCTTCCTCAAGCCTCATCCGAATGCCCCTTCCAGCGTGCCCATACGCTCGCGAATCCGAGCCAGCCCCCGTGCGGCCTGGCTTTTCACGGTCCCCGCCGAGCAGCCCATGAGCGCGGCCGTCTCGGTCTCCGACAGGTCCTCCCAGTAGCGCAGCACCAGCACCGCGCGCATCCGCGCGGGCAGCCTGCGCAGCTCCGCCAGCAGCGTGTCCCGCAGTTCCACGTCCGGAGAGTCGACCAGCGTCTCCGGGGGCCGGGCGAAGGTGATCTCCTGAATCACCTTGCGGCGGCGGGAGAGGCTGATCGCGGCGTTGACCACGACCCTGCGGGCGTAGGACTCGGGATTGTCATGGCGGATCCGGCTCCAGTGCCGGTAGACCTTCTCCAACGCGTTCTGCACCAGGTCTTCGGCGTCGTGCGGTGACGCGCCGCAGACCAGGATCGCGGTGCGCAGCAGTGCCGTGCTCCGTGCGGCCAGGAACTCGTCGAAGGCCGCCTCGTCTTCTTCTGTCATCAGCGAGGTCCCCTTTCGCCCTCCCCAACGCACGAGCCGACCGTCAGGTTGAGACCAAGAATGGTCCCGGCGTGCCAGGGATACGGCACCATATGGAAATGCCACGTCCCCTCAACGAACTGCCCAAAGCCCATCTCCATCTCCACTTCACCGGCTCGATGCGGCACTCGACCCTGGTGGAGCTGGCCCACGAGCGGGGCCTGCACCTGCCGGACGCGCTGGAGCAGAACTGGCCTCCCAAACTGCGGGCGACCGATGAGCGAGGCTGGTTCCGGTTCCAGCGGCTGTACGACATCGCCCGGACGGTCCTCCAGCGGAAAGACGACGTCTACCGGCTGGTGCGGGAGGCCGCCGAGGATGAGGCGGCCGAGGGGTCGCGCTGGCTGGAAATCCAGGTGGACCCGTCCGGATACGCCCATCGGTTCGGGGGGCTCACCTCGACCATGGAGCTGATGCTCGACGCCGCGCGCAAAGCGGCCGACCACGCGGGGATAGGGGTCGCGGTCGTGGTGGCCGCCAACCGGACCCGGCATCCCCTGGACGCCAAGACACTCGCCCGCCTCGCCACGCACTACATGGACCAGGGCGTGGTCGGGTTCGGGCTGTCCAACGACGAGCGCCGTGGCCGGGCCCGCGACTTCGACGGGGCGTTCCGGCTCGCCAAGCGGGCCGGGCTGCTGGCCGTACCGCACGGCGGGGAGCTTCTGGGGGCCGACAGCGTGGCCGAGTGCGTGGACATGCTGGGCGCGGACCGGGTGGGACACGGCGTGCGGGCGGCCGAGTCGCCGCGGCTGATGGAGCGTCTGGCCGACCGGCAGATCGTGTGCGAGGTCTGCCCGACCTCCAACGTCGGCCTCGGGGTGGCCGAGCGGGCCGAGGACGTGCCGCTGCGACGGCTGTTCGACGCCGGGGTGCCGATCGCGCTGGGCGCCGACGACCCGCTGCTGTTCGGCGCGCGGTTGCTGCCGCAGTACGAGCTGGCCAGGGAGGTGTACGGCTTCAGCGACGCGGAGCTGGCCGAGCTGGCCCGGCAGTCGATCCGGGCGTCGGCGGCCCCGGAGTCGGTGCTCAAGGAGATGCTCAGGGGGGTCGACGACTGGCTGGCGTCAGCGGAGTGAGCGGGCGACCTCCAGGCCCCGCCGGAGGTCGCCGACGCCCTCCAGACGCAGGCCGGTCTGTCCTCGCTGCCAGATGAGGGTGGGGCCGGCCAGGCGGAGGGGAATCGGGGCCCTGCCGCCGCGGGGCAGGTAGGTCAGACCGTGTGCGGCGGGGATCCACCATGCCTGCGAGGTGCCCAGGCTGACCTCCACCGGCCAGGGCGGGCCCAGGTCCTTGCGGAAGACGACCTCCAGCCTGCCGTCGTATTCGTCGAGCCTCACCCCCGGCCACAGCAGCGACACCACCCGGCCGCCGTCGCTCACCCTGACGTCCTGGGGGTCTCCCAGCTCTGCGGGAACCGAGACGGGGAACGCCACCTGCTCCCGGGCCTGCTCCAGGGTGACCCGCCGCTCTCCCGGCAGCGGTTCGGGTGCCCCGGACGGCAGCGGCCCGGGACCGCCGATCTTCAGCTCGACCCCCGCGAACCGCAGGATCTCCACGACCGCGGCCCGTCCCACCGGGGTCGCCCCCAAGAACAGGGCGACGGTGATCGCGACGGCGGAGGCGATCGCCCGCCGCCATCGGCGGGCGATCGGCCGGGGGGCCGCTGCGAGGGGGCGGTCTTCGGCGGAGAGGGCTTCGAGGCGTGCCCGTACGGCCCGCGCCACCTCGGCGGGGGGCGGGGCGGAGACGTCCAGGGACTCGCCGAGGGCGAGAAGCCGGGCTTCGAGGTCGTCAGGCGAGGTCACGGCCCACCTCCTCACGCAGACGGTTCAGGCCGCGGGAGGTCCGCGACTTGACGGTGCCGACCGGCAGATCGAGCACCTGGGCGGTCTCGGCCTCCGACAGCTGCAGAAAGTACCGGCAGACGACGGCCTGACGTTCCCGCTCGGGAAGCGTACGCACCATGTCGAGAAGCCGGGTGCGCCGGTCGACGGCGACGGCCGCGTCCTCGGGCCCCTCGGTCTCCGGGGGATCCAGTTCGGTCAGCTTCACCGTCAGTTCGGCCCGGCGGCCCCGCGAGCGGGTCAGGTTGTGGGTCTCGTTGGCCACGATCCGCAGCAGCCAGGGGCGGAACGGCTCGCCGCGGCGGAAGGTGGCCAGGTGGCGGTAGGCCTTGACGAAGGCCTCCTGGACCGCGTCCTCGGTCTCGTCTCCGGCGCCGAGCATCGCCGCGGTGCGGTGTGCGAGCGCGCTGTAGCGGGTGACCAGCACCTCGTAGGCGGCCAGGTCACCGTCCAGCGAGCGGGCGATCGCCTCGTCGTCGTCCGTCGGGGGCTCCTTTGCGGATCTTGTCAGAGATTCCATCGCACGGAAGCACCCGAGCGGAAGCCCTCAGCCCAGGGCGTAAGCGACGGCGGAGTCGGGATCGTCGTCGTACCCCTCGGCGAAGACCTTGTCGTAGACGTCGTCGCCGAGCAGTTGCCTGGCCGTGCGCTCGGCGACCGTCCTCGGCTCCGACATGCCCCGCGAGCCGAAACCGCGCAGTCCGAACATGGTCCACAACCGGACCACCAGGCCCTGGAGGCGGGCCGTACGGTAACCGTCTCCCTGGACCGCGGCGATCACGGCGAGCTGGTCCACGGCCAGCGTCACGCCGGTGGCGTCGCGGAAGCGCCACTTGACGTCGAGCGACTGCCTGGCCGCCGTCGCCGCCTCGGCCGTGCGGCCGAGGCCGAGCTGGGCTATGGAGAGCACGTAGTCGCCGTGGGCGCGAGCCCAGCGCTCGCCGCGGGCGTCGCAGAGCCGCCGCACCTCCTCCAGGATGGAGATCGCTTCGGCGAACTCACCACGGCAGGTGACGGCCATGGCCATGGTCACCAGGGCGAGCGGCTCGCCGACGGTCGTGGCCCCGGCCCTGCGGAAATACTCTCGTGCGCGTTCGACGCCGGGTTCCACCTCGTGGAGGGCGCCGACGAACAGTGAGTGGCCGGCCAGGCGGAGCTGTGCCTGCCCCGCCGCCGCGTAGTCATCCCAGTCGAGGGCGGCCGACAGCGCCGCCTCCGCTCTGCGGCGGCCACCTTCCAGATCTCCCTGGGCGATGGCCACGCAGCCGTCGGCCCACAGGAGCCGAGGCAGCCCGGGATCGGTGACGGGCGCGGCGTCGATCGCCCGCCCCATGTGGTGGCGGCCCTCGTGCATCCGGCCCAGGCAGAACCAGAGGATCCAGAGCGTCCCGGCGAGTTCGACGGCCGGGGATGCGGACGGAGAGCCGGAGCCGAGGGCTCGGCGGAGGTCGGTGATCGAGAAGTTCAGCCGGGCCGCCCATTCCTCCTGCCGAGGGCCGTACCAGTCGGCGTCGGCCTGGCGTGCCAGGTCGAGGTAGTAGTAGCGGTGCCGCCTGGCCAGCCGAGCCTCCTCGCCGGACCGGGCGAGCCGCTCCCTGCCGTATTCCCTGATCGTGCCGGGCTGCCGGTAACCGCCGGGGACCCGGACGAGCAGCGATCTGTCCGCCAGGCCGGCCAGCAGGTCCGGCACGTTGACCAGGTGATCGTCACCGCACACCCACAGGGCCGCCTCCTCCTCGAAGCATCCGGCGAAGACCGACAGCCGGGCCCAGAGCAGGCGCTCCTCGGCGGTGCACAGCTCGTGGCTCCAGTCGACCACGATGCGCAGGGTCCGGTGGACGGAGATCGGCGACCGGCCGGTGGGCGGCGTCTCGAACCGGTCTTCCAGACACCCGGCCGACCGCTCCACCGTCCCGAACCGGCCCTCCAAGGACCCGGCCAGCCGCTCCACCGTCCCGAACCGGCCCTCCAGACACCCGGCCGACCGCTCCGCCGGCTGCTCCACCGGCCGCTCCACCGACGGTGCCCCGAGCCGCCCGGCGGCCAGCTCGACGGCGAGCGGGATACCGTCCAGCAGCCGGCAGATCCCGGCCGCGACCGTCAGGTCCGTCTCGCCGATCTCCAGACCGGGCGCCGTGACCTCGGCCCTGCCGAGGAAGAGCCGGAGCGCGTCGTTCAGCGTCAGCCCGGCGATCTCAGGGATGGGCGCCTGGAACGGCTCGACGAACAGCAGCGCCTCTCGCGGCAGCCCGAGCGCCTGCCGCGAGGTCGCGATGATCCTCACGCCACGCGCCCTCTCCAGGATCTCCGTGACGAGGTCGCGGCAGGCGGTCAGGAGGTGCTCGCAGGTGTCCAGGAGCAGCAGGAGGTTCTTGTCCGCGAGGAACTCGACGAGGACGTTCGCCGGGGGCCTGGCCGACTGCTCGCGCAGCCCCAGAGCGGAGGCGACGATGTGAACGAGCAGGTCGCCGTTGTGCTCGCCGGACAGCTCCACCAGCCAGGCGCCGTCCGGATAGGAGTCGTGACACTCTTCCGCCGCTCTGACGGCGATCCGCGATTTCCCGACGCCCGCGGCGCCGGTGACCGTGACCAGCGGTGTTTCGGCCAGAAGCTTCAGCAACTCCCGGATCTCGGCCTCACGGCCGACGAAATCACTCGTCTCCGCGGGGAGGTTCCCGCGCCACCATGGGTTGTGCTCCACCGGTTCGTGCTCCTTCCACTCAGGAGAAATCGCACGCCGTCAGGATCACGAGCCGAATCGCCTTCTCAGAGCGTGCGCGTTGACCCCGGGCCTGTTTTGTGGATCTATCCGTCCACCGCGGTCACCCTAGGGATGATCGAATCCGGTATCTCGGACTCGCGTCACGGCCGCGTCCGGATCCATGATCATCCCTTGGGCGAAGGCACCCTCGTAGACGGCGTCGCCGACCAGCGCCCTGGCCTCGCTCTCGGTGCGCTCACGAGGAGCCACGAACCCTCGCGAACCCGAGGGGGGCAGTCCGAAGGTCGCCCACATCCGCTGGGCGGCACCGAGCAGGCAGGCGGCCCGCCGCCCGTCGCCGCGCGCCACGGCGACGGCGGCCAGCTGGTCCATCGCCATGGCGCTGCCCGCCGCGTCACCCAGGCGCCACTTCACTTCCAGCGCCGCCCGCGCGTAGACCTCGGCGGCGTCGAACTCGCCCCTGCCCAGCTCGGCGAGCGACCGCGCGTGGTCGCCGTGGGATCGCGCCCACAGCTCGCCACGCTCAGCGCAGCGTGCCCACTGCCGCATCAGCACCTCCACCGCCCGGTCGAACTCGCCTTTGACGCAGAGCACCATCGCCAGCGTCGCCTCGGCGACGGCAAGCCCGACATGGGCGCAAGCCGCCCGCGCCAGCAGCTCCGCCGACTCGATCGCGAGACGTTCGGCCTCGTCGAGCTCGCCTCGAGCGAGAGCGGTCGCCGCGGCGCTCTGCCGGGCGCATCCGGCGGCTGCGAAGTCGTCTTCGGCCGTCGCGGCCTCGTAAGCCTCGATCGCCCGGCGGTGAGCCGCGTCCGTGTCGCCCGCGCAGAGCGCGACCCACGCGCACGCCCACAGGGCCTTGGTCCGCGCCGGGCTCGGCCGCTCATGCCACCGGAGAACCCGATCCAGGTAGTAGCGCCCCTGTCTCGCCTGACCGAGACAGCACCAGGCGAACCAGAGCGCGGTGACCAGGTCGAACCCGTCGTCATGGTCGAGGGCCGCCTTCAGGTCCGGCAACGCGTGGCGAACCCAGTCGGCCCATCGCAGCTGGTGCGGGCCGTACCACTCGGCCTCCGCCCTGCGGGCCTGCGCCAGGTAGTGGTCGTGATGGCGGCGGATGAAGGTTCTTTCCTCGCCCAGCCGGCGCAGCCACTCCCTGCCGTAGTCGCGGATCGTGCCGAGCATCCGGTAGCGCGGCCCTTCGGCGATCAGGATCGACTTGTCCACGAGCCTGCACAGCGGAAGCTCCGCGAGCCGCTCGTCGGCGCACACCGCCCACGCGTCGTCGGCGTCGAACCACCCGGCGAAGACCGACAGCCGGGCCCAGAGCAGCCGCTCCTCGGCGGTGCACAGCTCGTGGCTCCAGCCGACCGCCGTGCGCATGGTCTGGTGACGTCTCAACGGTGTACGGCTCCCGCCGACGAGCAGCGCGAAGCGGTCGTCCAGCCGTTCGGCGATCTGCTGGACCGACAGCGCCCGCAGCCGCCGGGCGGCCAGCTCGATGGCGAGCGGGATGCCGTCCAGCAGGCGGCAGACCTGGGCCACGGCAGCCGGGTCGAGGGTGAGGTCCGGCACCAGCGCGTGGGCCCGCTCGGTGAACAGCCGCACCGCCTCCGACCCGGTGGCCCCGGGCCCGGGGACCGCGAGCGGCTCGATCGGCAGGAGCCGCTCCTCGGGCAGGCCGAGCGGCTGGCGGCTGGTGGCGAGCACCCGCGCGTGCGGGGCCTCGGACAGGATTCGGCGCAGCAGCGCCGCGCAGGCGTCGATCAGATGGTCGCAGGTGTCCAGGACCAGCAGCATCCGCTTGTCCGCGAGGAAGTCGGCCAGCACCTCGGCCTGGGGGCGCACCGACTGCTCCCGCAGACCGAGAACCGCGGCGATGCCGTGACCGATCAGGTCGCCGTTCTGCTCGGCCGAGAGTTCGATGACCCACACCCCGTCGGCGAAGGAGTCACGGAGCCGGTCAGCGGTCCTGATGGCCAATCTGGTCTTGCCCACACCGGCGACCCCGGTGAGGGTGACCAGCGGCGACTGGTCGATCAGCGCGGCGATCTCATCGAGTTCAGCCCGCCGTCCGACGAGACTGCTCGTCTCCGCCGGGACGTTTCCCCGACGTGTCCGCGTCTCCGCCACCGATTCCTCGCCCCTCCGCGTGTGGTGGCAAGCCAACCACGGGAGGGGTAACGGACCCGGCGGGGTGCGGCGGCACCGGTTATGAGATCTTCTCCCCCAGCGCATATTTCACAGCGATACGCAGGTCAAGCCGCTGTCCTTCGGCGAATCGGGTATCGAATTCTCCACCGCCGAGAGCCTTCGCGGCCTGGGCCACGGCACGTCGCCGGATGGGGGCGAAGATCGGCCAGCCGAACTGTGAGAATCCCGAGGAGTCCCAGACGGCCTGAGCCGCGCCCAGGAGCCGGGCCGCCCTGCCCGCCGCCCCCTTCGTCTCCCCCGCCGCCTCCGCCCAGGCGATCATCTCGACGCAGACGACCGTCAGGAGCATGTCCTTGAAGAGCCGCGCTCCGGCGAGCGCCGCCCTGGCATGACGGAGCGCCCCGGGCGCCCGGCCCTTGACGTGCTCGGCCCAGGCGAAGACGTACTCCATCTGGGCACGGCTCCATTCCTCCCCGTGGACCTCGCAGAGGGCCTGCCCCTCCGAGAGCGTCTCCATGGTCTCCTCCGGCCTGCCCGCCGCCAGCAGGCTCAGTGCCGCCAGCGTGTGGCAGGGCAGCAGCCCGGAAAGCACGTTGCCCCTGGCCGTGTGCCAGGCCATGGCCTCCTCCAGCGACTCGACCGCCCGCGGGAAGTCCCACCGCATCAGGGCGAGCAGGCCCTCCATCTGGAGGATGTAACCGGCCGCGCTTTCCTCGGGGTCCTCGGCCCGGCACCGGGCGAGCCGTTCCCGCGCGACGTCGAGATCCCCCTGGAGCCCCGCCACCCAGGCGCAGACCCACAGCGCCCTGATCCGTTCCGGGCCGGGCTCGGTGTTCGTCCGCAGCGCCGCCTCCAGATAGTGGCGGCCCTCGCGCAGCATGCCGCAGCAGATCCAGAGGAACCACAGGGAACCGGCCAGGTCCAGACCGGCCCGGGACCATTCGGGATCGGCCAGGCACAGCTCGAACGCCTTGCGGAAGTTGCGCTGCTCGGCACGCATCCGCCCGTACCATTCCACCTGCCGGCCGGGCCATTCGACGGCACACCGTTTGACCAGCCGGAGATAGTGATCACGGTGACGGCCCCGGACGGCGTCGACCTCGCCCAGTCGCGACAGCCATTCGGCGCCGAACTCCCTGACGGTGTCCAGCATGCGCAGCCGTACCCCGGTGGAGTGCTCCTCCCGCTGCACGAGCGACTTGTCGACCAGCCCGGTCAGCGTTTCGAGCACCAGCGCGGCCGGGAGCGGCCCGCCCGCGCAGACCCGCTCGGCGGCCTCCAGGTCGAATCCGGAGGCGAACACCGACAGCCGCGCCCATAGCAGCCGCTCCGCCGGGGTGCACAACTCGTGGCTCCAGCCCATCGCCGCACGCAGCGACTCGTGCCGCACCGGTCCGCCGCCCCCGGTCAGCAGGTGGTAGCGGTCGTCCAGTTGCCGGGTGAGCCGCTCCACCGACGTGGTTCGCAACTGTACGGCCGCCATCTCGATCGCCAGAGGGATGCAGTCGAGCCCCGCGCAGAGCTCGGCCATGCCGCCCGCGCTCTCGGCGAGGCCCGCACGGTCGCGCAGCAGGGCCACCGCGTCTTCGACCGGAAGCGGCGGGACGAGGTAGATGTGCTCGCCGGAAACGCCCAGCGGCTGGCGGCTGGTGGTCAGCACCTGGAGTCCGGGCGCTCCGCGCAGCAGGGTGTCCGCCAGCGCGGCCACCGCGTCGACCAGGTGCTCGCAGGTGTCCAGCAGGAGCAGCGACCTGCGCGTGCTCAGCCACTCGGCCAGGACCTCCTCCTGCGGCCGGGCGGACTGGTCGGCCACGCCCATGCTGCCGGCCACGGTCTCCGGCAACAGGTACGGGTCGGTCAGGCAGGCCAGCTCGACGAGCCAGAGGCCGTCGGGAAACCCTCGCGCGACCTCCTCGGCCACCCGGAGCGCCAGACGCGTCTTCCCGACGCCGCCCAGCCCGGTGAGCGTGACCAGGCGAGACTCCCGGACCAGGCGAACCACCTGCGCGATCTCCGCGCTCCGGCCGACGAAGGTAGTTTTCATGGAAGTGCCCATGCTAGGCCGCGGTATGTCGTTTGGGGGGCCGCTCTCCGGGAACGGCCATTAGACTCTCTTGCCTGCCCGTAGCCGTGACCGTGAAGTCATGGCTTTCTGTGAACGAGCTGGACGGAACCGCATGTCTGGGTATGACCGCGTAGTGCAACCCGCGGCCGGTGACGAGGCCCTGGAGAACCACCTGGGTGGGGACGAGGCCAAGAACTACCGGCAGTACGAGTTCGACATGGTCGCCCCGCACGTGGGTCGATCCATGCTGGAGATCGGCTCCGGCCTGGGCCACTTCGCCGAGCAGTTCCTGCCCCGCCTGGACCGGCTGGTGGTCAGCGACTTCGACCCGTACTGCGTGGAGCAGCTCAACACGCGCTTCGCCGACCGTGACGACATCGACGTGCTGCAGTTCGGCCTGCCGACCGACATCCCGATCGGCGAGAAGGTCGACACCGTCGTGATGATGAACGTCCTGGAGCACATCGAGGAAGACGTCGAGGCCCTGCGTTCCCTCGCCAAGGTCACCCTTCCCGGCGGCCGGATCATCATCTGGGTTCCGGGTTACATGCAGCTGTACGGAGACTTCGACCGCAAGGTCGGCCACGTCACCCGCTACACCCCCGCCACCCTGCGCAGCACGGTCTCCAAGGCCGGCCTGGACATCGACGTGCTGAAGCCGATCAACTTCCTCGGCGGCATCGCCTGGTGGGCCGCCGTCCGCCGCGGCGGCGTCGGCTACCCCGACCCTCGCCTGGTGAAGATCTACGACCGCACCGTGGTGCCCACCACCCGCTTCATCGAGCGCTTCATCCGTCCCCCCTTCGGCCAGACCGTCTTCTGCGTCGCACGCGTCCCGAAGTGACCGCGGGCGAGATGTCGCCGTGACCACGGCGCCCCGCCGTGGCCCCGCACCGTCAGCCCCGCACCGATCAGCCCCGTGCCATCCGCGGCACGGGGCTGAGTCGTGTACGGCCTGCCACGCCTACCGGCCCGGCGGGCTTTCCGGACGGGATCCTCAGCCCGGCGAGGTCGCATGGACAAGAAACACCACTCGCAACCGCTCATCCGATGTTTCGAACCGTTGAGCGACAGCATGTTCGAACCCCGCGTCGGTCGCCAGCGCGGCGGCCTGGTCCTCGTCCACAGGAAGCCTGAGGTCCGCGGCGACGAGTTCGGCCATGGCCCCCGACGGGGTGAAGGTCTCCGCGAAGGGAAGGGTGAACGCCAGTTGCCCGCCCGGACGGAGAACGCGCAGCCAGTCCTGAAAGGCCTCCGCCCCGAGGAAGTGCAGCGACGAGGCGCAAAGAACGACATCAACGCTGGAGGAGCCGACGGGCGCCGGAACGGCGGGAGCGACTCGCCAGGCGATCCTTCCCTCGGGGTCCTGAATCGCGGCCTTCGCGATCGCCCGATCGATCATGCCTGCTGACAGATCGACCGCGATGACATGCTCGGCTCGCAGGTGCCGCAGGGCCGCGAACGCCGCGGCTCCCGTCCCGCTGGCGACGTCGAGCACCGTGTTCGGGGGTGAACCGGGGGTCACACCGCCGACCAGCTTCTCGGCCACAAGTTGGTGGAACAGGTCGTCGTCGTAGCCCGCTGCGATCCCATCAAAGAGGGACGCGGAGGTTGCATGATTCATCGGTGGACTATAGCGGGCCTGCCGTACCGGACTTCGCGAAAGACGCGGAACGGTGGCGTTCCCTCGACCGAACATGTGGTGAACACGCTGCGGTGTTCCCATGACCCGGCGCGCCGGGGCGGATGCCTTCTCGGGCCCGATACTCGGGAGTAACGTCTAAGACATCCGCGCCCGAGGAGGTCACGATGACCGATTACGCCAAGGCACGCGAGGTGGCCGAGCAGGCCAGGGAGAAGGAATGGGCCCGCCCCAGCTTCGGCAGGCAGCTCTTCCTGGGGGACTTCCGCCTCGACCTGGTGCATCCGGCACCGGCTCTGTCGGAGCCCGAGACGAAGAAGGGTGAGGAGTTCCTGCGGGCTCTGCGACGGTTCCTGGAGACGCGGGTGGATCCGGCGCTGATCGAGCGGACCGCCCAGATACCGGACGAAGTGGTCAAGGAGCTCAGGGAACTGGGCGCGTTCGGGATCACGACCGAGGAGGAGTACGGCGGGCTGGGACTCAGCCATCTCGACTACGGCCGGGCGCTGATGCTCGTCGGGTCCTACTCTCCGGCGCTGAGCACGCTGCTGTCGGCGCACCAGTCGATCGGGGTGCCGCAGCCGCTGAAACTGTTCGGCACCGAGGAGCAGAAGCGCAGGTTCCTGCCCCGCTGCGCGAAAGGCGAGGTGTCGGCCTTCCTCCTGACCGAGCCCGACGTCGGCTCCGACCCCGCGAGGCTCGCCACCACGGCGGTGCGCGACGGCGACGACTACGTGCTCGACGGGGTGAAGCTGTGGACGACCAACGGGGTCATCGCGAACCTCCTGGTGGTGATGGCCCGCACCGGCAAGGGGATCTCCGCGTTCGTCGTCGAGGCGGACACCCCGGGGATCACGGTCGAGCGGCGTAACGCGTTCATGGGCCTGCGCGGCATCGAGAACGGCCTGACCAGGTTCCATCAGGTTCGCGTCCCGGCCGCCAACCTGATCGGCCGCGAGGGCCAGGGCCTGAAGATCGCGCTGACCACGCTCAACACCGGCCGGCTCTCGCTCCCGGCCGTCTGCGCCGGGAACGCCAAGTGGGCGGTGAAGATCGCCAGGGAGTGGAGCAACGAGCGGGTGCAGTGGGGGCACAGGCTCGGCGAGCACGAGGCGGTGGCACAGAAGATCGCCTTCATCGCCGGTACGGCCTACGCCCTCGAAGCGGTGATGGACCTGTCCTGCCGCCTGGCCGACGACGAGAGCAACGACATCAGGATCGAGGCGGCGCTCGCCAAGCTGTACGCCTCGGAGATGGCCTGGAAGGTGGCCGACGAACTGGTCCAGATCCGCGGCGGGCGCGGCTACGAGACGGCCGACTCACTGGCCGCCCGCGGCGAGCGAGGAGTACCCGCCGAGCAGGTGCTGCGGGACGTACGGATCAACCGGATCTTCGAGGGGTCCACCGAGATCATGCACCTGCTGATCGCCCGCGAGGCGGTGGACGCGCACCTGTCGGTGGCCGGCGGGCTCATCGACCCGTCGCTGGACGGCAGGGCCAAGGCGCGCGCCGCGATGAAGGCGGGCGGGTTCTACGCACGCTGGCTGCCGACGCTGGTGGCGGGCTCGGGCAACCGGCCCGGCTCCTACGCGGAGTTCGGCGCGCTGGCCCCGCACCTGCGCTACGTGGAGAGGACCAGCCGCAAGCTCGCCCGCTCCACCTTCTACGGCATGTCCCGCTGGCAGGGACGGCTGGAGCACAAGCAGGGGTTCCTCAGCCGGATCGTGGACATCGGCGCCGAGCTTTTCGCGATCACCGCGACGTGCGTGCGAGCCTTCGGGGAGACCGACGACCTGGGGCGCAAGCCCACCGAGCTCGCCGACACCTTCTGCCACCAGGCCCGGCTGCGCGCCGACGCGCTGTTCGACCGGCTGTGGGACAACAACGACTCCCGGGACGCACGCCTGGCGCACCACCTTCTGGAGGGCCGCTACACGTTCCTTGAGGAGGGCATCCTCGACGCCTCGATCGAGGGTCCGTGGATCGCCGCTCCCGCCACAGGCGACTCGACGGTCAAAAACGCGCACCGGCCGATCCCCTGAGACACGCGGGTACGGCGCGCCCGCGTGCCGTACCCGCGTCAGTCCCGCTCGCCGTACCCGCCCCGCGCCCGTGCCCGTGCCCGGCTTGTGTCCGGGCCGAGGGCTGAGCAACACGGCGAGAACCGTGTCTTACTCTCCAAGGCTCGGCCGGGCGATCGCCTCTCCAAGGCTCGGCGGCGCGATCGCGTCCTGGGAAACCTCGGTCCGGCCGGAGGGGGAGCCGCCTTGGGCGGCCTGGTCGAAAAAGCGCAGCAGCTCCACCGGGAACGGCATGACCAGGGTGGAGTTCTTCTCCGCGGCCACCTCCACCACGGTCTGCAACATTCGCAACTGCAACGCGCCAGGCGTCTCGGACATGATGGCCGAGGCGTCGGAGAGCTTCTGCGCGGCCTGGAACTCACCGTCGGCTGTGATCACCCGGGCCCGCCGTTCTCGCTCGGCCTCGGCCTGGCGCGACATCGACCGCTTCATCGACTCGGGGAGCTGCACATCCTTGATCTCGACACGGTCGATGTGGATGCCCCAGCCGAGCGCCGGGCTGTCGATCATCAGCTCCAGGCCCTTGTGCAGTTCCTCGCGGTTGGACAGCAGGTCGTCCAGTTCGCTCTTGCCGATGATCGAGCGCAGCGAGGACTGGGCGACCTGGCCGACGGCGAAGAGGTAGTCCTGCACCTCGATGGTCGCCTTCAACGGGTCGCTGACCCGGAAGTAGACCACGGCGTCGACCTGCACCGAGACGTTGTCACGGGTGATGCCCTCCTGGGTGGGCACCGGCATGGTGATGACCTGGACGTTGACCTTGGTCAGCCGGTCGACCAGGGGCAGCATGACGGTCAGTCCCGGCTCGCGTACTTGCGCCCTGGCCTTGCCGAAGCGGAAAACGACGCCGCGTTCGACCTGGTTGATGATCCTGACACCGCCGAACATGGCCCATAACACGGGAAGCGCGAGTAACCCGAGCAAGGCGTAGATGAACATGTCGATCCCTTCCACCTCGAAGCTAGATCCATACATCCAGCCGCGCGCGTAGAGAACGCGTCAAGATTTTCCGGGCCGTCTCCCTGGTACGGCATCGCGGTGACTGACCGGCTCGACGCCGATGGCGAGCTGCGCCGGGTGGGCCGCTTCCAGCCCACCCGTGAGGCGAGTGCTTCGGTGAAGCGACCGATGCCCACCCCACCAGTCGTCCACGTCCACGATGCTGATCGAGACCGTAGGCGCGGGTGTGATGCCCATTGACCTGTACGAATGAGGGTGAGCGGAGGGTTTTCCCAGGTGAGGCGGCGTGCGGCGTTCTGGTCGCCCGCGCGGTGGTCGAGCAGTACGGCCCACCGGCCTTCTGAGCGATCGAGCAGAAACCCCGATAGCCGGTGCTACCGAGGTTTCATTGCGTTGTGGACATACGCGGCAAGCGATCGGCAATGCCTGAAACCGGCTAGTCGAACTCTCCGCCCTTTACGCCGCCGATGAAGGCAGCCCACTCGGACGGGCTGAAGACCAGTGCGGGGCCGGTGGGGTTCTTGGAGTCGCGGACGGCCCGGCGCCCACCGGACAGTTCCGCGACCTCGACACATTCACCGCCGTTGTCGCCGGACAGCGAAGACTTACGCCACACGACCACGCCGAGTTCCCGGATTGTCAGGTCGTCCATTGTTTTCTCGTCCTCCTGATCAGGTCGAGCGACACCCGCTGTGTCTGGGCCTCACCATGGATCATCTCGTATTTTGCCGTGATCTCCATTACGTCGTCAGGGTCACCGATGATCTGTCCGCGCGCTGAGGACTCGACATAGGCCATGTCCTGCACGTTGCGGGTTCGGGCGATGAAGAACGCCCCCAGGAGGCCCGTGGTGCTCCACGAGTCTCGGGGAAGTACCTGAATGGTGACGCGTGGGCGCTCCGCCATCGCGAGAAGGTGATCGAGTTGTCCGGCCATCACCGCCTCGCTGCCGATGGGACGGGTGAGCACGCCTTCGTCCACGACCACCCACAGCATGGGCGGATCGTCGCGGTCGAGGATGTGCTGCCTGTCTATTCGCGCGGCCAGAGCTGTTTCCACCCGGTCTTGGGTGACACCCGGTTTGCCGCTGAGGATCGCTCGCGCGTAGTCCACCGTTTGAAGAAGCCCGGGGATGATCAGCGGCTGCCAGGTCAGTAACGCATTCGCCCCTTGTTCGATCTCCACCCACCGCCGAAACCACGTCGGCAGGCGGGTGGCCTGCTCGTTCGCCTTATGCCAGGCAGTGAGAAGGGTGCCGCCGGTGTTGAGGGCGTTGTCCACCCTGCTCGCGAACTCCTCCTTGGCCTGCCGTTCGCCACGTTCGATCATGCTGATCCGGGAAACCGACCACCCCAGCTTGACCGCCAGATCTTTCTGTCGCATTCCAGAAGCAATGCGGTGTTCACGGAGTAATACGCCGAATTGCGCATTAGGCACCATTACGGGCTCTCGACCGGTGGGTTTCGTGACCATGATCCTCCCGCCGTTGCACAGGAAGTACACAGCGCGTGTGCAGTACGGCAAGGCGTCCGTGCATCAAATGTGCGACAGATTGACTACCGGTGGTAGTCATTATTTGGGATGGTCGGTGCATCGGTCAGACGCATGGTGATTCCCGGTCAACAAGCCAACCAGGGATCGCCATGTCAGCGAAAACGCTGGGGCGAAAGGCCATCAATCATGCAGTTGCCGTCTAAGAAACTCGGGGAAGTCTTCCTGCCGCGTGCAGCCGAATCGGTTTCCTGTGCTCGTGGTGTAGTGAAGGAACTGCTCGGCGCCGATCACTACGCCTACGAGGCCGTGAGGCTGGTCGTTTCCGAGCTGATGACCAACGCGTTCAAACACGCCGATCGCCATCGGGTGGGCGCCGATCTGATCCGGTTCGCGTTATATCGCCGAGGGACGGTCTACCGGATCGAGGTCACCGACCGGGGCGCCACGTTCGACGCGCCCCGCCGGGAGGCTCCCCGGACGGTGGCCGAGAACGCCAGGGCCGAGTTCGGGCGGGGCCTGTGGATCGTCGACGAACTCTCCCAGGGCAACTGGGGAAGCTGCGACCACGGCCGGGGCTGCGGCCGGACCGTGTGGTGCGAACTCCCCGCCGAACCACCCCTCGACCGTCTCGGCACCCCCGGCCCGCCCTCGGTTCTCACCACCACTGGCTGACCAGAAAACGGGCCGCTTCCGGCGTTTTCTCCGGCCACCTCGGCGCCACTTCTCCGGCCGTCTCGGCGCCGCCGATCCCCTTCCGTGCCACGGCCACCGGCCGACCAGGGGAACGGACCGCCCCCGGCGAACGCCGTCCGCCCACTGGACGCCCCACAACCGTCCCCGGCAGGGAACCGTGTGAACTTCCCACGTCATCCATTCACGCGGTTTCGTCTCTCGTCCGGGAGAGAGCCCCTGCCGGGGACCCAAAACCCCTCCGACAGGACAGCGCGCCCTGCCGGAGGACCCGGTTCCGTCGCCCGCCGGAGGGGGCGCGCGCGAGATCACCCGAACCATCGGTCTCCCGCAAGCGGAGCCGGAAGCGCTCCTGCCGTGCCCATCACGGCAGGACCGCGACACCGTCCTCCCTGCCGCTCGATCCCCGCACCGGCTGTGCGCTACCGGTCGGCGTTCTGTTCCAGCCACGCGACGATGTGCCGGACATAGCTGTCAACGTGCGCCAGGGGCCTGCCGTCGAGCGCCGCGACAAGATGAGTGACGCCGAACGTCCGGTCCCAAACCTGGGCGCGCCGGTAGGTGGCGCCGTCGACGGCTTCACGGAGGTTGTCCCAGCCGTGCAGCCATCCCATGGTGGCGGCGTCGACCGCCGGGTCGAACAGATGGGCCCGGTCCCAGTCCAGGACACCGACCAGCTTGCCGTCCTCGCTCCAGTGGATGTTCTCGCCGCCGAGATCGCCATGGACGAGGGAGTCCGGGACCGGTTCCAGGGCAAGCGCCTCCTCCAGTCGCCGCCGGCCTTCGTCGCCCCACTTGCCGGGGAGGCGCGGGATGACCTCTTCGGCCAGGATGTCGGACCAGTGATGGCCGTCCGTGTACGTGCTCGGCACGCCGAGCACCGCTCTCAGCTCCGGAGTGACGGGAAGCTCCCGCAAAGCCTGGAGAAGCTCGCCGATCCTCACCGGACCAGCCTGGCGAGTTCAGGGGATCGGCGTCTCGCCGACCGCTGCGAGCAGCACGATCGGGAACTCCCGATCGGCTTGGCCGACGGCGAGCGCGACCCATCGGCCGGCTTCCGGCCTCCGCCAGACGAGCATCTCGCCGCTGAGCTGGCAGAGTGTGATCATCGGCTCCGGAGCTGGGCCCTCGCTCTCCAGATAAGGCCACAGATCGATCGTCTCGGGCGCACCCCAGCGCGTCGTCAGAGCGGTCACCAGCACCTGGAGAGTGGCATCGATCTCTTGCTCGGCCGCCTCGACGATCTCCTCTCCGCGGTCGTCCCAAAAGTCCTGGCTGGCCTGCAGGACGTACACGTGGTAGCCCGGCCCGCTGGAACGGTACCCCTGCCACGTGTCCTTCCTCGGACTCTCCCGCGTGTCCATCGCAGGAAAGGGAAGGACGAGCAGATCGTCGACGATGGCCAGCCGATCTTCCGTAGTCATGCCGTGAGGCTAGTGAGCCGGTGAAGACCAAAAGTCACCGCCCCACCAGTGACCTCCCTCGTGCCCCAAGCTCGCGCTCGCCGGAGGTTTCGGAATATCCGATAGACGGACATTTCTTAAGTTCTCGCCATACGTTTCCATTGCCGGGATCTTGCCCGTGGCGGGAAGGATTCAGGGCATGAGCATTCCGGTTGACGGTTCAGGGCGGCGAACGCTGCTGGCAGGTGCCGTGTCCCTTGCAGGGGCCTATCTTGCCGGTTATTCATCGGCCGAGGCGGTGAACAAGGCGGCGCCCACGCCCACCACAGGACCGTCTCCGGACTCGCCGAAGGCCGCCTACGAACGGCTGATAGAGGGCAATAAGCGCTGGGTGAGCGGCGCGCTTCAGCATCCTGATCGCGACCCCACACGCCGGGAGCTCCTGGCCGCCAAGCAGCAGCCCTATGGAGTGGTGTTGTCATGCATCGACTCCCGGGTCCCACCCGAGCTTGTCTTCGACACCGGGCTGGGTGACCTGTTCGTGATGCGTACCGGCGGGCAGGCCGTGGGACCGGTGGTCATCGGATCCGTCGAGTACGGGCCGATGACCAGCGGAACCCCGCTGATCGTCGTACTCGGTCACCAGCGGTGTGGAGCGGTCGCCGCCGCGTACAAGGCGCTGCGGGAGGGTAAGCCGCTGCCGGGCAACCTGCAGGCGATCGTGCGGGCCCTGCGTCCGGCATACGAACAGGCCGCCCGAGAGAAGAGCGGCACCGACCCCGTCGAGACGATGGCCAAAGCCCAGGTGAAGCTGACCGCGGATGCCCTGCGCGGCAATCGAGACCTCGCACCGTTGGTGAGCAAAGGAAGCCTGGCAGTGGTCAGCGCGTACTACTCGCTGGACACAGGCCGGGTCGAAATCCTGAACGGCGCCCCCGCCGCCTGAGCACCGAAACCTTTCGGGACCGGTGGTTTCGCGGTCTCTTGGGAACTATCCGCCCAGGTCGCACCGGGGTGAACGACCGATCCGGAAATAAATGGCTTGCGCCGCCCGGCGTGGCCACCGTACGGTCATCGCATGTGGATTAACTCCTAAGCACCGGCGTCGATCAGCTCTGGCCTGATCCGCTCGCACTCAGTTCTCTGGCCCCGTTCGTCTGACGCGGCAGCTGAGTTTCTGGCACGGCATTCGACATTTCGTCATTCGGCCGCGTCGTCACTGTCTTCTAGGAGTCCATATGCGAATTCGTTCTGGTCAAAAGCGCGGTGGGAAAAAGACCACCCCGACCCACGCCCCTGTTCCCGAGCGGAACCTGCCTCCGGCGGCGCCCCGGCAGATGCCGATGCCGCGCATGCCGTTGAGGCCCACCCAGCAGCCGCGCCGGATTCCCGGCAAGGGCGGCCGCTGAGAGAGCGAACGCCCCGACCCCTGGAGCCCATGAGGCTCGGGATCGGGGCGTTCGCCATGCTCCGTGTGGGCTATGCCGTGCAGGACCTAGAGGCGCTCGATGATCGTGACGTTGGCCTGGCCGCCGCCCTCGCACATCGTCTGCAGGCCGTATCTGCCGCCGGTGCGCTCCAGCTCGTGGAGCAGCTTGGTCATCAGGATCGCGCCGGTCCCGCCCAGCGGGTGGCCCAGGGCGATCGCGCCGCCGTTCGGGTTGACCTTGGCCGGGTCGGCGCCGATCTCCTTGAGCCATGCCATCGGGACCGGGGCGAACGCCTCGTTGATCTCCGTGACGTCGATGTCGTCGATGGACAGGCCGGACTTCTTCAGCGCCTTCTGGGTCGCCGGGATCGGCGCGGTCAGCATGTAGACCGGGTCGTCGCCGGTGAGCGTCAGGGTGACGATGCGCGCGCGAGGGGTCAGGCCGTGGTCGCGGACCGCCTGCTCGGAGGCGATCAGGATCGCGCCCGAGCCGTCGGAGACCTGCGAGGAGGTCGCGGCCGTGATCCGGCCCCCGTCCCGCAGGGTCTTCAGCGCCGCCATCTTCTCCAGCGTCGTGTCCGGGCGCGGGCCCTCGTCGTCCTCGACACCGCTGATCGGGGCGATCTGCTCCTTGAAGTAGCCGTTCGCCACGGCCTTGGCCGCCCGCTGGTGGCTCTCGTAGGCGTACTTCTCCAGTTCCTCGCGCGTGAAGCCCCACTTCTCGCACATCAGCTCGGCGCCGCGGAACTGGGAGATCTCCTGCTTGCCGTACCGCTCGACCCACTTGTCACCGAAGGGGAAGGGCATGCCCTTCTCCAGCGCGGCGGTGATCGAGGAGCCCATCGGCACGATGCTCATGGACTCCACTCCGGCGGCCACCACGAGGTCCTGGGTGCCGGACATCACTCCCTGGGCCGCGAAGTGGATCGACTGCTGGGAGGAGCCACACTGACGGTCGATGGTCACACCGGCGACGCTCTCGGGCAGGCCCGCCGACAGCCAGGCGTTGCGCGCGATGTCCATGCTCTGGGGACCGAACTGCATGACGCAGCCCATGATCACGTCTTCCACCGCGGACGGGTCGACGCCCGTGCGGTCGATGAGCGCCTTGAGGGTGTGCGCGGCCAGGTCGGTGGGGTGGACGGTGGACAGACCGCCCTTCTTCTTACCGACCGGGGTGCGGACCGCCCCGACGATGTACGCCTCTGCCACAGTGCCTCCTGCTTATGAAACCGAGCATTGTTCGGTTAGTAGGAGGTTACAACAGAACCTTTGTCCGTGCCTTACCCGGAGGGCCCCCGCATCCCGAACAGGAACCGGGTCACCCGCGTGCGCCGCACCAGCAGGTCGTACGCGGCCACGGTCAGGACAAGGGAGGCCGCCACGATCACGAGGTATTTGACCGCGATCGGCGCGCCCCAGCCGACGACGCCGTACGCGACCCCGACGACGATCGGCTGGTGCAGGACGTACAGCGGCAGCGCGGCGGTGGCCAGATAGCCGTACAGCCGCCGCCCCCGGCCGTCCCGTGGCTCCCGCGCGGCGGCCGGTGCCGGACGCCGACGGCGGTCGAGGAATCCCAGGATCGCGACCAGCCAGCACCACCCCGCCGCGCCGTACAGCGTGCGAGCGCCGATCGCGAGCGCGGTCATGTCCGTGAAGGGGTCGCCGCCGGGAGCCTCGGCCGCGATCAGGAACCCCGGCATGCCGACCAGGAACAGGACCAGCCCGGCCGCCGCGGCCGGCACCGCGTCGCGGCGCATCGCCTCCCGGAAGCGCTCGTCCGAGGCGAGCACGAACCCGTACAGGAAGAACAGCAGGTACGCCCAGCGGCTCCACGCGGCATACCCCTCCTCCAGGCCCATCAGCGCGCTGATCACCGCGACCGGTACGGCGGGCAGCAGCACCGCGCCGCGCCGCCGTACCGCCACGGCCAGCCGGTCACGGATCCGGCGGCCGCGGTCGCGGGGAAGCCAGCCGACCAGGGGCGCCAGCATGAGCGAGAACGCGAGGAGCAACACGACGAACCACAGGTGCCCGGTCTCGAAGTGCTCGCCCTGCAGGATGAAGGGGAACTCGGCCGGTTCCAGGCTCACGTCGTAGAACCGGGGCAGGAACCGCAGGTACGACTCGTGGTACTGAGGGTCGGCCCGCAACCGCAGCCACTGCGGCACCGGGAGGATCGTGAGTGTCGCGAACACCAGTGGCACGCCGAGCCTGAGCAGCCGCTCCACGGCGAACCCGGCGGGGCCGCGCCGCCGCAGCGAATGCCACGAGCCGAGGCCGGCGACGAGGAAGAGCATCGGCATCGCCCACACCACGCCGAGACCGGCGACGATCGTGGTCGCGTCGGTGGTCTCGGCGTTCTTCACATAGAAGTCGTCGCGCGTGTCGAACACCAGCGCCGAATGGAAGAACACCAGCCCGACCACCACCAGGGTGCGGATCGCGTCCAGCTCCGGCCGCCGCTCCGGCCGCGCCTCCCGAGGTGGTTCGATGCGCTCCGTCGTCATCCCGTCTCCACCGAGTCCGCCCGTCTCCGCCACCGTACGGAGCAGAACCAGTCTCGGTCCTGCCGTCGCCGGGCGCCAGATCCGTCCGCCGACCATGGCGCCCGAACTTGCCGGCGGCTACGGCGCCGGCTGACGCCTCATCCCCCGCCCGGGGGATCCGCCCGCCTGAGCCGGGTCAACCGCCGTGCCCGGTCACGGCCGGTTCAGCACGATGTAGCCGTCACGCTCGAAGACCTTGCGGTAGCCCTTCGCCAGGGCCTCGTCGACGCGCCGCCGCTGCATGGCGAACTCGCCGAACGGAAAGGTCCACCGCGCCACGTCGGCCACGATCCAGGGCGCGTCATAGGCCTTCGGGCCCCACAGCAGCACTGTCGTCCGCGAGGTGAGGGCGGGACCGACGGCGTTGGCGGCCTCGACGACGACCCCGTCCGGGACATTGGCCACCGCCTCGCGCGCCGCCGCCACGTACGGCTCGCCCTCGTAGAAGGCCGGCTCCAGGAGGTTGCCCAGGGCGAACCTCGGGACGAGGGTGAGACCGATCACGCAGACCGCGACCGCCCAGTGGGTCGCCAGGTTCCGTCCCCGGAAGCGTTCCGCGAGCCGGGCGGTGCCGTCCACCGCCGCGCAGAGGAGGATGACGACGATGAAGGCGTTGTAGTGGTATTCCGTCCCCCACCACTGCGGCCGGTCGGCCAGAAACCGCTCGGCGACGAGCGGGATCGCCGCCAGAGTCAGGGGCGACAGCAGGGCGGTCAGCAGCACCGGCCACAGGAGGAAGGCCAGGGTGTCCACCTTGGCCTCCGGGCTGACCATCTGCCACAGCGCGCCCAGCGGATCCCGCGCGAGCGACAGCGCCACCTCGCCCAGGCTCGCGCCCAGGTTGCCGTAGGCCCAGTGGAACCCCGCGGTGCTCGCACCCGCCATCGGCATCAGCCCGCTGCGGATCACCACGAGCGCGCCCAGCGCGAACAGGATGAACGCGGCTCCTTCGAACCGCCGCCGGGTGACGAACAGATACATCCCGAAACCGGCGACCAGCAGGCCCATGTCCTCTTTGACCAGGAGCAGGCCGATCGCCGCCACCACCCCCGCGGCCATCCGGTCGGCGTCGAACCGCTCGATCATGATCGCGCTCAGCAGCGGGACGAAGGCCACCTCGTGGAAGTCGAACCCGGCGGCCTGCGCGACCGGCCACGAGACCGCGTAGGCCACCGCGACCAGATGGGCCGGCACCACGCCGAGACGGCGCTCGGTGTAGCGCCAGATCGGGATCGCGGCCAGCGCGAGCAGCACCCCCTGGGCGACGATCAGCGTCCGCGGTCCGCCGCCAAGCCAGTACAGCGGGGTCAGCAGGGCCAGGATCGGCGAGAAGTGGTCGGCGAGCTGGACGAAGTCCATCCGGCCGGCATACTGCATGCCGACCGAGGGCGCGGTGGGCGCCCCGAAGCCCGCATAGCCCCGCAGCGCCTGGTCGAAGATGACCAGATCGAAGATGCTGGCCCGGAAGGTCGCCAGTTTGACCAGGCCGAGCACCGAGTAGGCCGTCGAGGCCAGCATCACGAGCGCGGACAGCACCAGCCCGTGCCGCCGCCTGTTCACGAACGCCGCGACGTCGAAGTTCCTCAGAGCCTCGACCGCGGGCAGGGTGGGGGCGCTCATGCCCTGCGCGTGCTCGTCATCGTCGCGTAGGCGATGACGTTGTCGGTGTAGTGACCGGTCGTGCGGTCGTAGGCGCCGCCGCACGTGATCAGGTGGAGCTGGGGATTGGGCGACTCGCCGTACACCCGCTGCGTCGGAAAGACCTCTTTCCCCGCCTGTTCGAGCCCTCCCACGGTGAACACCGCGATGATGCCGTCCTTTCGATGCACCTCGATGAGGTCGCCGTTGCGGATCTCATCGAGACGGCTGAAGACCGCGCTTCCCGAACGTGTGTCCTTGTGCCCCAGCATGATCGCCGGTCCGGCCTCGCCCGGCGTGGGCCCCGAGCGGTACCAGCCGACCAGGTTCGGATTGCCGACCGGCGGCACCTCGATCGCGCCGTTCCTGTCGAGCCCGATGGACCTGATCGGCGCGTTGATCCCGAGCCGGGGGACGACCAGGCGCACCGGGGTCGAGGGTTGCATGGCGGGAGCCGCCGGAATGCTCGGCAGGGGCGGCGGCACGGTGGGGGGCGCCTGGAAGTAGGGGTTCGCCGGTCCGGGGGTGTTCGTCTGGGTGCGGGGCGGCAGCACGGTGCGCTGGTCGGCCAGACCGTACTCCTCGGGCTTGGCCAGCATCAGCAGCAGGCCGACCAGCACCGTGACCACCCCGGCGATCCCCGCCAGGATGAGCACCGACCGCAGCACCCGGCCGCCGTCGGCCCTTTCCTCGGGCCACTGCTCGTACGGCTGGCCGTAGTGCGGGTATCCGGGGTGCCCGTAAGGCTGCTGGACCGGCCCGTGCCGGTACGGCGGCACCGGTCCACGGGGCTGTCTGGGTGGCCAGCCGTCCGGCGGCGGCGTGGTCATCCTGTCACCCCGATCAGCCTCTGGTCGCCGTGCGCCGTCGCAGTACCAGCCCGCCGATCGCGGCGGCCGCCACCATCAGGGCACCGCCAAGCATGATCATCCGCGCGTCCGGCCCGGCGTCCCCGCCGCCGCCCGTGGAGGCCCCCCCACCGGGGGTCCTTTCGATCTGCCGGGTCTTTTTGGGCTTCGCCGTTTTGGTCGTCGTAACGGTGATCGTCGGCTCCGGCGTCGGCGTGGTGGTCGTCGGAGTCGGGGTCGGGGTGCCCGTGCCCGTCGTGGTCGGGGTGGGGGTGCCCGTGCCCGTCGTGGTGCCCGACGGCCTCACCGTGATCAGCAGCGCCGCGGCGCTCGCCTCCGCCGAGGCCGTGGTCGCGACCTCGCAGTCATACAGGAAGCCGCTGCCGCTGCCGCCGCTTGAGGCCAGGTAGAGGGTGAACGGGCCCGGCTGGACCGCGATGACACCGGTCGCGTTGGGGGTCATCGTGATCAGCATGGGAGGCGGCTGCAACTGCTGGCCGGCCGACGCCGAGGCGGCGGCGCCGGTGGCCCCGACCGTGCGGAGCCCCGAGGGGACGATCGAGGGGCTGCTGGTGATGAGCGCGTCCGCGTCGACCGCGAGGCGCTCGGTCGCGGGGATGGCCGAGGGGGCCGTGAGGAACGGCGAGGCGACGGGCTGCCGGATCGCCCAGGTCGCCACGACGGCGGAGTTCGGCGTCGGCGACAGCGGGCCCGTGAGGTCCACCTGGAGCCGGTATGTGCCCGACCCCGTGCCCGTGCCCGAACCCGTGCAGGTGTAGGTGACCGTCCCGGAAGCCGCCGAAGCCGCCATGGAGGCGATCGCCGGAACGCCGCCGAAGAGGATGCCTGCGCTCGCTACTCCAATGGCGGTCCTGACCGCGACGCGACGCCGCGTCTTGGACTTCAGCACAGTTTCTCTCCACTCCGGCACAGCTGACCGCTTTAGGCGGTTGCCAACGATTCCAGGCAATGGTCACAGTCAGGCATAGATCCTATGAACAGAGACCGTGAGATGCGCGTAAGTCAACGAAACGGTCAAAAAATATCTTGACTCATCGCGTGAATCAGGATCAACCGATCGGTTGACCGATCAGGCGATCCGGAGGGGCACGATCCCGGCGGATGCTCGGAGCATGGCGATCATAGAAGTGAGCGGCCTGCGCAAACAGTACGGCGAGCAGGCGGTGCTGCACGATGTGTCCTTCACCGTGGAGCACGGTGAGATCTTCGGCATCCTCGGCCCCAACGGCGCCGGAAAGACCACCACGGTCGAATGCCTCGTGGGGTTGCGCGAACCCGACGGCGGCACCGTCAGCGTGTTCGGCCTCGACCCGGCCAGGGACCGTGACGAATTGCGCGGAGCCGTCGGCGTCCAGTTACAGGAGGGGCAACTCCCCGAACTGCTCAGGGTCGGGGAGGCACTCGATCTCTACGCGTCCTTCTACCCCGACCCCGCCCCCTGGGAGTCACTGCTGGAGGAGTGGGGACTCGCGCACAAGCGGGACGCCGCCTTCGGCAAGCTGTCCGGCGGGCAGAAACAGCGGCTGTTCATCGCGCTGGCCCTGATCGGCCGGCCACGGGTGGTCGTGCTCGACGAGCTGACCACCGGGCTCGACCCCGCGGCGCGCAGGGACACCTGGAAGCTCGTCGAGCGGATCAGGGACAAGGGCGTGACGGTCGTCCTCGTCACGCACTTCATGGAGGAGGCCGAGCGGCTCTGCGACCGCGTCGCGTTGATCGACGCGGGCCGGGTGGTGGCCGTGGACAGCCCCGACGGGCTGGTCTCCAGGATCGCCCCCGAGCAGATCGTGAGCTTCCGGCCTTCGGTGCCGCTGGACGACGCGCTGCTCGCCGTACTGCCCGAGGTGTCGGCGGTCACCCGCCGGGGTGGGCAGGTGACCGTGACCGGCACGGGCAACCTGCCGTACGCGGTGACCTCGGTGCTGGCCCGCCACCAGATCGTGGCCCGGGACCTGCGAATCGAACGGGCCAGCCTCGACGACGCCTACCTCGCGCTCACCCGGGAAGCCCACGGAGGGAAGCCATGACCAAGATCACGCTCACCGAACTCCGGCTGTTCCTGCGGGATCCGGCCACCTCACTGATCGTGCTGGCGCTGCCGGCCGCGCTGGTCGCCCTGTTCGGGGTGATCACGCACCCGGCGAAGGGCGGCGATCCGATCGAGACCTACTTCCCGGCGATGGCCCTGTCACTGGGCCTGGCCCAGCTCGCGCTGAACCTGATGCCCACCACTCTGGCCGGATACCGGGAGAAGGGCATACTGCGCCGTATGTCGACCACTCCGGTGCACCCGCGCAGGCTGCTCGGCGCCCAGCTCGCGGTGAGCGCGCTGCTGTCGGTCACGGCGCTGGTGCTGGTGGTACTGGTCGCCACGATCGTTTTCGGGTTCGACCCGCCCCGGCATCCGGCGGGGTTCGCCGCCGCGTTCCTGCTCGGCACGCCGGCGCTGCTCGCCGTCGGCCTGTTCGTCGCGGCCGTCGCGCCCAGCGCGCGGGCCGCCACCGGGATCGGGGTCGGGCTGTTCTTCGTGAGCCTGGCCTTCGGCGGGGTGTTCATGCCCGCGGAGACGCTGCCGGGATTCCTCGTCGCCATCGGCGACTACACCCCGCTCGGCGCGTTCATGCAGGCCCTTCGGGCCGGCTGGAGCGGGACCTGGCCGCAGGCGCTCCACCTGGCCGTCCTGGCCGGTGTGACCGCCGTTTTCGGGGCACTGGCCGTCAGAATGTTCCGGTGGGAATGAGTGGGAGTGAGGCGGTGATGCGGCTGCGCCCCAGCGAGAGCGCCGACCCGGGCGGACGCCGGGGCCGGTGGATCTATCTCGCGCTGGGGTACGGCCTGCTGGCGGTCCCCGCCGCCTGGGCGGCGGCGCTCGACCGGCTCCCCCTTCCCCTGGCGGGGCTGGCCGCGCTGTGGCTGCCCGGACTGATCCTGGTCTACCCCGGCAGGCGCAGATGGCTGACGCTCGCCTGGTACGCGGGACTGCTGGCCGTGGCCACCGCGCTGCTGACGCGGAGCGACGCCTTCGCCCTCTTCGCCTCGCTGGGTTACCCCCTCGCCTTCGTCCTGTTCACGTCGCTGTGGTGGAGCGTGGGCGCGGTCACGGCGACCGCCGTCATCACGCTGGTCGCGCAGGAAGGCGTGGCCGGGATCCCGGCCACGCTCGGCATCGCCGTACCACTGCTGTTCGCCGGATGGGCCCTGGCCACCGAGAGCGAGAGCCGCAGGAAGCTCATCGCCGACCTGACCGCCACGCTGGAGGAGAACGCCGGGCTGCACGCGCAGCTCCTGACCCAGGCCCGGGAGGCGGGAGTCCTCGACGAGCGGCAGCGCATGGCCAGGGAGATCCACGACACCATCGCGCAGAGCCTGATCGCGATCATCACCCAGCTCCGGGCGGCCGACGGCGCCCGCGACGATCCGGCGCGCTGGCGGCGGCACATGGACCAGATCGACGAACTGGCCGGGCGGAGCCTCACCGAGGCCAGGCGTTCCGTCGCCGCGCTCCGGCCTCAGCCGCTGGAAGGCTCCCACCTGCCCGGCGCCCTCGCCCACCTGGCCGAGCGCTGGGCGGAGACCTCCTCGGTCCAGCCGGACCTCGAAGTCACCGGTACGGCCAGACCCCTGGCCACCGGCATCGAGGTGACCCTCTTCCGCGTCGCCCAGGAGGCGCTGGCCAACATCGCCAGGCACGCGGGCGCCTCCAGGGTCGGGATCACCCTGTCCTATCTGGACGACATGGTTCTTCTGGACGTCCGCGACGACGGCGCCGGGTTCGCCGAGCCCGGTGAGGGCGGGTTCGGCCTGGACAGCATGCGGCAGCGGGTGCGCGGCGTGGGCGGCACCCTGGAGATCGAGAGCGTCCCTGGACAGGGCACGGCGGTGGCGGCGGCCGTACCGGCCATCCCGGCGGAACAGGAGGCAAGGTGATCAGGCTGCTGATAGTCGACGACCACCCGATCGTGCGTGACGGGCTGCGCGCCGCCTTCCTGCCCGAGGACGACATCGAGGTGGTCGGCGAGGCGGGCAACGGCGCCGAGGCCGTCGCGATCGTCTCGCGCGAGCCCGTCGACGTGGTCCTCATGGACCTGCGGATGCCGGAGATGGACGGCGTGCGGGCCACCAGGCGGCTCCTGGAGATCGCGCCCGAGACCCGGGTGCTGGTGCTGACCACCTTCGACAGCGACGACGACGTGCTGCGCGCGGTGGAGGCGGGCGCCACCGGCTACCTGCTCAAGGACGCCCCCGCCGCCGAGCTGCTGCACGCCGTACGGGCGTCCCACAGGGGCGAGAGCGTCCTCGCCCCCTCGGTGGCCGGACTGCTGATCGGCCAGGTCCGCAAACCGACCCGTGGCACGCTGACCGACCGAGAGCTGCAGGTGCTCAGGCTCGTCGCCGACGGCACCACCAACCGCGAGGCCGCGGCCCGGCTGTTCATCAGCGAGGCCAGCGTCAAGACCCACCTGATCCACATCTACGCCAAGCTCGACGCCCGTGACCGCGCCTCCGCCGTCGCCGAGGCCTACCGCCGCGGTCTCCTCGGCTGACCCGGCCCCGGCGTCAGCGATCGAGCAGCGCGCGGATCACCGCGGTGGTGATCGGAAGATCGAACTCACCGTGCGCGGTCTCGGGGACGGATCGCAGATAGCCGGCGATCCGGGCCATCAGCGCGGCGCGCTCGGCCTCGGGGAGGATCAGCACGTGGGAGTGGGTGGCGATGGTCGCCGCCATCGACTCCGCGGTCCGGCGCTGGGCGTGCGGGAAATCGGTCTGTTCGACGACGCGGAAGCAGCGCCCCTCCAGGGGGATCAGGGTGGGCCGCCACTGCTTGAACGACACCGTGCTGCCGGCCACCTTCTTCAGGCCGCTCACCCACGGAACCCGGTCGTCGTCGAGGTTCCAGAGCCCCGCCAGCACCCCGCCCCTCTTCAGGACGCGGGCCATCTCGGGTACGGCCCGGTCGAGGTCGAACCAGTGCAGTGCCTGCCCGACCAGGATCGCGTCGACCGACTCGTCCGGGAGCGGGATCTCCTCCGCCGCTCCGGCCAGGGCACGGGCACCGGGCAGCCGGTGACGGAGCTCGGCGAGCATGGCCGGGTCGGGCTCCACGGCGACCACGTCGGCGACGTGCCGCAGCAGCACCTCGGTCAGTTTCCCGGTCCCGGCCCCCAGGTCGAGAACCCGCAACGGCGCGCGGCCCGCAACGGGTTCGAGTGCCCAGAGCACGGCGGCATCGGGGTAGTCAGGCCGCTCCCTGGCATACGCGGCCGCCTGGTTGCCGAACGACGACGCCCTCAGCGCGTGGGTCTCGGGGTCGACGTCCTCGAATGCGGGTGAGCTGTCCACGCGCTCACGATAACTCCGCGCGTCACGGCGTTCGATGATCACCCTTTCTCCCCCTGACAGACGGGCCCTGACGGACGGGTCTTGATGGACGGGTCTTGATGGACGGGTCTTGATGGACGGGCCCTGATGGACGAGCGAGAGCGAGGGCGATGACGAGGTACGGCACGGCAAAAACAGCAAATATCACACTGTGTCCGGCCACCGTCGAGGCCGCCGCGTAACCGCCGTACACGACGACGCCCGCCACCTCCGTCCCCAGCCCGGCCAGCGAGGTCACGGTGGCCCGGGCCGGGCCCGCGATGCTCTCCTGGAGCCGCGCGTCGGCCAGCACGGTCGCCATCTGGAAGACGCAGAAAGCCGCCGTGATCGCGACGAACCCCGCCGCGGCCCCGCTGATCGCACCCGCGCCGAGTGCCAGCGCCCCGAAGACGAGGCATCCGGCGAGCGCCCGGTTCGTCAGGCGCCGCCCGGTCGCCGCGAGCACGCCGCCGAGCGCGATCCCCGCGGAGACGAGGAGCACCAGGAGCGGCACGACGTGCGTGGCGACGCCGGTGTCGGCCGCGAGCAGAGCGACATATTCCTCCAGCGAGCCCCATATGGCCGACACCACGGCCACGAGCAGCAGCGCCCGCCGTACCGACCGGCTGGAGCGCGCCTCGGCCACGCCGTCCCGCAGGACTTCCACGTAGGCACGCGGCGATGTTCCCCCCTGGCTCTCCACACGGTGCTCGGGAAAGGTCGTCGCGGCGGCCGAGCAGAGCACGCAGGCCAGGATGCTGGCCGTACCGAGCAGCGGATAACCGCCGACGACCATCAACGGGGCGGCCGCGGCCGTGGCCACCATGACGGCGCAGGTGCTGAGCGCCCGGGCACGGCCCATGATCGTGGCGTAGCGGCCGGCGGCGCCCAGATGCTCAAGCTCGCTGTAGACCAGCGCCTCCGTGGCACCCGACTGCAGCGCCCCCGAGATGCCCCAGAGCACGAAACCGGCGGCGAACGCCCCGTAGGAAGGGGCGATGATCCACAGGGCGTAGCCCGCCCCGGACAGGATCGGCGCCACGGCGAGCAGCAGCCTCCGCGAAACGGCGTCGGCCCACACCCCGGAGGGGACTTCCATCACGAAGGAGGTGACCGACCAGATCACCAGGAGCGAGGAGATCTCAGCGGTCGACAGGCCCGTGCCGGCGAACAACAGCGCGTAGACCGGGTAGAGCAGGATGAGATCATCCAGGAACATGTAGGTGTAGAGCGTCGCGGCCAGGCGCTTCGCGCGTGCGTCAGACGCACGCGAAGGAGAGATCATCTTGAGGTCTTTCTGGCGGGAACCGTGCGGACTCGGGATGCTCGGCATCTCCGGCGGCCCGCGGCGGCGCGCCCCGCTCCGACCTCTGGTGATGGATCAATGTCGCCAGGTCATGCGCCGACCTTACTCCCGCCGCGCTGCCCGGCCCAGCCTTTTTTCCGCCGGCGTGCGGCCCGACCTTCCGTTAAGCGTCGTCCTCGATGCGGCAAAAGGTAAAGCCCTGTTCATGCCAGGTCTGCAGGCTCTTCCGGCGATGCCGACAGAGGGGGACGCTTGAATGGGAGGTGTTCTGTGATGCAAGCAAAGCAATGGGACGTGCAGCTCTTCATCAGCGAAGATGACAATGACGATGTCACCACGGCCACAGCCGTGCTGCTCACATCCGACGGCAGAAGGTATGAAAGCGTCGCGTATGCCCGGCGCAACCCGAGTGACCGGCCTGTTCCGGAGATCGGCGATGAGCTGGCGGCGGGACGTGCCCTGTCCGACCTGGCCGCCAAGCTGATCGAGGCCGGCGCCGAAGATGTCGCCCACATGGCGGGATCGGTGCCGCGGGCACGGTGAGCCCCCGCTCGCCCCGGGCCCTCATCGGATCCGCTGAGGGCCCAGCCGTACGTGGGCCCGGGGCGAGATGCGGAGAAAACCGCTGGATCACCGCGAAACCGCCGGCCATCGCGGAGAAAACCGCCGGATCACCAGGGAAGCGGCCGGCCGTCGCGGAAGAAACCACCGGTGGGTCCGTTGTCGGGGAGCAGGGCCGCCCAGACGATGCTCTCGGCGCCCTCGGCGACGGGCCGGCCGCCTGGGCCGCCCATGTCCGTGGCGACCCAGCCGGGGCAGACCGCGTTGACCAGGATCCGGTCGCAGCGCAGCTCGGCGGCGAGCATGCGGGTGAGGGCGTTGAGCGCGGCCTTGGACGCGGTGTAGGCGGGGATCCCGCCCCCCATGTTGGTGAGGGAGGCGGCTTCGCTTGAGACGTTGACGATCCGGGGATGGCTGCTGACCCGCAGGAGCGGGAGGAACGCCAGCACCGCACGCCAGGGCCCGTAGAGGTTGGTCTGCGCCGCCTCCATGACCACGTCCAGATCGGCGGAGCTGGCCCGCTGCCAGGTGTCATAGGTGATCGCGGCGTTGTTGATCAGGACGTCCAGCCTGCCGTACCGCTCCTTGACGGCCCGAGCGGCCTCGGCGACGCTGTCGGGGTCGGCGACGTCGAGGGCGAGCGGCTCGACGTCCAATCCGGCCGAGGCCATCTCCTCGGCCGCCGACCGGGCGGCGTTCAGCGACCTGCCGGTCAGGATGACCGCGTGCCCGAGCTCGCCGAGCTGGCGGCAGACCTCACGTCCGAGACCGCGGTTGGCGCCGGTGACCAGCGAGACGGTGCTCATCGGCGGCCGTCGACGCGCTGGGAGACCGCCTGACCGAACACCCACCCTTCGACCTGGGCGATGAAGTCGGCCGGGAAACCTGCGGTGAACCCGGTGGCGGCCTCCAGCTCCTGGACGGCCTCATCGGGCAGCTCGACGTCGAGCGCGCCGAGGTTGTCCTTGAGCTGCTCGACGGTGCGGACGCCGATGATCGGGTGCACGGCCCGGGATCGGGCCATGGTCCAGGCGATCGCCACCTGGGAGGCGGTGACGCCGAGATCGTCGGCGACCTTCTGCACGGCGCGGGCCACGGCGTGATCGTGCTCGCTGATCGAGTCGGGTGAGACGCGGGTGCCGGACGTCACCTCGCCGGGCCGGGTGAACTTCCCGGACAGCACCCCGCTGGCGAGCGGGCCCCAGGTGGCCACGCTCATCCCGTAGGCCTCGGCCATGGGCAGCAGTTCTCGTTCGATGTCGCGGTTGAGCAGGTTGTACGGCACCTGCAGCCCGGCGAAAGAAGTCCAGCCGCGCCACTCGGCGAGCGTGTTGGCCCGCGAGACGACCCAGGCGGGGGCGTCGGAGATCCCCACGTAGAGGATCTTGCCGGAGCGTACGGCGTCGTCCAGCGCGCGCATCGTCTCCTCGACCGGGGTGTGCCGGTCCCACAGGTGCACCCAGTAGACGTCGAGATAGTCGGTGCGCAGCCGTCGCAGGCTCGTCTCCAGCGACAGGGTGAGGTTCTTGCGGTGGTTGCCGGCGGCGTTGGGGTCGTTGCCGTCACGCGACACGGTGTATTTGGTGGCCAGCACGAACCGGTCCCGGCGGCCCTCCAGCAGCTCGCCGACGAACTCCTCGCTGGCTCCGTTGCGGTAGTTGATCGCCGTGTCGATCATGTTTCCGCCCGCGTCGGCGTAGGTGTCCAGGATTCGGCGGCACTCCTCGATCGGCGCGCCGACCCCGCCCTGCTCCCCGAAGGTCATCGCTCCCAGGAACAGCTCTGAGACACGCAGTCCTGTGGTGCCGAACAGTCGGTAACGCATCCGCGCCCCTCTCGTGATTCTCAAATCGTCGTAGGTCGTGGGTGTCCGGTACTGAGCCGATCATCCGCCGAACGACCTTCGCCCGTCCAATGCGTCCTGTGATAGCCATCCGTTATGGACCCTCATCTCCGAGATCTGCGGTACTTCGTGGCCGTCGCCGAAGAACTCAGCTTCACCCGCGCGGCCGAACGCCTCTTCGTCTCCCAGCCCGCTCTCAGCAAGCAGATACGCCAGCTGGAAGAAGGGCTGCGGGTCCGCCTCTTCGACCGCGACCGGCGCTCCATCACGCTCACCGCGGCGGGCCGGGCGCTGTTTCCCGTCGCGCGGGAGCTGATGGGCTGCTGGGATGAGGCGCAGCGGGCCGTCAGCGACGCGGCAGCCGCGGAGGCCGCGGTCCTCACCGTGGGGCTCTCCACCAGCGTGGCGCGCGGAATCCTGCAACGAGCCGGGGCGTATTTCCAGGAACGGCGCCCGAGCTGGCGCATCCAGGTCCGCCAGATCAACTGGGAGGACGCGACCGCCGGCCTGGCCGGTGGCGAGGTCGACGTCGCGCTGGTCTGGCTTCCCATTCCCGACCAGAGCTCCTTCACCGTCCGGGTGCTGGTCACCGAACCCCGCTGGGTCGCCTTTCGGGATGATCATTGGCTGGCCGGGCGCCGGGAGGTGGCCTTCGCCGAACTCCTCGACGAGCCTTTTCTCGCGCTTCCCGACACCGCGGGCCCGCTGCGGGACTACTGGCTCGCCATCGCCGACCGCGACGGTCACCCGGCGCGGATCGGCGCGACCGTCTCCAACGCCGAGGAGACCTTCGCCGCCCTCGAAGAGGGAAGCGGCATCGTCCTGCTCGCCTCGGGCAACGCCGTGATCTACCGACGGCCGGGCATCAGCGCCATCCCCGTCCTCGGGCTCTCGCCCAGCGAACTCGCCCTCGCCTGGCACAGCAAGGACCACCGCACCGTGATCCGGGACTTCGCCGACGCCCTGGCCTGAGCCCTCCCGCCGGTCGCCCACCCGTCGTCCACCGGTCATCGCCACCGGCGTTCACAGGCGCAGCCGCCTGTGGCTCGGGCCGCGCCATTCGGCCAGCAGGACGGTGGCGTCGTCCTGGAGCAGGCCGTCGTGATAGTTCAGCACGCTGCGGATCAGGCGGCGCAGGGTCTCGGGCACCGGCAGGCCGTCGGCGTGCTGGCGGATGACGAAGTCGACGAAACGTTCAAGCCCGAACTCCTGCCCCTCGCGGTTGCGGACCTCGGTGATGCCGTCGGTGTAGAACAGCACGCGGTCTCCGGGTTCGAGCTGTTCATGGCACAGGGTGACGGGCAGGCCGAGGTCGAGACCGAGGGGGTGGGAGGGCGGGCACTGAAGGGTGGTGGCCCAGTGTCCGCCCCGGATCACCACCGGCGGGTGGTGACCGCGGTTGACCCATTTGAGCAGGCCGGTATCGAAATTCAGGCTGGCCAGGATCGCGGTGACGAAGCGGGTGCCCCGGCCGAACTCCTCGATCAGCACGCCTTCTATCGCCTCGCTGACATGGAGCAGGTCGACGCCCTCGCGGCGGTGGTTGCGGCAGGCCGCCATCGCCAGGTTGGCGGTCAGTCCCGCAGCGGCGTCATGGCCCATCGCGTCGAAGATCCCCAGGTGCACGTTGTCATCGCCGAGGGCGTAGTCGAAGGCGTCCCCGCCGATCTCATACGCCGGCTCCAGGACCGCGCTGATCACCACCTGGTCGTTGGCGAAGGTCAGTGGCGGCATCAGGTTCCACTGCATCTCCGCGGCCACGGTCATCGACCGGGTGCGCACCAGCCGGGCGTAGGAGTCGCTGTAGGAGCGTTTGCTGACCACCAGCAGGGCCGTCATCGAGGCCAGATGGCGCATTTTGCTCTCGGTCGTCTCGTCGGCGTCCGGGGTACTGATGCGCAGCACGCCCAGGCGCTCGGTGCCGTCCAGCAGCGGAACCCACCACCAGTCCACGCCGCCGTCGGCACCGGTCTTGGGCAGCATCCGCACCTCCTGGAAGGCCCGCCCGGCCAGCGTTCCGTCGATCCGCAGCTCGGCCGGCCTCTCCTCGACGCTCTCATCGAGGTCGCCGCCGGGACCGGTCAGCAGGCGGAGCGCGTTCTGTTGCAGGTCGGCCAGGTAGATCAGCACCCCTTGCAGTCCCGCGTGCGCGGCGTTCTCCGCGACCAGCGCCGGCAGCTGCTCCATGGCGGTCAGATGGCTGCCGTCGGCCAGTCCGATCATCATCCGCTCGATGCCGCGTGGAGAGCTCATCGCGCTGTTCCCACCCGTAATCGACTCCCGCATCCGCCGATCGCCTCCCCCGCGGAGAACGCGACTGCCATGAACACGCCTCTCGTCCGCGGTCGGCGGAAGCGAGAAGCCGGAACACCTCAACGTGCCCCCTTACCCGGCTTCACCTTCCCGTAGCGACAATGTGGGGCAAAGACATCTCCAGCGTGCGGCGGCGGGGCGGGCCACGGGGTGACGTTCACCCGCCCGCCGAGTGGTCAGATTCCGGGGAACAGGCGATCCCGTACGGCACGCGCGCTCCCGGGGTCGTCGGTGAACACCCCGTCCACGCCGAGGCCGTACAGCCGCTTCAGCCAGCCCGTCACGTCACCCGTGGTGCGCCGGTAGGCGCGGCTGCCGGGGGCGCCCAGCCGGTAGTCGACCGGAAGCCGCGCGTTCTCGCGGCGAACCGTCGCCACGTGAACCTTCAGGCCCGCCTCGTGGGCGTCCCGGACGAGCGAGGTGGGCGCCTTCAGCCTCTTGCCGGAGTCGGCAGGCAGGATCCACATCGTGCCCACACCGATGCCGTTGGCGTACCGGGCGATCTGCCCCAGGCCTTCCGGGGTGACGAGGTCGTCGTAGGAACGCGGTTCACCGGCTGCCACCAGGTCGTACGGGCTCTTGGCCTTGCCGATGAACTGGATGAGGCGCAGACGCGTGGCAGCGCGCAGTTCCTTGAGGTTCTTCGTCTCAAGGGACTGGATGAACACCGGGTCCCGCTCGTCGTCCCAGCCGTATCGCTTGAAGGTCTCCAGCAGCGGTCCCTCCAGCGGCAACCCGATCGACGCGAAATAGCTGGGGAACTTGGTCTCGGCGTAGACGCCCACGTCGCGCTCCTTCGCGAGCCGGACGACTTCGTCCAGCGTCGGGATGGGCACCCGCCCGTTGTACGCCGTGTTGCCCCGCCGCCATTTGGGGAAGCGCTCCTTGACGCGGAGCGTGCGTAACTCCTTCAGCGTGAAGTCCTCGGTGAACCAGCCGGTCCTCCGGAAGCCGTTGATGGTCTTGGTCGTCCAGCGGTCGGCGAACTCGGGATGGTCCCTGACGTCGGTGGTGGCCGAGAGTTCGTTCTCGTGCCGGGCGACCAGCACGTGGTCCTTGGTGGAGACCAGATCCAGCTCGATGTAGTCGGCTCCCATCCGGATGGCGGTCTCGTAGGAGATGAGCGTGTGCTCGGGCCGGAACGCGCTGGCGCCACGATGCGCGATGACGATCGGAGCACCGTCGCGGCGCCCGAACCGCCTGAGCGGGTGGTTCAGGGATCGTTTGGCCGCCGAACCCGCGGACCGTTTGGAGGCCGCGTCCGCGGATCGTTTGGCCGCCGAGCCCGCGGGCCGCTTGGCCGCCGAGCCCGCGGGCCGCTTGACCACCGCATCTCCGGACCTTTTGGCCGCCGCGTCCGCGGACCGCTTGGCGGTCGAACTCACCAACCGGTTGTTCGCCGCACCGGCGGATCGTTTGGACGTCAAATACGTGTGTTGGAGGGCGCCGATCGCCGCCACTCCTACGAGTACGGCCAGCGCACCGGCCCCCACCCTGCTCACCTGCGTACACCCCTCGCTCTCGTCTCGCGGGGGGACACTGGCATAAACACCCGTACCCGGACTGACCAGGCGATTAACGACCAGAACCGGACGCCGCCCATCGCCCCTGATCAGTTTCGGGGCACGGACGGTGAGCGCGCGGACGGCGACCGCGACCGAGCCGGCCCTGCGGCTTCTCTACCCGTTGCCGCGGCCGATGTCGGTGGCCGCCCGGACGAAAGCGTGGATCAACGGGTTCTCCGCGGCGGTGCGGCTGAAGTGCAGTTCCTCGGCGAGCGTCAAGAAGATCTCGATGTCACGCAGCTCCACAACGGCTCCAGGACCATTAAGCCACAGGTTATGAGACGTTATCAGATCCGTTATTGATGGAAGATCGGGCGGTCCACGAGGCTGAAGAGCACAGGCACCTGGCACATTTCGAAGGGCATCACACGTGCGGAAGATCCTTAACACCGCCCACCTCTATATGATTGTCGGGCTGGTCAGCGGCTTGTACTACCGCGAGCTGACCAAGCTGAACGACTTCACCGGCGACACCCAGCTCGGTGTCGTCCACACCCACGCGCTCGCGCTCGGCATGCTGGTGTTCCTCATCGTCCTGGTGTTGGAGAAGCAGTTCGCGTTGACCTCCAACCGGCTGTTCGGCTGGTTCTTCTGGATCTACAACGCCGGTCTGGTGCTGAGCGTGGCCATGATGACCCTCCACGGGACCCTCACGGTGCTGGGGAAGCCCAGCGGCGAGGCCATCGCGATCGTCGCCGGGCTGGGCCACGTCCTGCTGACCGTGGGCCTGATCCTGCTGTTCGTCACCCTGGGCAAGTGCCTTCCGGCGGCCAGGACCCAGCCGGACGGCGACTGAAAATATTCCGCGGCGCGATGCAACACTTTCGCCCCTTGAGTCGTCTGGGTCGTGACAAGCAAGAAGGGACGACCCATTGGACGACGAACCCGGCTTCGACGACTTCGTGGCCAAGCAGGCGGACGCGCTGCTCCGCTACGGATACGTCCTGACCGGAAACCCTCACGACGCCGCCGATCTGGTCCAAGAAGCCCTGGTACGGCTGCGCGGCGCCTGGCCGCGGGTGCGGCGCAAGGACAATCCGCACAGCTACGCGCGGACCACGATGACGCGGCTGCACATCAGCGTCTGGCGGCGGCGCAGGCGTGAACATCTCGCCGGTGAGCTGCCGGAGCGGGCCGGCTATACGTTCTTTCCCTCCGACGAGGAACAAGGCCTCTGGCAGGAGTTGACCGCGCTGCCCCGAAAGCAGCGCACCGTGCTGGTGCTGCGCTACTACGAGCAGCTCACCGACGCCGAGATCGCCGAGGTGCTCGGCATCTCCCTGGGAACCGTGCGCAGTCAAGCCTCCCGGGGTCTGGACAAGTTGCGCTCCTCCCTCTCCCCCTCTTCACCGGTGACCCACGGGAGCGTGCGATGAACGACCTTGAAGACAAGCTGAGCCGCGTTCTCGCCGGGGCGGCGGGCCAGGCGCCGCAAGCGTCGACCGGGCTGAGCGCGGCGGTAGAGGCGGGCCATCGCAGGCGGCGGGCGCGGACCACCGCCCTGCTCGCCGCCGCGGCCGTGATCGTGGTGATCGGCGGAGCGGGCACGGCGGTGAACGTCATACGTACGTCGGCCGTCCCGCGGCCCGCCGTGAGCGCCCCGCAGCCCACCGTGGGCAAGACGACGAAGCCCGCCGAGCGCAAGACGGACAGGGCTCAGCCGCCGGTGGACAAGATCCCACCGTCCATCGAGGAGGTGTGGCCGCAGGCCGTACGCAAGATCCCGGCCAGGCTGCCCGACGGCCGCGCGTACTACCCGCAACTGCTCCTCGACGACCACACATTGCTGGTCATGACGGGGCGCGTCGGCATGACAGGGCGCTACGAAGGCGAACGTCAGTTCCTGTGGAGCTACGACCTGAACAGCGGCGAGCCCAGGAAGATCGCCGAGATCCCCCCGACGAAGGACTCGGCGATCTATGCCGACGGCGTCGCCGCCGGAGGCGGGAACATCGTCTGGTGGGCGTCCTACAAGGAGACGGGCAAGCAGCGGGTCGCCCGCATCTGGACGGTACCGGCCGGCGGTGGCACGCCACGGCTG
Organism: Streptosporangium sp. NPDC000396; assembly: GCF_042898655.1. Lineage (NCBI taxonomy): Bacteria > Bacillati > Actinomycetota > Actinomycetes > Streptosporangiales > Streptosporangiaceae > Streptosporangium > Streptosporangium sp. NPDC000396. The sequence continues at coordinate 49,927 of NZ_JBIAZA010000046.1, forward strand.
GTGACCGAGGTTCCCCTGGAGAACGTCATGAAGAAGGGCCACATCAACGGGCTGGCAGTGGTGGGCTCCGACGTGGTCTTCGCCTACGAGAAGGGTGGGGTCTACCGGGTGCCGCTGAGCGGGGGCCAGCAGCAGCCGGTGAAGGGCGCCGAGCGGCACCACATCCTGGAGTGGCCGTGGGTGGGCGTCCACCGGCGAAACGCGATCTTCGGCGGCCTGCTCAACGTCGAGACCGGTGAACGGCGTGATGCTGTGGTCAAAGCGGGCGAGCAGGTCAGGTGCGGCGTCAGCCGGTGCTCAGGCGTGGCCGTACGCAAGCACGTCGTGCGCAGGAAAGGCCGCGACTTCTCATGGGAGGAGACCACACGCAGCTTCGTCCGCGACCGCGACGGCTCGCGGGAACGCGAGCTACCGCGTGGCTTCCAGATAGGTGACGACCCCGGCCTCGAACGGTTCTTCAAGGTCATGCTCAACGGGCCGGACAGGATGAGCGCCGTTGCCCTCTACGACTCGGACACCGGCAGATCCGCCGATCTCGGCGTACGGCCGGACGCCGGCGGGATCATGGGGATTCCCGACGGCGGCCCCGACCGGCTGATGGCCTACCCGGTCGGGGACAAGATGTACGTCGTGGACCTGGCCGCGATCGAATAGGCCAGGGATGTTCACCGAAGACCGGTCGGCGGGAATCCCACGATCAAGCGGTCGGTGATCTCACCGGTCATCGGAGGGGAGAGGCCAGGACGTGTCTCGGTCCCTTCCATCCCCCGCCGCGAACGACAGCTCTGGAAGAACGACTCGATCTCGAATCAGGAGAACTCATCGGCATCGGCCTTAAGTGAGGCCGATGCCGGGAGAGTTGGTGAGCGAACGGGATGTGACGTGCCCGTCCGACGCCCCACACCGGAACAGGTCCGTGAACACCGTGACCCCCTTGGGCCGGCCTGTCGTGCCTGAGGTGTACAGCACGTACGCCGCGTCCTCGGCGGTCACCTCGACCATGGCCGGTTGGGCGGACAACCGGTCGCCGCCCGTCTCCCCGGTGTACCGGACGACGGGTGTGCCGTCCGGCGGCACGAATCCGCTCTGCCCGTCGGTGAGCAACGCGCGGGCGCCGCTGTCGGTGAACATGTACCGGAGCCGTTCCTGCGGGTACTGCGGGTCCAGCGGAACGTACGCCGCCCCGACCTTCCAGACGGCCAGCACCGCGACGTACACCAACGGGCCGCGCGGCAGGCAGATGCCGACCCGGTCCCCGCGCCGCACATCGTTCGCGCGCAGCCCTTCGGCCAGCCGCCGGGCTTCTTCGTCCAGCCGGGCGTAGCTCCACTCCTCACCCCGATGGCTTACCGCGGGCGCGTCCGGCGTGCGCCGGGCATGTTCCTCGAACAGCAGGTGCACGCCCCCCTCGCTCGGTTCCGGACGGGTCTCCGCACCGGACGTACCGGATGTACCCGCAGACAGGATCTCCCGGCGCTGGTCGGGTGACAGAAGCGGGAGCCCGCTGATCGCGGTACCGGGCCGGTCCAGCGCTTCTTCGAGCAGGACGAGCAGATGCCGCAGCAGCCGGTGCACGGTGGCGTCGTCGAACAGCTCTGTGGCGTACTCGATCGAGAGCACCGGACCGGCGACCGGGAAGTTCAGGGTCACCGTGAGGTCGAGCTTGGTCGTGCCCGGGTCAGGGACGGGGCGCCCGCGCGACGATCCGCCACCGCCCCCCGGGATCGACGTCAGAGGGCGTCGCGCCTATGCGCGAATTCGGGTTCGTCAGTTGTCGAACTCGTCGGCCTTCACACCCTTGATGAACGCGTCCCACTCACTTGCGGTGAAGGTCACGACGGGGCCGCCCGGACGCTTGCTGTTACGCACCGCCCGCCCACCACCGGGCAGCTCGGCGACCTCGACACAGTTGTCATTCGCGCCACTGAACGTGCTGATCCGCCAGACGAGCTCGGTCGGGGTCGATTCCATCTTCGCCTCTACTCCCGCAGTTGATCCATCAGCGCTGCCAGGTACTCAACAGACTCCTCCGGAGACAACGCAATCGCCACCACCCGGTTAAAAATCAGGCTATACGCCTGAATTTCTCCTGGCTTCTCCAGATGCAGGGAATCAGCCGCGGTCTCCAAGTAGACGACGGACGGATCCCGCTCCGAGGCGAAATCGAGCAGAACGAACGGCCCAGCCATTCCGGCATGTGCACCTATAGAGTCCGGCACGATCTGGATCATGATGTGCGATTGGGCGGCTGCTCCAATGAGGTGACGGAGTTGCTCACTCATAACCTCGGCATCGCCGACGCGCTTGCGACACGCCGCCTCATCAATCACGGCCCAGAACTTTGGCGGATTCTCACCCCAAAGGGTCTCCTGCCGGACAAGACGTCCTTCGAGTCGGCGCTTCACCGTCTCGTCGTCCAGCACCTGCTCAGCACGGAATACCGCTTCGGCGTAAGCAGGGGTCTGGAGCAGCCCAGGAATGTAGAGCGCCTCGTAGGTGCGGATTTGGGTGGCGTCGGCCTCGAAACCGGGCAGGGATCCTCGGAACACGTCGTTGTACTTGGCCCACCAGCCCTTCTCCCGAGACTGACGGGCGAGATCGACGATCGCATCGCGGATCTGCTTATCGGCGACGCCGTACACATCGAGCAATGCACGGATATTGCCCAGATCAGGCCTGACCCACTTGTTGGTCTCCATATGGGTCAGCCGTCCCGTGGACCACTCCAGTCGTTGGCTGACCTCCTCCACGGTCAACCCCGCCTGTTGGCGGAGCCGGACCAGTTCGGCGCTAAGACGCCGCCGCTTGACGGTGGGACTTCCGCCCATGACATCCCTTCCCGCGCACTCCGAGTGACCGCATCATACGATCGCGCAACCTTTCGAGGTAGGGACATTTCGGATAATCAGATTTCGCTATTGAAAGTTCGCTGACCAGAATCCAATGTGGAGCCATCGTCACAGCAAGTGACGGAGTAATTACATAGTTTGTCCGCATAGCTACCTGGCCGCCGCTGACAAGGCGAATAACGGCAGCCGGGTGCATGGCCCCGGAAACGCGACGTGCGCAGACACCAGCGATAGCCGGGAAAGGGTGGCTCCACCTCTTCTTGGAGGGGAAGCGGTGGAGCCACCGCAGACGTCCGGCCGGATGCCGCCCCCGTCATCCCGGTCGGATCCGGCCCCCGATGCGCTTCCCCACAACCATCGGGGGCCATCCGCACCGATCCGCCATACGCCAATGCCCCATGCCCGCATCCCGACCAGTGGGGTACGGCACGCCCACCCCCTTTACCGGAGCGACCCCATGGCCATGACCCACGACGCCGAGGCCGCGACCACGGCGACCGCCCACCTGACCCACCTCACCGAACGCCTCCACGAGCACGGCCTGCACGCCCGGGTCCGCGTGGCCCACCGCCGTCCCCCGGAGCTGGTCGCCGTCAGCCCCGACGCCCCCGCCCTGTCCGAGAGCATCTACGCCGCAGCGCAGGAAGGAACCTGGTGGTTCTGGTGGTCCTGGCACGAAAAGATCGCCCCCGTCGCCGAAGCCGACGCCGTCGCCCGGCGGGTCCGCCACGTCCTGACCCCGACGGGCCGAAGCCGGTGACGCCCCCGCGCACCCCCGCCGACATCGCCCGCGACCTGGAGGCCTGTCACCCCGGATGGGTCATCGTCTGGCGCTGCTGGGCCCGCCGCTTCTGGGCGTTCCCCTGCTGGATCACCACCGATCCCGAGGCCGTCGAGGCCGAACGGCCCCAGGACCTGCTGGCCCTGATGCACGAAATCGAACTCCAGCAACCGACCCCGGGCGGGCACCCCTACCCGCCCCTCCATCCGGGCAGGCGGCTCCCGGCCGCCTGAAAGGACCGAAAGCCGCGTGAAGCGGGGCGCTGATTCCGGGAAAGCCGCCCCGCTCCGCGCTTCCCGTCCGGCTCACGGGGCTTCCAGGAGGTGGGAAATCGCCGCCGCGTAATGTTGGTGGGAAAGGAGATGCCCATCGGCCGGGGGGAGAAGCCGATGTCGATCGAGGTCGAGACGCTCTCGGGCGGGACCACCACACTGGACGACGAGAAACTCGAAGAACTCCGAATGACCTTCCGCGGCCCCCTGCTCTCGCAGCAGGACGACGGCTACGACGAGTCGCGGGTGGTCTATAACGGGATGGTCGATCGCCGGCCCGCCCTCATCGTGAGGTGCTCGGGCACCGCGGACGTCATCGACGCCGTCAACCTGGCCCGCGAGCACGGCCTGCTGACGGCGGTGCGCGGCGGCGGCCACAGCGTCGCGGGCCACAGCGTCCACGACCGTGGGCTGCTGATCGACCTGTCCGGAATGCGAGGGGTCTGGGTTGATCCCGACTCCCGCGTGGTCCGCGTCCAAGGTGGCGCGACCTGGGGAGACGTCGACCGCGAGGCTCAGGCTTTCGGCCTGGCCGTCCCGGGTGGCGTCGTGTCCACGACCGGTGTCGCCGGGCTCACGCTGGGCGGCGGGTACGGGTGGCTTCACCGCAAATACGGACTGTCCTGCGACAATCTGCGGGCGGTCGAAATCGTCACCGCCGACGGGCGGCTCCTCCGGGCGAGCGAGTCCGAGAACGAGGACCTTTTCTGGGGACTGCGCGGCGGCGGCGGCAACTTCGGCGTGGTCACCGCCTTCGAGTTCACCGCCCACGCCCTCGGGCCGATCGTGATGTGCGCGGCGACGATGTACGGGGAATCCTCCGCCGACGAGGTCTTCCGGGCCTGGCGCGACTGGGCGGAAACGGTGCCCGACGAGGTCACCACCAGGGCCATCTTCTGGACGGCTCCCGAGGATCCCCACATGCCACCGCAGGTCCAGGGCCGGCAGGTGCTGCTCACCGCCGCCATGTACGCGGGGCCGCCCGACGAGGGCGAAAGGATTCTCCAGCCGGTCCGGCAGTTCGCCACCCCGCTCGTCGACCTGAGCGGCCAGATGCCGTACCGCATGTTCCAGTCGGTCCTCGACTTCTTCTTCGTGAAGGGCGAGCTGTCCAGCTACTGGAAATCCCTCTTCATGAACGAGCTGGGCGACCGGGCGACGGACCTGATCGTGAAGCACGGGCTCGCGCGGACCACACCGCAGACCATGGTCCACGTGCCGCTGCTCGGCGGAGCGGTGAACCGCGTGGGACAGGGTGACACGGCGTTCGGCGACCGGGGCGCGCACTGCATGCTGAGCGTGGACGGCAACTGGGTCGATCACAACTCGGCGGAGCACATCGCCTGGGTGCGCCATGTCATCAGCGAGGCCGAAGAGCTCTCGACCGGAGCAAGTTACCTGAACTTCGACAGCGACGCGCCGGAGAAGTCACCCGACCTCGTCTCGGCGACCTTCGGCGAGAACCTCCAGCGGCTCACCGAGATCAAGAAGCGGTACGACCCGCAGAACCTGTTCCGGCTCAACGCCAACATCGCTCCCGCCTAGCACCGCTTGGCACCTTACGCTTGCGCGGTGAACTTCGTGACCGTGGACGACGGCGTGCGCCTGCGAACCGAGACCACCGGCATCATCGGACAGTCCTCACCTGTCGTCTCCTTCATGGAGGCCCGGGCCTGTGGGACTGTCTCCGTCCCGTCGCCCGCCTGCTCGACGACAGCACCGTCGTCCACCGTTTCGATCAGCGTGGATGCGGCCGATCCGGCCCCTCCGACGATCAACGCATGGACCGCCTGGTCGCCGACCTCGACGTCCTGCGCCGGCACTGGGGGTACAACCGGTGGATCGTCATCGGGCACTCCTTCGGTGCCACGCTCGCGCTCGCCTATGCCTGGACCCATCCTGACCGGGTCGCGTCGCTGGGATACCTCGGCGGTACCGGCCTCGGTGACTGGAGGACGGCTTACCGGGCCGAGCGCACTCACCGTATGACGGCGCGGCAACAGGTACGGCTCGCCCAGCTCGGCGCGCTGCCGCGACGCTCCGCCACGGAGGAGCGGGAGTTTCGTACCTTGGCGTGGTTCACCGACCACGCCGATCGCGAGCGGGCATGGGATTGGGCCGATGAGGACGCCGCCGTTCCCTACCCGATCAACTGGACCGCCAACCGCCGCCTGGCCGAGGAGACGGATTCGTGGTCAGACGACACCGTACGCCGCAGGTGCCGTCAGATCACCGCTCCGGTGGCCGTCATCCATGGTGCGGGCGACCCGCGGCCGGTCACCGCCGCGGCCGCACTCGCCCACGCCCTGCCCGGCGGCCGGCTCCATGTGCTGGAGGGTGCCGGTCACCATCCCTGGCGGGAACAGCCGGACGCGCTCCGGAAGATCCTTTATGGAGGACCAGCAGCTCCCCGACCAGTCATGGTCGCGGCGAGGCCGCGTCCAGGAGAGCACGTCCAGCCTTGGTGAGCTCGTGCGTGGCCGTGCGACCGGCCCGGCTGCTGTCGATCAACCCGGCGTCTCGCAGGATTGCCAGGTGTTCGCTGGCCGTCGGGACGGTGACGCTCACCAGCCTGGCCACAACGGTCGTCTGCAGCGGAGTGGTGAGTGCGGCCAGGATCCTCGATCGAGTCGCTCCCAGAAGACGGTCAAGGGATCTCGGAGTGGGAGGTGCCGCCCAGAGGTACCGCCCGGATGCCGGGTAATAGATCGCCGGAATCCAGTGGTCTGAGGTGGTGCACTGCATCCGGTCGGTGATGAATAGTGACGGAACGAGGATGAGTCCCTCAGGGCAGTCGACTTCGATGTCGACGGTCTTCTCGACGGTGATGGTGTCGCCTTCGCACGCAGCGGAGGGGTGCAGGCGCGGAAGGATTGCGCGCAGCCCCTCGCGGTTGACCTGGATGGCCCGATCCAGCATCTCGGCACGCAGCGCCTGCCGCATGGACGGCCATTCCGGTTCTACGACTGCCTTCCAGAGGCGGCGCAGCGCATCGGCGGCCTCGGACCTGGCTCGGTCGGGGTCATCGAGCAGCCGGCGGCCCATCTCTGCCCCGCGCCCCATCGTAGCGTCGACCAGCTCGGCGTACGTCTGCTCCGCCGGCGCGGCGAGGAGGGCATCCATGCCTTCCTCGAACGTTGGCTCACTGGACATCGGCGATGGGTCAAGGAAGTCGGGTCGATACGCGCCATCGGCCATGAAGACCGTGAGCGCCCTCAGGTCCAGGTCCGAGAGACGGTGGTGGCGACGGCGAAGCCATGGGTGGAACATCGGGTGACGCTGCGGTTCGGTCAAGAGCTGGGCCAGACTGACCACTTCGTGGATCGGCGACATCGCCCACCGCACGCTCGCAGCACCAGCGCCCAATCGGTAGCGGATCACTCCCCTATTGTTAGGCCACCGCCGAAGTGAGCGCGAGCGGAGTGGCGAAGCCCCGAAACTCGGGTCATGACTGACACGGAGTCGATTGCCTGGTTTTCCAAACAACCCGAGCGAGCCCAACAGACGCGAACGATCCGGCTGGGCGCCAGCGGATCGACCATCGAAGTCCTCGCCGGCCCCGCGGAGACCAGCGAGATCGTGAGCATCTACCGGTGGCGCATGTCGCCCTCCAGCCGAGGACCTGCCCCGCACTTTCACACGACCTTCAGCGAGACCTTCATCGTTGAAGAAGGTGAAGTCGACTACTTCGATGGGCGGGCCTGGCGAACGCTGCTGCCCGGCGACACCGCGCATGCCGCGATGGGGGACATACACGCGCTCCGGAAGGAGCGCGCCGAACCCGCCACCCTCCTTATGGCACTCTCGCCAGGCGTACCCCGGGAGGAGTACTTCGCGCAGCTCGCCACCGTGAACGATCGGGACCTGAGCCGGCTTCACGAAGCCCACGACAACCATTTCGTCGGCGACTACGAGTGGTGATGGCACCGGCAACGGCATGCGCCCCGTCCCCCGACCCACCCCGCTACCTGGAATGCGCTCGTAGAACTGCTCCCGAGAGGCAAGACAACCCATGCTCACCAACATCGCCACCGTGCTCGCCGGACTGATCGGCGCGGGCGTCATCTTCATGGGCACCAGCTTCTTCTGGGCGCCGCAGGCCGCGGTCGGCTTCGGCATCCCCGACACGCCGGCCGAGGGCCGAACCTTCCATGCCTGGCTGTCCGTCAAGGGCGTGCGCGACATCGCCTCCGGGGTTTTCATCTTCATCGTGCTGATCGGCGGGACAACCCATCTGCTGGGCTGGTTCATGCTGGCCGCCAGCGCCATACCCGTCGGCGACGCGGTGATCGTGCTGCGCAACAACGGGCCCAAGGCGGCCGCCTACGGCGTCCACGGCGCCACCGCCGTGGTGATGCTGGCGATCAGCGCGCTCCTGCTCATCGCGTAAACCACGTGGTCCGGCGGCCGGCGCGCTTCGACGCGTCCAGTCATCGCCGCACCAGCGATCCAGCAGCCGGTCGACGTCGGACCAGAACAGCGCGGTCAGGCCGCGCCGGTCCTCGGCTCGGCGAGAACCCGCTGAAGCAGCAGCGTGTTGACGTGCACCAGCGCGGACCGCAGCAGGTGCAGGGCCGGCATCGAGGTTTCGGAGTGATCCTTGCCCGGGTCGGTCAGGGCACCGTCCTTCCCGTAGTGCAGCACGGTATTCCTTCGCATTTTTTGAGAACTAGAAAAAGGGAGACGACGATGACGATCAACGATCTGCGCGGTGTCCTCAAGGGGCGCGTGCTCCTGCCCGATGACGACGGCTTTGAACAGGCGGCCACCGCGTGGAATCTGACCGTCAGGCAGCCGGTGGCGGCCGTGGCGGAGGCCGCGGATGCCGATGACGTGGCGGCGCTCGTGCGTTACGCGCGGCGGGCGGGTATGACGGTGACCGCGCAGCCGAGCGGGCATGGCGCCTCGGGTGATGTGGAAGGCCTGATCCTGTTGCGTACCGGCCTGCTGAACGAGGTGGAGGTACGCGCGGAGGAGCGCATTGTCCGGGTGGGCGCGGGTGCGAAGTGGGGGCAGGTGCTGGCGGCGGCCGGTCCGCTGGGTCTGACCGGCCTGTCCGGCAGCGCGCCGGGAATCAGCGTGACTGGCTACACCCTGGGCGGTGGGGTCGGCTGGTTCAGCCGCAAGTACGGCTTCGCCTCCGGCAGTGTGCGGGCTATCGACATCGTGGACGCCGATGGCGAGCCGGGCCGGGTGACCGCCGAGTCCGATCCCGAGCTGTTCTGGGCGCTGCGCGGCGGTGGCGGGGACTTCGCGGTGGTGACCGCCCTCGAACTCGAACTGTATCCCGCGCCCGTCCTGTACGGCGGGCGCGTGATCTGGCCGGAGCACCGGACCAGGGAGGTGTACGACGCGTTCCTGGAGATCACTGCCGAGGCGCCGCGTGAACTCAGTGTCTGGATCAACCGGCTCCAGCCACCCGGCGCGTCGCCGATGGTGACGCTGGATCTGGCCTACCTCGGTGAGGCGGCTCAGGGGGAGGACCTGCTGGCGCGCATCGACAAGATCGAGGGCGCGATCTCCGACAGCCGCGGCGTCGTCTCAGTTGCCAACCTGGGTGACATCGCCGCCGAGCCCACCGATCCGGCCCCATCCATCGCTCGTGCGGAACTGCTCACCGGCCTGGACGCGGACGCGGTGGAGCTCCTGCTGGCCAAGCCGGTCGAACCGCTCATCAACGTGCAGATCAGGCACCTGGGCGGAGCGCTCGCCGAGCTGGACGGCGGAGCCGGTGCGAGCGGCGCGGTGGCTGAGCCGTACCTGCTCGGCCTGCTGGGTCTCGGCCTGCCGCACGCGGCCGATGCGACGCGCGCCAAGCAGGCCGAGGTCGTGGCCGACCTGGAGGCCTACATCAGCGGCCGCAAGCCGTACACCGTGCTGTCCCCCGGTGACACGGCGGCGAAGTCCTTCTCCGGCAGCGCGCTCGCGCGGCTGCGGGAGATCAAGCGGGCCCGTGACCCGCACAACGTGTTCCGCGCGAACTACCCGGTGCTCGGATAGATCGGTTCCCAGCAGGTCACGGCCCCTCCGCCCACCGGGGCGGCGGGGCCGCACCGAACCCGCCCGGCAACACCTCTTCCAGGACCCTCCGTACGGTTATTCAGGACATAAAGTGACCTATATGTCCTCTAGCGTTGCTCGTGACGCCGCGACCGGCCACAACCCGGCGGTCGCATCCGAAGGAGGATCATGAGCACCAAGGTTCAGCCGACTCCCGAGGGCTATGGCACGGTCACGCCGTGGATCATCGTGAGGGGCGTGGACAGGTTCCTCGGCTACCTCCGGGACGCGTTCGGCGCGGAGGAAATAGCCAGGATCTACAACGAGGACGGCACCATCGGGCACGCCGAAGCCCGGATCGGCGATTCGATGGTGATGATGTTCGACGCGGCGAAGGACTGGCCGGACACCCCGGCGTTCATGCGCCTGTACGTCGAAGACGGCGACGCGGTGTACCAGCGGGCGCTGGCGGCCGGGGGCGCCCCGGTGACCGAGATGACCAAGCTTTTCTTCGGCGACCGGGTCGGACGCGTGCGTGACCCCTGGGGCAACATCTGGTGGATTCAGGAGCGCATGGAGGACGTCTCCCCTGAGGAGATGGGCAGGCGCCTCCAGGATCAGGCCTATACGGACGCCATGCGCTACCTCCAGGGCTCCCTCGACCGCGAGCTGAGCGGCCGAGGCGAGGCGGATCGCTGACGAGGGACCGGCTCAGGGGGCGATCGGCAGCTGTCGCTTGTGCTCGGTGAGCCGGTAGCGGCGGACCATGGCCACGAAGGCGGCCTCGTCGACCGGCTTGCCTTCCAGAAGATCGTCGATGTCGTCGTAGGTGACGCCGAGCACCTCCTCGTCGGGCCTGCCCGGGTTCAGGGTCTCCAGGTCCGCGGTCGGGGTCTTCCACGTCAGCGCGGACGGCGCGCCCAGAGCCTCCGACATGGCCCGCACGCGCCGCTTGGTGAGGCCGGTGAGCGGAACCACATCGGCCGCGCCGTCGCCGAACTTGGTGAAGAAGCCGGAGACCGCCTCGGCGGCGTGGTCGGTGCCCACCACCAGGCCTTCGTGCACGCCCGCTACCGCGTACTGAGCAATCATGCGCTGCCGGGCCTTGATGTTGCCGTGCACGAAGTCCTGGTGATGCGCGTCGCGGAAGACCATGCCGCCGGCCAGCACCGCCTCCAGCGCGGCGTCGCTGGCGGACTTCACATCGACGGTCAGGACCCGGTCGGGCCGGATGAACTCCAGTGCCAGCTGCGCGTCCTTCTCGTCAGCCTGGGCGCCGTACGGCAGCCGCATCGCGAAGAACGTCGCCTCCCGCCCGGCGGCACGGACCCGCTCGACCGCGAGCTGGCACAGCCGTCCCGCGGTCATGGAGTCCACACCGCCGCTGATGCCCAGCACCAACGAGCGCAGACCCGTGGAGGTCAGCTGGTCGGCGAGGAAGGCCACCCGGCGTTCGATCTCCTGCCGCGCATCGAAGGACGCGCTCACCCGGAGATCCCGGGCGATCTCCTGCTGCAGGGATGTGGACGCCAGGTCGGTCACGGTTGCTCCTCGGTCGGGTCCGCGGGCGGGGTCGGCACGCGCCGGGCCGGGGCCGCAGGCACGTGCAGGGGACGGAAGCACTTTAGAGGAAGGCTGCGAAGTCCTGCTCAAGGCATGTGACTTGGTAGCCGCTGTCTCCCTTTGGGAGAGAGGTTTTCATGACTCTTGGACGACCCGGTGGTCCTCATGCCGGGAATCGAGGTATCCAGAAAGTGGCGGACCGACCGCCGAAGACGGAGCGCGCCGCACAGAGAGCGGGCGACGCCGGCAGCCAGGCCGATCAGGAGGCTGTATGCAGGTCATCGGGGCAGGATTCGGTCGTACGGGGACCGCCTCGCTGAAGGCGGCACTGGAGCATCTGGGGCTTCGGCCCTGCTACCACATGCTGGAGCTCTTCGATCATCCCGAGATGATCGGCCGGTGGCTGGACATCGCGGAAGGGCGATCGGCGGACTGGGACGCGGTGTTCGACGGTTACCAGGCCACCGTCGACTGGCCGGGCGCCTCCTACTGGTACGAGCTCGCGGATCACTATCCCGAGGCCAAGATCCTGCTGAGTGTCCGGGATCCCGAGCGGTGGTACAGGAGCATCAACGCCACGATCTTCAAACAGGTGCGGATGAGAGAGTCCTTGCCCGGACGCGCGAGGCTCGCCCTGCTGTCCCGGCTGAGCGGTGACTTCGCCGCGTTCACCAGGATGACCCACGAGGCCGTCGTCGAACGGGTCTTTGACGGCGACGTCACCGACAAGGCGCACGTCATGAAGGTCTTCAGGAACCACATCGAGACGGTGCGCTCGTCGTTCCCGCCGGAGCGGGTGCTGGTGTACGACGTCCTGCAGGGCTGGGCCCCGCTCTGCGCCTTCCTCGGCCTCCCCGTCCCCGCCGAGCCGTTCCCCCGGCTCAACGACAGCGAAACCTTCGGCCGCGAGACCCGCAGGCGAATGACGCGGCTGATCCTGGGCGGCGCCCGCAGGCAACACTGACTCGCTCCCGCGCTCCTCCCTGGCTCCTCCCTGACTCCTCCCGCGCGGAGCCTCGACACCGACCGCCTTGGCGGACGGCTTGGCGAGGGAGCAGGCTTGAACCGGAGGTGGGCGTGATGAAGACCAAACGGTGGGACGTGCGGATATTCATCAGCGAGGATGACAGCGACGATGTCACCACCGCCAGGGCCGTGCTGATGACACCCGGCGGCAGAAAGCACCAGAGCGTCGCGCATGCCCGGCGTAACCCGGATGACCGGCCCGTTCCGGCGATCGGCGACGAGCTGGCGGCGGGACGCGCGCTGTCCGACCTGGCGGGCAAGCTGATGAAGGACGGTGCCGCAGACGCCGCCCGGCTGGCGGAGCACGAGCCCATGGCCTGGTGAGCCGGCCGTGCTCAGGTGAAGCACGGTTGCCGTGCCCTCATCCTGAGTCTGTCGGGCGTTACCTGCTGTAATTCTTCCCGGGGGCCTTACCGGGGATCGGCTTGCCGATGAGAGCGACGGGGATGAAGAAGCAGATCTGGCTGATCGCGAAGGTGAGCGTCCAGAGCGCCTTGTCGTCGTAGTGGGCGGATGCCCTGGCGTACAGCTCGTCGGGGACGCGCTCCTCGGACGGGTTCGGGGTGAGGACGGCCTCCACGAGCTCCAGTGCGACCCGTTCGGCGTCGGTGAAGTAGGGGGCGTCCTGCCATGACGCCACGGCGGTGATGCGCTCCTCTGTCTCCCCGGCCTTGCGGAGGAGGCCGGTTTGCCGGACGGTGTGGTACGTGCTGCCGACGATCTGTCCGGCGCGCAACTGCACCAGGCTGACGGTGGTGTGCGGAATCGCACCGTTCCGGGTCGCCTTGGACATGACTCCGGCGATTGTCGCCAGCTCGGGGAAGAACTGGGTGGGGTCGGGCAGACGCGACTGGAGGTTGTCCTGCTCGGCCGGCGTGGGCGTGGACATGGCGAGGTTTCCCTTCTCGATCTCAGCGGTGTTCGAGGCTTGCGACCCGGTGTCTCAGTAGTCCGACGAAACAACCGCTGCGAATGTGAGACGGCGCGTCGGCCGTCACGCCGCAGCGGCCGGGTGAGCGCGGCGGCCGATCCAGATCCAGACGAGCTGAAGGACGCTCGCGCCGAACATCAGGACGCCCAACGGGACGTGCAGGGTCTTCACATGCGCGATGCCCAGCGCTATCTGCGCCGACATGAGTCCGAAGAACCCGGCCGCGTACAGGATGGGCCTGGGCGAGCCGCCGCCCGGTCGCCACACCAAGATCGTGACGACCAGGTGCAACAGCGTCACGACGAACGTCCCGTACGCCCCGGCACTGTGCAGTGCCCCACCGTCGGGGAAGGACAACAACAGCCCCGCGGTGATCGACTGGACGAAGACGGCCACGGTTTGCAGGGTGATGGCGGCACGTAAGAACATGAGGTTGCCTTGCTTCGTCGTCGTGCGCGTGGGCATGGCGAGGTTTCCCTTCTCGATCTCAGCGGTGTTCGAGGCTTGCGACCCGGTGTCTCAGTAGTCCGACGAGACAACCGCTGGGAATGTGAGGCGCCACGCCAACCTCACAGTTCGGTGCGCTGTCTCGTCGATCTGGTGAGGGCAGATGCGACCACGGAAAGTCAGGGACACCATGACCACCTCACCCGAGC
>NZ_JBIAZA010000047.1:0-61258 GCF_042898655.1 Streptosporangium sp. NPDC000396
TTCGAGTGGCTCCTGAATTCGTGCGAAAGACACACGACGGGGACCAGCGGGTACGGCGGAGGCGTTGCGCGAGGCTGCCAACAGATGTCCTTCCGGAGAGCACGGATGGAATCGAACTGCGCGCACGCCAAACGCCCCGGATTCCGCCGGGGCGTCGAGAGGCAGCGCGAGGAAGCAGCATAAAGCAAATTGCAAACGGATGTCTACACTTACTATAAGTGTCAACCTCGGTGCCGCCTTCAGGATGTCACAACCAGGATGGGCTCGTCAACTCTTATGGCCGCGGTAGGCGTTGACTTGTGCCGAACGCAGCCGGGCATGCGGGCGCTCACGCGTCCTGCACAGAGACGCGCGCGAAGTCCAGATAAGCGGAGATCTGGGCCGCGCCGGTACGCGGCGACGGCCCAGGGCAGGACGACACAGGGCAGCAGGAACCACTGGCTGCAGCATCGGCAGGCTTCTATGAGCGAGTCGCCTCGTAGTCGGGGAGCGCGGCCGGAGTGGTCCGGGCCGCCGGGCGCATGATCAGGATCAGTACGGCCAGCCCGGCGAAGATGACCGCGGCGACGACTCCGGTGACGTGCAGGCTGGCGGTGAACGCCTCCCGCGCGGTGTGCAGCAGTTCCGCACCCTGGCCGGCGGGAAGGTGCCGGCTGGCGGCGACCGCGCCGGCCAGCGAGTCGGACGTGCCGTCCATCCGGCTGCGGTAGACCACCGCGGCCACCACACCGAGCAGTGCGAAGCCGAGCGAACCGCCGAAGTAGTTGCCGGTCTCCGACATCGACGCCGCCGAGCCGGCGCGCTCCGGCGGTACGGACCCGACGACCAGCCCGGTGCCCAGCGCGAACAGCGGGCCGGTGCCCAGCGCCAGTACGGCGATGCCGACCATCACCGGCGGAAGGGCGATCGCACCGTCGACGCAGACCAGCAGCAGGCTGCCCAGCGCCGACCCCACCAGCCCGCCGGCGATCGCGGTCGTCTGCTTCATCCGCCGGGCCAGCGCCGGCGCGGCCATGGTGCCGACCGCCACGCCCAGGCCCATCGGTGCGAACAGTACCGCCGACGCGACCGGCGAGAAGCCCAGCACGCTCTGCAGGTACTGGGTCACCAGCAGGCCCGTACCGGCCATGGCGACGCCGGCGAAGACCAGCCCGACGAGTACGGCCGTGAACGGCCGGTTGCGGAACAGCCGCAGGTCCAGCAGCGGCGTCTCCATCCGCAGTTGCCGGCGTACGAACAGCAATCCGATGGCCGCGCCGACGACGAGGGCCACCGTCGGCACGACCGGCACGCTCTCGACGGTCAGCTGCTTGATGCCGTAGACCATCAAAAGCACTGCCACGAGCGACAGCCCGACACTGGCCAGGTCCAGCCGGCCGGCCTGGTCGCTGCGGAACTCCGGCAGCAGGACCGGCCCGGTGAGCAGCAGCAACGCCATCGCCGGCACCGCGACCAGGAACACCGATCCCCACCAGAAGTGCTGGAGCAGGAATCCGGCGAGTACGGGTCCGAGCGCGCCGCCGGTGAACTGGCAGGTCGCCCAGATCGCGATGGCCTGCCCGCGCTGCCGTTCGTCGCGGAACATGTTGGTGATCAAGGCAAGTGTGGACGGCGCCAGGGTCGCGCCGGCGACACCCAGCAGCGCACGCGCGACGATCAGCATCAGCGGGCTGACCGCGAAGGCGGCCACGACCGACAGCACCGCGAACGCCGCTCCGCCGATCATCAGCAGCCGTCGGCGGCCGATCCGGTCGCCGAGCGTACCCATCGTGATGACCAGGCCGGCCACCATGAGTCCGTAGCCGTCACTGATCCACAGCTGCTGGACGTTGGTGGCGCCCAGGTCTGCGCTCAGCTGTGGGAGCGCGAGGAGCAACGCCGTCATGTCCATCGCGACGAGCAATGTCGGCAGCATGAGGACGACCAGTCCCAGCCATGCCCGGTTGACTCGCATATCCGAAACTTCCTGTTCTCTCGACGTTTCGCCGGTTGGTCGGAGCGGTCGAGAGCTTCTTGACATCCGTACGGACGGAAATCTCTCGCGTCTGCCATGGCGGGGGTCACCAGAAACGACGACCTCGCGATCCGGGCGATGCGACGGCGAAAAACTCATGCGAAAGTTCTGGCGGAGGATGTTAAGACGGCGGCGGCGGCTCCGACCAACCGGTCGAAGGGCCCAGTTGGGGCTCGCGAACCACGAGGAGCACGAGATGAAGTTCCTGATCAGCATGCATATCAACCCGGCCGTGCTGGACGCGCTGACCGACGAGGAGAAGGCGGCGATCGGCGACGGCCACGGCAAGTTCATCGAGGCGCTGAAGAAGTCCGGCGAGCTGATCACCACGCAGGCGCTGGTCGACCCGTCGCAGGCCGCTGTGGTTTCCGTACGGAACGGCCAGCCGGTGGTGACCGACGGGCCTTTCCTGGAGTCCAAGGAGTATCTGGGCGGCTTCTACCTGATCGACTGCGAGAACAAGGAGCGGGCGATCGAGCTGGCAGCGCAGATCCCGGACACCGCGATCGAGGGTCTGGGGATCGAGGTGCGACAGGTGATGTTCGCTGACGGACAATTGGAGGCATGACGGCAACAGCTATCGAGGACCTGCTGCGTGAGCTCACGCCGCAGGTCCTCGGCGCGTTGGTACGCCGGCACGGCCAGTTCGAAGGGTGTGAGGACGCCGTACAGGAGGCCGTTCTCGCCGCCACCGTGCAGTGGCCGGCCGAGGGAGTGCCGGACAACCCGCGCGGCTGGCTGGTGGCTGTCGCGTCCCGGCGGCTCATCGACCAGATGCGCAGCGACCACGCGCGCCGCGAGCGGGAGTCGGCGACCGCCACCGAGGTGGTGCCCGAGGACGTACCGGACACCGACGACACGCTCATCCTGCTGTTCCTGTGCTGCCATCCGACGCTGACCGCGGCCTCCCAGACCGCCCTGACGCTGCGGGCGGTCGGCGGCCTGACCACTGCCGAGATCGCCCGTGCGTTCCTCGTGCCGGAGGCCACGATGGCGGTCAGGATCAGCCGGGCCAAGCAGCGCATCAAGGCCGCCGGCAGCTCGTTCAGCCTGCCCGACGGCGCGGAGCGCGAGGAGCGGCTGCGGGTCGTCCTGCACGTGCTCTACCTGATCTTCAACGAGGGCTACACCGCTTCCTCGGGCAGCGAGTTGCACCGCGCCGACCTCGCGCGCGAGGCGATCCGGCTGGTCAGGATGGTGCACGCGCAGCTGCCCGAGGACGGCGAGGTGACCGGGTTGCTCGCGCTGATGCTGCTGACCCACGCCCGCCGGGAGGCCCGCACGACGGCGACCGGCGACCTGGTGCCGCTGGACGAGCAGGACCGCACGAAGTGGGACCGCGGGCTGATCGACGAGGGCATCGAGCTGGTCAAGGCGTCGCTGGCCGGCCCGGCGCTGGGGCCTTACCAGTTGCAGGCCGCCATCGCCGCCACGCACGCCGGCGCGGCCACGGCCGAGGAGACCAACTGGCCGCAGGTGCACGCCCTCTACCTGGTCCTGGAACGGATCGCACCCAACCCGATGGTCACCCTCAACCGGGCGATCGCGCTCGCCGAGACCGAGGGCCCGCTGGCCGGGCTGGCCCTGCTGTCCACATTGGACAGTGACGAGCGGATGGCCGGGCATCACCGGCTGCTGTCCGTACGGGCGCATCTGCTGGAGAAGACCGGCGACACGGCCGGGGCGTACGAGCACTACCGGCGCGCCGCGAAGTCCACCGCCAGCATCGCCGAGCGGCGCTACCTGGAGTCCCGGGCCAGCCGGGTGAGAACATGAAATCCACCCCAATCCCTTCACCAGATGATTGAGTCCAAGGGGTCTGATCACGTTCAGTGGTCGTAAGCGATCAAAGATCGCTTGACGGGCCGGTCGGTCTTGTCGTTATGCCAGATCGCAGCAGTCAGCGCCAAGATCCGTACCAGCACCCGAATGACCACTCCGGCAGGAATGCGGCCGCCGTGACGTTCCAGGTCAAGCTGGCCTCTGAAGGTCTGGTTGACCAGGTGATCGCGAGACGTGACGGATTCGTTGGTCTCACCCGGTCCTCACGATGAGCGGAAGATCAGCGAGACTCTCCGAAGGCTACTGCTTCTGAGCCGAGATGATCATGTGAGTGCCGAAGAACTTCTTCTTCCACGCTATGGAGGCGAAGCCGACTCGACGAAGGATCGCGACGACCTCCTTTGGAGTCATAAATCCGAGTGTGGATTTTTGCAGGTATGCATATGACTCGCGATCGCGTGCGACTATCTGGCCGAGAAGGGGAATCAAAACTCGAACACCCAGAGCCACTGGGTAACGGAGCGGTCCTCGTGGTGGGCAAGTCTCCAGAATGACGACCCGGCCTCCAGGTTTGAGTACCCGGTACTGCTCTTTGAGCACGCGCTCGGCATCATCGACATTGCGGAGAAGATAACCATGCGTGATGGCATCGAAGGACTCGTCACCGAAGGGCAGATCGTTCGCATCTGCGTGCTGCCACATGATGGCGGAGGCCCCCGGTTTGCTCGCTGCTTCCGTCAGCATCCGCTCCGAGAAATCGACGGCATAGATGGTTGAGCTCGGATACTTCTCCAGCGCGGCGAGAGCGATGACGCCGGTTCCGGTGGCGACATCGAGCATGCTTCCACCTGAAGGGACCTTCGCGCTCACTGCGACGTCACGACACCAGGCGGCATGTCGCCCCAGTGTCATGAGGCGATTCATCCGGTCGTAGTAGTCAGTGATCTTGTTGAACGTCCGCTGGACCTCTTGGCCCTTGGACGACGGCGAATCATGCGATGGCATCTGCACGCGGCTCCTCAGTCACCCTGCCATCCTGCCCGGGTCATCGCCGGCTCTCCTCCCCCGCACGGGGGATCATGCACCTCGCACGAGGGATCACCGGCTCGCGCGGTTGCGTCACCGACATCCGGCGCTTCCAACTGGCTGACCACGAAGTCGAGCACAGGACCCGGCACGTCTAGGAGATCCTCGTCCTCGACCGGCGTCCAGTTACCGACCAGATCGAGCGCTGGTCAGCGCTCGGTGTCGGCGGCGCGCAGGAACTCAGGCCGGGAGCGGTTCCAGCCCGGTGCGTCCAGCGCGTTGAGCGCCGAGACGATTCGCTTCTCCTCGTAGACGAAGTGCGTTTCCATCAGCGCGGCCAGACTGTCCAGTTCACGCTGGACTTCGGCGGGGTCTGTCTCCCGGTCCAGCTCACCGACAAGGGCCTGGAGCCGTTGGAGGGAGTCCTCCACCAGGCGGTGGTCGCGGCGCAGTTCCTCTAGTATCGGGCGCAGCTCGGGGTGCTGCCGGGCGAGTTCGGGGAACGCACCGTCGTCCTCGCCGGTGTGGTGCCGGTTCAGAGCGGAGCAGAAGGCCAGGCAATGAGCCCGCAGCTCGCGGGGGCGCACACCGCCGGCGAGATAGGCGTCGATGTTTTCGCGCAGCGCCGCAAGCTCCTCGCGGAGCCAGAGGTGTACTTCGATCAACTGGTTGCCGAACGCCGTCAGGCGCCCATGGGATGTCGTCAAGGGTTTCCCTTGTACCGGCGCCTCCATGCCCTCGACGGTCTCTTTGCCGGGTGCACCGCGACGCTGGTAAAAGGATCTATCACCGTGCGAGCTGATCGGTCAACCCGCGTCAGGGCAGGGCAGATGCCGGCCGGGATGTCCGCCGCCGGATCATCGAGCAGACCATCACCCTGCCGCACCGGCTCCGCGGGCCACCACGCCTCCAGCCGGGCCACCAGGCCGGCATGCCCGGCCTGGTGGCGTCCTGGATCTGGGCGTATCCCGTGCCGGGAGTGGAAGACCCGTCGAGCCGGGTCAGGCGGCGCCGGTTGACACCGCGGTGACCACCAGCGCGGCGTAGCGCATGGTGAAGCTGCCTCCCATCGCGTCGATGGCGGCCCCGATGCCCGCCAGCACCTCCTCCAGAGTGGCCGGTGAGAGCAGGGTGAAGGCGCCCTGGGTAGGCAGCTGGTCCAGCCACTCCTCGCGGGTGTAGGAGCGTTCCCACTCGAATCGCCACTGCTCGGGGTCACCGAACGTGCCTGCCTGCCGTATGCCGTCGGCCGCCTTGTCCCACAGCACCGAGTACCCGCCCGAGGCGGCCGCCCATCGCGACGCGAGCGAGTCGGGCAGCACCCGGCGGTAGACCGCGGCGAAGGCGTCCGCCACGTCGGCCGATGGTTGGTCGACGTTCCAGAACACGGCCAGGCGGCCGCCGGGACGCAGCACCTGCGCCGCCTTGGCCGCGCCGACGGCCGGGTCCACCCAGTGCCAGGTCTGCCCGGAGACGACCACGTCGAAGGTACGGCCGGCCGGGTCCCATGCTTCGAACGTCGCCACCTCGACCTCAACCCCGCTGCGCCGCGCGAAGTCAGCCATCCGCTCATCCGGCTCGATTCCGAGCACGTCGCAGCCTGCCGCCTGGAACGGCCGGGAGGATATGCCGGTGCCGCAGCCGACGTCGAGGATGCCGAGCCCGAGGCCGGCGTCGACGATCCGCTCCACCAGGGCGTCGGGATAGCGCGGGCGGGTCCGGTCGTAGCGTTCGGCGTCCGTACCGAAAGACTCTGCCACCTGTCGGGCTTGATGAGACTGGTGTTCGGGAAGAGGCGCTCCCGCCTCCGTTGTAGTGGGCATGTGCCCACCATAGTGGGCACATGCCCACTCATCAAATCAGTGAGCTCAGTCGGCCGAGGTTGGCCAGAGCCAGCCCCGCACGTGTATCTGGTGACGGCTTCGCCGGCACACGACAGGCCGGCTCGACGAGCAGCCGATCAACCCGCATGCCCGCCTGTCATGCGGGCCGATGGGCCGGTGGGCCGGCCGCCACCGGGTGAAGGGGACGTGCCGATGTCACCACGTTCCGCCAGGAAGCGGCCCGGGGTGGTGCCGAAGGCGTGGCGGAACGCCTCGATGAAGGCACTCGGGCCCGCGTAGCCGCAGGCGGTAGCGACGTTGGTCACCGATGCCCCGGTCGCCAGGAGGATCAGGGAATGGTGCAGGCGCACCTGTCCCCGCCATTGGGGGAAGGTCATCGCCGTCTGTTCCCGGAACAGTCGGCTGAGCGTCCGCTCGGACGCGCCGACCGCACGGCCGAACTCGGCGAGGGTCCGCTGGTCGGCGGGGTCGGCGGACAGTGCGGCGGCGATGGCGCTCAGCCGGTCGTCGGCTGGAACCGGCAGGCGCAGCGGCAGTTCCCGCACCTGACGCAGTTGGTCCAGCGCGACACGTTCGAGGTTGCGCCGTCGGCGGGCGGTCAGCCGGTCGTCCTCGCTCAGGCTGATGATCACCTCGCGGAGGAGCGGGGACACGGCCAGCACCGCCGGCCCGTTGATTCCGCCTGAGACCCGGTCGGCGGCGAAGTTCACGGTGCGCAGCTGCGTCGGTCCGGACGCCTGGTGGGCGTGCATCGTCCCAGCGGGAATCCACACCGCCCGGTGTGGCGGCACCACCCATGTGTCCGCCCCCGCCGATACATGGAGCACGCCATGACTGGGATACACGAGCTGGTGATCGGCATGCTCATGCCATCCAACGCGTTCGCGGTGAACCAGCGCCAGCAGGGAGCCACCCGGATCTTGGCGGTTTTTCGACATGTTTGAGCAGAATACAGATAGTCGTCGCCCGCAGTCGCTCGCGATGCTGGGCGACATGGCAACCAGTGAGATCACCGCGCCGAGCGGCCTCGGCCCGCCGGTGGCCCGGTGGCGGATGTGGATGTGGGCCGTCGCTCACGCGGTCGATGACCTTTACCAGGGGCTGGTGCTGGCCAGCGTCCCGTATTTCGTCCTCGAACGGCACTACAGCTATGTCGCCGCGAGTGGACTCACCCTGGCCGCGACCTTGGGGAGCGCGCTGCCGCAGCCTTTGATCGGCATCGCCGTCGACCGTTTGCGGCTGCCGCGACTCGCGGCGGCCGGGGTGCTGCTCGCCGGTGTCGGCTACGGCCTGTCCGGGCAGGCCGGGCCGTACGCGGTGGTGTGGCTGCTGCTCCTGCTGTCCGGACTGGGGATGGCGATGTTCCATCCGGCCGCGGGCAGAGCGGCCCGGCAGGCGGCCGGGGACAGCGTCACCGGCATGAGCGTGTTCGCGGCGGGCGGCACCCTGGGGTTCTTCTTGGCCCCCGTCCTCGCCACGCCCGTGTTGGTCTCCCTGGGGGTCGGCGCGAGCGTGCTGTTCATTCCCCCGGCGGTTCTCGTCGCCTTCGTTCTGGCCAGGAACGTGCGCCGGGAGCCGGTGGCCGGCCACCGGCAGGCCACCGGGCGCGACCAGTGGCGGCCGTTCGCCGTCCTCACCGTGATCGGGGTCATACGCTCCACGGTGTTCGCCGCGATCACCACCTTCATAGGGCTCTACTGGATCCGGTATCTGCATGGATCACAGGTCATAGCCGGGGTGGCGCTGGCCTGTTTCCTGGGCGGCGGCGTCGTGGGCACTGTGCTCGGCGGCCGGCTCGCCGACCGGCTCGGCCTGGTCCGCAGCGTCCAGCTCGGCGCCGTTCTGGTCGCGCCGATGCTGATCGGCCTACGCCTGCAGTCCGGGCCGCTGCTGTCGCTGCTGTTCGCCGTCCTGGTGGGAGTGGCGTTGAACATCCCGTTCGCGGTGCTCGTCAGGCTCGGCCAGGACTACCTGCCCGCCCGGCCGGGCACGGCGGCCGGGGTGACACTCGGCCTCAGCGTGAGCGTCGGCGGTCTCCTCGCGCCTGTCTTTGGGCTGGTGGCCGATGCGAACGGGCCGCAGATGGTGTTCACCTTGCTCTGCTTCGTCCCGATCGCCGCGTTCGTGCTCGGACTGTTCCTGTCTCCGCCACATCACCTCGAGAGGCACTGATGGAAGAGTTCTCATTCCACGGTGACGACGGCTGCGCCCTGGTCGCCGACGTCGCCGGCAAAGATTCTTGCAACAAAAACGGGTACCCGTACGTCCCTGGAAGGTGGAGTTCGAGGATTTCGTCCGCGCCCGGGGGCCGGCGCTGCTGCGGTATGGGCTGGTGTTGACCGGCAATGCCGACGATGCCGCCGATCTGGTCCAGGAGGCGTTACTCAAGCTGAGCTCCTCCTGGCGGCGGGTTCGAAACAAGGACGATCCCGAGGGCTATGTGCGAACGATCATGGCCAGGCAGCATGTGAGCTGGTGGCGCAGGCGGCGGCGGGAACATCTCACCGACGAGGTCCCCGCGCCGGTCCGGGAGGACGAGCACGATCTCAAGGACGTCTGGCAGTGCTTGCGTGCCTTGCCGCCCAAGCAACGCGCGGTGCTGGTACTGCGCTACTACGAAGAACTCGCCGACGATGAGATCGCCGCGATGCTCGGCATCTCGCAGGCGACCGTCCGCAGCCAGGCTTCACGCGCGCTGGCCACGCTCCGCGTCAGGGCACAGGCGCTCATCGGGAGGTGGGGATGAAGACCGAAGAAGAGCTGACCCGGGCTTTGCGGACGATCGCCGAGCGGGCGCAGGACCTGGATCTGCTGTCCGGCATCGCGGTGAAGCGGCGCTGCCGGAGGCGGAGGAGGACGCGCGCTGTGCTCGCTTCGGTCTGCGCGGCTGCGCTGGGGTGGGGCACGCTGGTGGTGTGGCCTTCGCCGCCCGATCCCGTTGTGGAGACGACGAGGCCGGACAAGACGATCGAGCAGATATGGCCGCAGGCCGTGTTCCCCATGCCGGGGAGATACCAGCCTCTGGCTGCGATCAGCGCCACCCAGGTGCTGGCACAGGCAGGACCGGGGACGATCGAGATCTATGACGTCACCACGAGACGTTCGAAAGTGGTGGCCCGGCTTTCCCGGGCTCCGCAGACGGTGGCCGTCGATGGTGAGCGGGTTGCCTGGCTGGCCGAGGGATACGTGTGGGTCGCCCCCGTGCGCGGCAGCGGAGAGGCCAAACGAGTCGGGCCGGTCAGGGGCGAGGCGGTCGATCGGATCGCGCTCGCCGGCGACCATGTCGTCTGGTCCGCACCACTCGACGGGGTGTGGCGGATGAGCGTCGGCGGCGGGGCACCGGAGAAGGTGGCCAAGTCCAAGGGATTGCAGCTCGCCGACTGGCCTTGGGCGATTGACGAGCCTCTCGACATCCGGACCAATCCCACCAGGATCGTCAATCTGGAGACCGGGCGGACCGCCAAGATCACGCCGGCGCGCGGGGTGGAAGGGCTGCGCTGCGGACCCACGTGGTGCCTCGGAACTCGGGGTGACGACTACGTGGTGCAGCGGACCGACGGCAGCCAGGTCCGCGCCCGCAAGGGACTCATCGGTTATCGGACTCTGTATCCGTACAGAGACCGGTTTTTCACCGGAGCCATGGCCGCGATCTATGACGCCCACGCCGATGCGCTCGTCCCATTCCAGCCCCCCGACGGAGAGTGGTCGGAAGGCCAAGGCCTGATCTTCTGGTCGCAGAACGGCGGGGTACGGGTGGTGAATCTGGCCGCCGTTCCCCCGGAGCAGTAGGCGGCCCGATCGGACATGCAAGCGGCTTGGGGTGCCGTCGGCGCCTGTCCGCCGCTCCGACCCCGGGCGCGGCCCCTTTCAGTGGCCGCGGATGGTATCGGCCCGTCAGTAAACTCCCAAGAGAGTCATCCGATGTCTTTCGCCGACGACGACGGCGCAGGAAATACATCCCCACCGACGGGCGAACACCCCCGGCGATCCCGCAGGACAAGGCCTTACCCGGAATCACCTGCGAGCCCGAGCCAACGACGATGGAGACACCCGATGATTCCTTGCGTTCGGGCCTGGGCGGTCATATCGTCGATCCGCCAAACATTCATCCGATGTGTTCTTGATCGGGAAGCGCAGGCTCCAGGCCGGCAGGAGATACGACATGAAGCTGATGCGTCTTGGCGCACCCGGCGAGGAGGTTCTGGCCGTCCGCGCCGACGACGGCAGGATGCACGCCCTCTCGGACCTCGCCGCCGACATCGACGGAGTCTTCCTCGCCTCCGGAGGAATCGGCCGGGCCCGCGAGGCGCTCGCCGCGGGAACGCGGCCGGTCCTCGACCCGCTCGGCCCCTGGCCGGTCAACACCGCCACCCCGGCCGGAGTGGCGCTCGGCCTGCCGGATACCCCCTACCTGCGTGCGGGCGATGTGGTCGAGCTGTCGATCGACGGTCTCGGCACCCAGCGTCAGTCGTTCGCCAACGCGTGAAAGGCACCTCGTTGACCGCAGACACCGCGCGGATCATCGCCGTCGACACCCACGACGTCCGCTTCCCCACCTCGCGGGAGCTGGACGGGTCCGACGCGATGAACCCCGATCCCGATTACTCGGCCGCCTACCTGGTGCTGCGCACCTCCGCCGGCGACCATGAGGGCCACGGATTCACCTTCACCATCGGCCGCGGCAACGACGTCCAGGTCGCCGCCATCGAGGCGCTGCGCGAGCACGTCGTCGGACGATCGGTCGCCGAGCTGTGCGCCGACCCGGCCCTTCTGCACCGCGACCTGGTCGGCGACAGCCAACTTCGCTGGCTGGGCCCCGAGAAGGGCGTGATGCACATGGCGATCGGCGCCGTGGTCAACGCCGCCTGGGACCTCGCCGCCAAGCGTGAGGGCAAGCCGCTGTGGCAGCTGCTCGCCGGCGCCGATCCCGAATGGCTCCTCGCGCAGATCGACTTCCGTTACATCACCGACGCGCTCACTCCAGCCGAGGCCCTCGACCTGCTCAAGCAGGGCAAGGAAGGCGCCACCGCCCGCGAGGAGCGGCTGCGCCGACGCGGCTACCCCGCCTACACCACCTCCCCCGGCTGGCTGGGTTACTCCGACGAGAAGCTCACCCGCCTCGCGCGCCAGGCGGTGGCCGCCGGCTTCACGCAGATCAAGCTGAAAGTCGGCGCCAATCTGGAGGACGACATCCGGCGTTGCCGGGCCGCGCGTGCCGCCGTCGGGCCGGACATCCGGATGGCCATCGACGCCAACCAGCGCTGGGACATCGCCGAAGCCGTCACCTGGACAAACGCGCTGGCCGAGTTCGACCCGTACTGGATCGAGGAGCCCACCAGCCCCGACGACGTCCTGGGCCACGCGGCGATCCGCGAGCGCGTCGCACCGGTCCGGGTCGCCACCGGTGAGCACGTGCAGAACCGCATCATCTTCAAGCAACTGCTCCAGGCCGGTGCCATCGACGTTCTCCAACTGGATGCGGCCCGCGTCGGCGGCGTCAACGAGAACCTCGCGATCCTGCTGCTCGCGGCGAAGTTCGGCGTCCCGGTCTGCCCGCACGCCGGCGGCGTGGGCCTGTGCGAACTCGTCCAGCACCTGTCGATGTTCGACTACGTCGCGCTGTCCGGCACCACCGAAGGGCGCGCCATCGAGTTCGTCGACCACCTCCACCAGCACTTCCTCGACCCGGTGGTGATCGACGGCGGCCACTACCGGGCACCCACCCGGCCCGGCTTCTCCGCACAGATGCACCAGACCTCCATCGACACCTACCGCTACCCGCACGGCTCCTTCTGGGCAGCCGACCCGGCCTCCGCACAGCCCAGCCCTCACCCGAAGGTCCCCGCATGACAAACCGCGAACTCGACGGCCTCACCGCCCTGGTCACCGGCGGCGCCTCCGGTATCGGGCTCGCCACCGCCCTCCTGCTCGCCGAGCGCGGGTCGCGGGTCGCCGTCCTCGACCTCGCCCCGAAGAGCGTGCCCGGCCCGCTCCTGGGTGTCGCCGCAGATGTGAGCGACGACGGCTCCGTGCGAGCCGCCGTCGAGCTGGCGGCCGAGACGCTGGGCGGGGTGGACATCCTGGTCAACAACGCGGGCATCGGCGCCGCGGGAACGGTGGAGGACAATCCGGACGAGCAGTGGCACCGCGTGCTGGATGTGAACGTGCTCGGCATCGTCCGCACCACCCGTGCGGCCCTGCCGTACCTGCGCCGCTCGGCCCACGCCTCGGTGGTCAACATCTGCTCCATCGCCGCCACCGCCGGCCTGCCGCAGCGCGCGCTGTACTCGGCCAGCAAGGGCGCCGTCCTGTCCCTGACCCTCGCCATGGCCGCCGACCACGTGCGGGAAGGCATCCGGGTCAACTGCGTCAATCCCGGTACGGTGGACACCCCGTGGGTCGGCCGTCTCCTCGACGCCGCACAGGACCCGGCGGCGGAACGCGCGGCACTGAACGCGCGCCAGCCGCACAGCCGGCTGGTCACCGCCGAGGAGGTGGCCGCGGCCATCGCCTACCTGGCCTCACCCGCCGCGGCCTCCGTCACCGGTACGGCACTGGCGGTGGACGGCGGCATGGCCGGCCTCCGGCTGCGGCCGGCCGCACGGTGAGGAGCACCGCCGTGCAACAGACCCGGCTCGGGCACGGCGCCGTCACCGTCACCCGGCTGTCCTTCGGCGCCGCCGGGATCGGCAACCTTTTCACCCCGGTGACCGACGAGGCCGCCATCCTGGCCGTCGAGGCCGCCTGGGCCGACGGCATCCGCTCCTTCGACACCGCCCCGCACTACGGGCTCGGCCTTTCCGAACGCCGCCTCGGCGCGGCCCTGCGCGGACATGCCCGAGCGGAGTACACCGTCGCCACCAAGGTCGGCAGGCTGCTCGCACCCGTGTCACGCGTGGAGGGCGACGACCTCGCCAACGGCTTCGCCGTACCCGCGGCGCACCGCCGGGTATGGGATTTCAGCGCCGACGGCGTCCGGCGCAGCCTGGAGGCCAGCCTGGACCGCCTGGGCCTCGACCGGATCGACATCGCCCACCTGCACGATCCCGACGACCACTTCGCCGAGGCCGTCGGCCAGGCCTACCCGGCGCTGGAACAGCTGCGCGCGGAGGGCCTGGTGGGCGCGATCGGGATGGGTATGAACCAATCCGAGATGCTGACCCGGTTCATTCGTGACACCGACATCGACGCGGTCCTGCTGGCCGGGCGATACACCCTGCTCGACCAGGGCGCGATGGCCGAGCTGCTGCCCGAGGCCGCCCGGCGCGGCGTCTCGGTCATCGTCGGCGGCGTGTTCAACTCCGGTGTGCTGGCCGACCCGAGGCCCGGGGCCACCTTCGACTACGCCACCGCCCCACCCGAGCTGGTCGACCGCGCCCTTCGAATGCAGGCCGTCTGCGCGCGCCACGGTGTCCCGCTGCGCGCGGCGGCGGTCCGCTTCGCCCTCGCCCCGCAGTCCGTCACGAGCGTGCTGATCGGCGCGCGCTCGGCCGATGAGGTCACCGACGCCGTCCGGCTGCTCGACCTGGACATTCCCGACGCGCTCTGGCAGGAACTTCAAAACACCGGCCTGCTGCCCGAAAACCTGCCCCTCCCGCAAAAAGGCCGGCCCCCATGCGCGTGACCCTGCTCGTCGCCTGCTTCAACGACACGTTCTTCCCCAAAAGCGCCGGCCCGTCGTCACCCTGCTCGAACGGCTCCGGCACCCTGGACGTCATCATCACGGCAGAGGAATCATGAAAGTCGCCCTGCACACCCGCGTCCGGCCCGACCGGATCGAGGACTACGAGACCGCGCATCGTCACGTGCCCACCGAACTCACCGCGGCCATCCGCGCGGCCGGGGTCACCTCCTGGACCATCTGGCGCAGCGGAACCGAGCTCTTCCACCTGCTGGAGTGCGAAGACTACGCCCGCCTGCTCACAGAGCTGGAACACCTCCCCGTCAACATCGCCTGGCAGGCGCGGATGGCCGACCTGCTGGAGATCGTGCACGACTACTCGGAGACCGGCGCCGCAGCCGGCCTGCCCGTGCTCTGGCAGCTCTGATGGAACGCCAGATCATCGACACGCACCACCACGTCTGGGACCTGGCGGTCCGCCCCCAGGAGTGGATCATCGGCGAGACGCTCGCACCACTCGCCCGCTCCTTCTCCGCCGGCGACCTCGAACCCGAGGCCAGGGCGGCCGGGGTCACCGCTACCGTGGTGGTGCAGACCGTCTGCGTGCCCGAAGAGACACCAGAGCTGCTGGCCCTGGCGGCCGACAGCGACCTCATCGCCGGGGTGGTCGGCTGGACGGATCTGACCGCACCCGACATCGCCGACACCCTCGCCGCTCTCCGCGAAGAACCCGGCGGAGAGCACCTGGTGGCCATCCGCCACCAGGTGCAGGAGGAACGGGACCCGTGGTGGCTGCTGCGCCAGGACGTCCGGCGCGGCCTGCTCGCCGTCGCCGCGGCCGGCCTCGCCTACGATCTCGTCGTCAAGCCGCACCAACTGCCCGCCGCGATCACCGCGGCGGCGGGCCTGACCGGGCTGACCTTCGTCCTCGACCACCTGGGCAAGCCTCCCGTCGCGACCGGGGCGCTCACCCCCTGGGCGGACGACCTGCGCCGGCTGGCAGCACTCCCCAACACCGTCTGCAAGCTCTCCGGCCTGGTCACCGAGGCCACTCCTCGCACCTGGCGGATCGGGGACCTCCGCCCCTACGCCGACACCGCCCTGGAGGCCTTCGGCCCGCAGCGCCTGATGTTCGGCTCCGACTGGCCGGTATCGACCCTGGAGGCCGGCTACGAAGATGTCGTCCGGATCGCCGACCGGCTTACACAGGCACTGAGTCCGGACGAGAAGGACGCCGTCTTCCGGCGCAACGCCGCCCGCGTCTACGCCCTTCATCTGCCATAGCCGCCCCGGCGGACGATCCCGCCGTCCCCCCTTCGGCCGACCCCGATCGAGGCTTTCGGCTCTCCCCGGAGATCCGGCCGCTCATCCTTCATGCCTGCGAAGCGAGGTCAAACGCTCAGCCGAGCACCCTCCCATCGCCGGCTACCGCTGCGCGACCGAAAACACGTTGCAGGTAAAGGTCGGGACGCGGAACGCTTCCGGCATGAAAATGCACGCCAACCAGCTAACGGTGCCACCTCAGACAGCACGCACGCTGGTAGACGAGCAATACCCCGAATGGCGGAGCATGCCCATCACGAGCATCGCCTCCCACGGGACGGACAACGCCATTTTCCGCATCGGCGACCGCTTCACCGCCAGGTTCCCCCTCCGACCCGGGCACGCCGACTCGACGCGGCGCCGGCTGGAGTCCGAAGCGGAAGCAGCCCGCGAACTGGCAGGCCACACCCGATTTCCCACGCCCGAACCGGTCGCGCTCGGTGAACCCGGAGCCGGATACCCGCTGCCGTGGTCAGTACAGACCTGGCTACCCGGCGTCGCGGCCACCGACAAGGATCCGGGCGAATCAGTCGCATTTGCCCACGACATGGCCGACCTCATCAACGACCTACGCGCCATCGACACGCGTGGCCGTACGTTTGCCGGCAAAGGCCGAGGAGGCGACCTTCGAACTCACGACGCGTGGATGGAAACCTGTTTCAAGCACAGCGAACAACTTCTGGACGTTCCTCGGCTCCGCCGGCAATGGAAAAACCTTCGAAGCCTGCCACGCAACGCAGCAGACGTGATGACCCACAGCGATCTCATTCCCGGCAACGTACTCGTATCCGCCGACCGGCTGGCCGGGGTTCTCGACGTCGGCGGCTTCGGACCGGCCGACCCCGCTCTGGATCTCGTGAGTGCCTGGCATCTGCTCGAGACCAGGCCACGGCAGGTGCTCCGCATGGGCCTCGGATGCGACGACCTTGAATGGGAGCGAGGCAAAGCGTGGGCCTTCGTCCAGGCGATGGGGCTCGTCTGGTACTACCTCGAAACCAACCCGGTCATGAGCCGGATGGGCCAACGCACCCTGGAACGCATCCTGGCAGACGAATCACCCGCCTGACCGCCACGCTGGCAATATCAGAAGTTCTCGCCTGGAGTGATTACGGCGTAGCCGGCGGGATGGCTCTCCGGCCTATGGCGGTACGGCCGGCGGGGATTGCTTCTGGGATGAGTCTTTAGTCCTTACGCGATGAGCAAGGCGCCGGTGGAGGTGCTGGGCCGTTCCCTGGCGCAGGTGATCGGCGGTCGCGGCATCACTGTGAACACGAGCTTGGACGATGCGGTAGTCGGCGGTGAAGCAGGCCGCGCCACCGCCTCCGTCGACCTCCACCCTCACCTGTGCGGCCAACTCGTCCAGGGTGGAGAAGGCCGGGAACTCGCAGCTGTTCTTGGCCGGCTCCTCCAGGCCCGGATTCCGAAGTGAAGCGAGCGCTGCAGCGGCTTCGCACCCGGCGGTGCGTTACACCACGGCGTGCCCATGCAACGCGGTGAATGGCACAAGATCGGGAAGCCCGAAGCTTTCGCACATCGTCTTGAAGACTATGACCTTCTCCTCACCGAAGCGCCGGATCCGAGTGGCGTAGGATGCGGCGGAAACAAAAGTTGGAGGGTCGGTTTTGCTGTGAAACTTGTCCGCGTACATTACAAGTTTCTCTTCGCCTGATTCTGCCAAATAGTCGGCAGACGGCAGAGGGAGACCCTGTTCCCGGACGTCATCACGGCTGATACCCATCCCCGTGTGGCAGGAGCAAAAGCGGCAGATCGCTTCTGGGAATCCTTCATCCAGGAGGATTTCATAGCCGAGCACGCCGTGGCGCACATAGCGTGCGTGATCGAGCTTTCCGTCGTTGCCGTACAGCCGATAAACCCCGATGTCGTGAAGCAGGCTGCCGGCTCTCACCAGGTCCATGTCAAGATTGAGCTCGGTTCGAGCGAGGAGCTGTTCTGCGATTCCACATACGATTTCACAGTGAGTGTGAACGAGATCGAACGCCTCCTGTGTCGGCGCGTACTTCGCGTGTAGCGCACGAATCTCTCTGTCTGTCGGAATTCGCATGCCGGGATTCTAGCAACGTGTGAACATAACATTCACACCCTTCAAGGCATGGACGGCTCCATCACGCCCCGTTCAAACGTCGTCGCCACCGGCCTCGACCGCCCCTCCGCCCATCGCGCACCGGCTCGTTACGGCTCACGGCAACCCACAGGGACAGGGTCACGTGGAGGTCGGCCCATACACCGCTTCGCCGGACACGACCGCGCCGGGCCCGGTTTCCGGGGGCCGGTCTCCATTTTTCGAATACCCTGCAATTCCGACACGCCGAACACATGGTTATCCCATGATCATAAACGACGCCTGATGATTTTACCCCCGGCTTCCGATTCGCCGTTGACAATGATCAAGGGGCCTTTCATAGTCGACATGGGGTTTCCCGCTTTTTCGACTCTTCTCGGCGAGAGGATTCTTCTGTGCCCACGGAAGTGGTGGACGCGTTTTTCTCGGTGACAGGGTCCGGCTCCAAGGTCGGGTTCGTGGTTCAGGGCGGGCGGGCGGCCCGGTTCGGGTGGGCGCAGGTGCGGATGCTCGACCACTACGCGCCCGTGCTGGGGAAGTGGTGGCCGGCGCTCCCGGCGGCCTTCGCCGTCGGGTTCGACGCTGCGCTCGCCGTGCCCGCAGACGATCCGTGGACGGTGGTGTTCCGCGGGGACCAGTGCCTGCGCCTGCACCCTGTGAATGGATCGGTCGGGCAGGTCGGCCCAATCGACGGCCTATACCCGGGGCTGCCGACCGGCTTTCGCGCCGGGATCGACGCGGCGCTGCCGTCAGCCGCCGCAGGGGAGGCGTACTTCTTCAAGGGCGGCCAGTGCGTGCGCTACGACCTGCGCTCGTCCGCGCCGATCGAAACCAAGTCGCTCGCCGACACCTGGCAAGGGCTGCGCGACAAGGCCCCCGCGTTCGTGAACGGCATCGCCGCCGCCGTCCTCGACCCCGTGACCGGCAAGGCCTTCTTCTTCAAAGGCTCCGAGTTCGTACGGGTCGCGCTGGGCACCCGGACCGTCGAGACCAACGCAGCCGCGGTGAACGACACCACCTGGCCGGGGCTGCGACGCGCGTTCAGCCCCGGCCGCGCGTACGTGGCGCGGCGGCCGGAGAATGACAGCGACCGGTCGGTCAACGTGGTGGACCTGGCGTCGCGCACCGTGACCGAGACACTCGACATCTTCCTCAACGACGACGCCCAGCGGAGCATCAGCACCACCCCCGACGGCCGGTTCCTCTACCTGGCGACCGACCCCGCCATCACCTGCGTGGACACGGCCGACCATCGGACCGTGGCGACCTTCCAGGGGCGGACGACCGGTCCTGAACCGGGCTACGCCTACAGCCCCGACGGGACACACTGCCACTTCATCTCCTATGACGGCTCCCCTCATCTGGAGACGGTGCGGGCCGGCACGTTCAGCGGGGTGAGCAGGATCCGGCTGTCCGGCCAGGCCTTCGCCACCGGGACCGTGACGGCGGACGACTCCGGCCGGGGGGTTGTGATCATGGACAGCGCGTCCCGGATCGCGCCGAAACAGGACGGGCGGCTCGTCTACGTCGGCGGGCGGCTGCCGGACTACAGCGTGGTGGTGGCCGAGGTCGACCTGGAACAGAAGCTGGTCCGCCAGTTCTTCCCACTCCCCGGCACATCCTCGGTTGAGGATCTGGTGCTCTCCCCGGACGGCGCGGTCGCCCACGTCGGCTCCTACGACCTCACGCTGGCATTCAGCACACGCACCGGAGAGATCCTCCGTCAGAAGATCCTCCCCGGATGTCAGGCGCTCGCGCTCACCCCGGACGGCAGCTCCCTGTTCTGCCTGCCGAGCGCCGAGGGCGAGGGCGTCCTGATCGCCGACCCGGCCACGCACCGTGTCCAGGACCGCATCCCGATCGAGGCGTCCGGCGGGCGCGGCACCGGCCGGGGGATCGCCTTCAGCCACGGCGGCGCGTTCGCCTATGTCGCCGAGGCGTCCGAGGAGGGCGGTTTCTCGCTCGCCGTGATCGACGTCGAGGCCCGCGAGAAGATCGCTTCCATTCCTCTCCCTGGAAGCAATCGCGTCCATTGGGTGACCTTCGCCCCGGTCTGACCCGTACGACCGGCACCGCCCCTCGTGATCACCGAGCCGTCGCGGAGCCCCTGACCGCATTCCCCTCCCCCCACCTCGAGGTCACCCGTTTCAAGCCGTTCCAGACCGCTCCAGGCGCAGCGGCCGGTTGCCGACCGGCATGAAAAGGAGAACCGGATGTCTCTGCCCGAGCGTATGTCGCTCGCCGGCCTGATCGACGAGTTCTTCGGCGAGCCGATCGAGCTGCCGGCCGAGCCGGTGCCGATCCTGGAGAACATCCACGAGTACCAGAACCTGCCCGCCGGGGAGCGGCTGGTGACCGCGCGGTCCCCGGGGTATGACGATCCGGCCCAGGGCAGCCCGGTGGACGCCGTGTTCATCCAGACGAAACGGGTGGGCACGGGTGCCGTCGGCCTGTTGCTCGACGTGCAGCTCCGCTTCGAAGGCCCGGGCACCGAGCCGGTGCCCGGGGCCGGCGGGGTGCGGGGCGCGCACGCCACGCCAGGCGGGCTCTGTGACTTCGTCCACGCGGACGGCGATCGCTCCCGCTGTCGGCCAACCGGCCTTCGGCGGTGTGCGCGTGTGCCACACCGCGCCCGGGCATGACCTCCCCAGAGAACCCGCGATCATCCGACAATTCGAGGAGCCTGGATTTCCCATGTCAGAGCACCCTTCTGCCGTGACAGCCAACCAAGCCGACGTCATCTACTTCGGCGGTGACATCGTGACCGTTGACGCAGACGAGGTCGCGCCGCCGGAAGCGGTGGCCGTCAAAGACGGCACGATCGTCTTCGTGGGGGACCGCGCTCAGGCCCTTGACCGATGGCAGGGGGCCGACACGATTCTGCGCGACCTCCAAGGCGGCGCTCTGCTGCCCGGGTTCATCGACGCGCACAGCCATCTGGGCGGCATCGGCCTGCAGGCCACGATCGCCAACCTGCTGGCCGAGCCCGATGGGGACGTGACGGACATACGGTCTCTGCAGGACAAGCTGCGCGAATTCGCCGAGAGTGAGACGGGGCAGGATTCGGCATGGATCGTCGGCTTCGGCTACGACGACGCCATGCTCGCCGAGCGCCGACACCCGACCCGCGAGGAGCTGGACGCGGTCTCGACCGACAAACCGGTGCTGGCCATCCACCAGTCGTTCCACCTGGGGGCGGTGAACAGCAAGGGCCTGGAAATGCTGAAATACACCCGCTTCACGCCGAATCCGGACGGCGGGGTCATCCGCCGCCGGCTCCCCATCAAGGAAACGCCTCCCTGCGGCGAGCCCAACGGGGTCTTGGAGGAGACCGCCTTCACTCCCGCCTCGAACCAGGCGATCGCCGGTCTGAGCGCCCTCGCCCAGGCCGGCCTGGTGGCCAAGGGCCTCAAAGCCGCCGCGACCTTCGGGTTCACCACCATGCAAGAGGGCGGGACGTCCCTGGACAACCTCGCCGCCTTCAGGAAGGCCGCGGAGCAGGCACCGTTCGCCCTGGACGTCGTCATCTACGCCAAAGCCGACGAGGCGACCGCAGCTCCCGGCGACCCGGTCGAAGTCGGTCAAGACTACTGCGGAGGGCTGCGCGCCGCCGGGATCAAGCTGTTCCTGGACGGCTCCCCCCAGGGCCGGACCGCCTGGCTGACCAAGCCCTACAAGAATCCTCCGGAAGGCCAAGAAGCCGACTATCGGGGCTACCCGACCACCACCGACGACGAAGTCCTGAGACAAGTCCGCCGGGGATTCCAGGAAGGCTGGCAGATCCTCGCGCACGTCAACGGTGACGCCGCCATCGACCAGTTCATCCGCGCTGTCGAGACCGCCACCGAAGAGTACGGCCCGGCCGACCGGCGGATCGTCGCCGTGCACGCCCAGACCGCCCGCCAAGACCAGATCGAGGCGTTCAAGCGCCTCGGAATCATCCCATCGTTCTTCTCCATGCACACCTTCTACTGGGGAGACTGGTACCGCGAGACCGTCCTGGGGGAGAAACGCGCCGAGAACATCTCACCGGCCAAGTGGGCCCTGGACCGCCAGATGATCTACACGTCGCACCATGACGCCCCGGTCGCCCTGCCCAACTCCTTCCGCGTCCTGGCCAGCCAGGTCACCCGCATCACCCGCAGCGGCCGCCACATCCTGGGCCCCGAGCAGCGGGTCTCCGCCCTGGACGCGGTCAAGTCCATCACCATCAACGCCGCCTACCAGTACTTCGAAGAGTCCGCCAAGGGCAGCATCCAGGTCGGCAAACTCGCCGATCTGGTGATCCTTTCCTCGAATCCTCTGACGATCCCCCCCGAGGAGATCAAGGACATCACCGTCACCGAGACGATCAAGGCAGGCAAGAGAATCCACCCTCCTGCCACCGGAGACCACGAGCACCACGCCGACACTGTTTCCGCGCCCTTTGAGTTCCATGGGCATTGCTGATCGATCCGGAGGCTTCGCACTCTTCGCCGGCGGGCCAGGTGTGCTTGGCCGGCAGGTCGGTGACACGCCGTAGCTGATTTTTGATCAACAAGAAGACCTCCGGGTCTGGCGAAGATGCCGTCTTCACCGTTCGACCGGAGGTCTTCATGGCCCGCGCCGACGCCCATCCGGCTTACGCCGATGAGAATGGCCGAGTGCACCCGGCTCGGCGAGAAGGCGCAGGTTGCAGACCAGAAGCATGCGTCATGGCCATCCGAAAATGCCTGGAACCCACAGGTCATTCCTTGCCTGGACAGGTCGATATCCCATCTGTCGCCGGCGATCGCCATGGCGAACCGGCAAAGCCCCGCAGGGAGTTGGCGCCGATATGGTCTTAATAAGACATTTAGCGATATGCAAAAACTCGCCATGACTCCCGACAGATGCTAGAAAATCCCCATCATTGACCTTAGGCTCCAATTCGTAAAATATTAATGCACTGCTGGCGCGGTATCAAAACACGCCTTTCGGAGGGCCTTTTAGTGTCGCGAGATCTGGTGTATGCGTTTTCCACCACTACTGACGGGGGGCACAGACTCGGGCACGTGACGCAGGGCGCGAAGGTCGGCCGGTTCGTCTACATCACCGGACGCCAGGACGGGCATGGCGCCGTGATCCTCCAAACCGACCTCAGTCAGAAACTCGTCCGGCACACCGGCGAGATCGCACGCCGCGGCGTGCTGCCTCCGTGCGAGGCGCCGGCGCTCACCCCGAACGGCCGGGAGCTCTACTGCCCGCCGGCAGAGCCGGGCCAGGAGCGCCCTGGTGGCGGACCCCGCCGACCATCGGCTGATCCACCGCATCCCGATCGCGATGCAGGGTGAGCGCGGCACCGGACGCGGCCTCGCCTTCAGCCACCACGGCGCGTACGCCTACGTCGCGGAGATCTCCACCGAAGGTGGCTTCTCTCTCGCCGTCACCGACACCGAGGCGCACGACAAGGTCGCCTCCATTCCCTCCCCGGGGGAACCGCATCCACTGGCTCACTTACGCCCCCTTCTGATTCGTCCACGCCGGCATGATCGCCGACGGCGGGTCTTCCAGCGGGGGCGTTCTGTCCCGGTCATCGACACGGCCACCTGTCGGAAGCCCGTCTTGATCCGGTTCACCGGCGAACCCTCATGGATCCCGTACAGCGGCTACTGACGATCTGTCGCGCCTGCGAGGCCGGGGCGCGGCGACCTTTCCCGATCCGGCTCTGAAGGAGAATCCGCATGCCCTCAGCCGAGACCAAGACACTGGTCGAGCTGATCAACGAGTTGTTCGGGACGCAGGTCCCGCTTCCCGGTGAACTGACGCCAGTCCTGGAGAACGTCGTCTACCACGACAACCTCCCCTCGGGGGAGACACTGGTCACCGCGCAGGCGCCGGGTTATGACGACCCCGGGGCGGGTTCCTCCCCGGTCCAGATCGTGGCGATCATGACAAAGCGGGCGATCCCGGGCACCACGCTGTCCGCCGTGCTCATCGACGCCCCGCTCGGCTTCGACGCCTCCCGCCTCACGCTGGTGGGCGAGTTCATCCCCGGAGGCCTCATGGTCTTCCCGAACCTGCGGGTCATCGTCGTGTCCCGCGAGATGAACGTGGCCGCGGTGAACCAGCTCAACGCGGTTCTCGCCGAGTACGGTGTCACCTCGCGCTTCCCCCGGCCGAACGCCATGAGCGCGGACGTCTGGCCGAAGTACGTCTCGGCGTCGGTGACCTGGAAGCTCAAAGGGGGCGAGATGCCCGCCCTGGCGATCGTCCAGAACGACGACGAGGAGAAGAAGGAGAAACAGGAGGAAGAGATCGGCTTCCCCGGGATGCCGGTCTCCTTCGGCCCGCTGACGCTGTCCGGGGTCAAGCGCAGCATCTTCAAGGACCACTGGAAGGTTCTCCTGGTCGGCGAGTTGAAGGTCGGAGGGCAGGTGTTCCAGCTCGACGGGCTGGGCCTCATGATCCCGACGTCGCTGAAGGGCGCGATCCCGAAGGCGATGCTCGTCGGCGTCGCACTCGGCATCCGCCGGGAGAACCCGACACTGAGAGTCAACGCGGCGCTGCGCTACACCGGCCTCGGGGACGAGGCGATCTCCTCCGGCCTGGCCGGGCTCGTCAAGGTGGAGACGGACGCCCTGTCGTTGATGGGCGCGGGCAACTGGTCCCGGGCGGCCGACGGCTACACGACCATCTTCTTGTACCTGGAGGCGCTGCTGACCTCCGGCGCGTCGCTGTTCGGCCCGCCGCCGTTCACCGTCACCGGCCTTGCCGGCGGGTTCGGGATCAACAGCAAGGTCCGGCCGCCGTCCGCCGCCCAGCTTCCGTCGTTCCCGCTGCTCGCCCGGTTGGAGGAGGCCCCGTCACGGCCGGGTGACCCGCCGCCGAAGCCGCCGGAGCCGCTGGACATGCTGAACGACCTCACCGGCCCGTCCGGGTGGGTGCGGCCGGAGGAGGGCAGCTACTGGATCGCGGCCGGCCTGTCGTTCACCTCGTTCCGGTTCATCGAGACGCGGGCGCTGGCGCTGATCGAATTCGGCAACCGGCTCAACGTCATGATCCTCGGCCGGACCTCGTTCGCGCTGCCGAGGAACAAGAACGCCACCCGCAAGTACGCGCGGCTCAACATCGACTTGCGCCTCGCCTACATCTCCGACGAGCACCTGCTCACCTTGGAGGCGGCGGTCGGAGCAGGCTCGTTCATCTACTCCGAGGCGGCCGAGCTCACCGGCGGCCTCGCGTTCTGCGTGTGGACCGGCGGCGGGCGCGGCGGCGATTTCGTGCTCACCATCGGCGGCTACCACCCACAGTTCCAGCGGAACATGCCGGGCTACTACCCGACCCCGACCCGGATCGGCTTCCGTTGGTCACCATGCAGTCGCGTCGTCATCCAGGCATCCGGCTACGCCGCGCTCACCCCCGGCGCGATCATGTTCGGCGGCGCGCTCGCCGCCCGCTACGAGAAGGGTCTGCTCAGCGCCTGGTTCACCGCTCATCTCGACGCGCTGATCCAGTGGAAGCCGTTCTATCTCGACCTCGCGCTCGGCATCTCGATCGGTGTCGCGTTCACCATCAAGGTCTGGTTCGTCAAGGTCCGGGTCTCCATCGAGGTCGGCATCGACCTGCAACTGTGGACGCCGCCGACCGGTGGCCGGGTCTCGGTGAAGGTCTGGTTCGTCGAGTTCGGCTTCAACTTCGGCGCGGGCCGTCAGGGTGCTCCCCCGGTGCCGTGGGAGGAGTTTCAGATGCAACTCCCCGGGCCGATCCGGAGCCCTCTGATCAAGGGCCGGCTGCTCGACGTCGAACAGGGCGAGGATGAGGCGCGATCCACCCGCGAGGCCCCGGCGCTGGTGTCCACCGGCGGGTTCACCTTCGCCACCGAGGCGGCCCTGCCGACCTCGGAGATTCTCCTCAACCGCAAGTCGAAGTTCACCGGCCCGGCCATCAACATCCGCCCGATGCGGCTGGAAAACGTCACCTCCAGGCACATCGTGCGGCTCACCCGGTTCGAAAACGGCCGGGAGGTCGAGTTCGACCCCGATGCCAACGAGTGGGAAGTCACCCCGATCACACGCGGCATGCAGCGTTCCATGTGGGGCAAGCCCGGCCGCTCGTCCTCCGAGGTGGCCGAGGAGCCGGGCCTGGAGCCTGACTGCCTGACGGGGCTGCTGTTCGATGTCTCCCCGCCTGACCTCGGCAACGGTACCGGTCCGGTCACCTCGCAGGCTCTCGGCTTCGAGCCGCTGGAGGACGGCGCCATGCCGCTGCGTGATGCCAGCCCCGCCGGTCCGGCTCCGCGCGCCGACGACGGCAGCATCGAGAAGATCGCTCGGACGCTCGCCGCGCAGGGCACCGCCGCCAACCGCACCGCCGTCTTCGACGCGCTGGCCCGGCTCGGCGCGAGCCCGGGCAAGGACGCCGACGGCCTCCTCGGCCACTACGCCGACCTGGTCGGCCGCAGCATGACCAGTTCCCCGCTCCTTACCGATGCTCCCACGAGGTGAAATCCGTGCCCGACACCCCTGACCTGCGCGTCACCTTCCGTGACCATTACACCCCGCGGGTGACCGCGGGCGTCTACACCGTCCAGGTCCGGCACGAGCTGTGGAAGGAGAACGGCGAGCGTATCGATCAGCCCGCGCTGCCGGAGTCCTCACAGAGCTTCGAGGTCCGCCCGGTTCGGTTCGTGCTCGATCCCGGCTCCGTGCACGCGTTCTACCCTCCGGCCGACTCGGCCGGCGCCTACGACACGGTGCTGCCGCACATCACCCTTACCCGGGCGGTTCTGCCCTGGGAGCGGGAGCTGGTGGGCACCCGGGCGCGGGAACACGCACCCTGGCTCGCCCTGCTGATGTTCCGGCAGGGAGAGCTGCCCGACGACGAGAAGGCATCCGGGGAGAGCGTCATCCGGACCGTCGCCGAACTGATCACTCCCGCCGAGGGCGGCGTGATCGGCCCGGCGCTGAGCGGGCCCAGTCTCACCCCGGAGGTGCTGAGCAGCAAGTGCCGGACGATCGACGTCCCCGCCGAGGTGTTCCACGCGATCGCACCGTATGAGGAGGAGATGTACTACCTGGCGCACGTCCGCGACGTCACCAAGGCGACGATGCGCCAGGACGGCGAGGACCTGGTAGAGGGCCGCTACGCGGTGATCACCGGGAACCGGTTCCCGCGCGACCCCGGCTACTACGCCGTCCACCTGGTCTCCCTGGAGGGCTACGAACGCTACGTCGATCCGAACCCGCCCACCGGGCACCGGGCGCTGCGCCTGTGCTCGCTGCGGTCATGGTCGTTCCACAACGACCCGGACAACTCCCTCGACATCCCCGGCATGCTCAAGAACCTGGCCGCCCCGGGGCACGCGGACCCCGAGAACCTCGCCCTGCGGATCAACCTACCGGCTACGGCCGGCGCGCACGCCGTACAGGATGAGGCGGAGGCGTACGCGCGACGGCGGCTGGAGCTGGGGTATGCCCCGGTGCCGTTCCGAACGCTGTCGGGGGAGCTGACCTATGCCTGGTA
Organism: Streptosporangium sp. NPDC000396; assembly: GCF_042898655.1. Classification (NCBI taxonomy): domain Bacteria; kingdom Bacillati; phylum Actinomycetota; class Actinomycetes; order Streptosporangiales; family Streptosporangiaceae; genus Streptosporangium; species Streptosporangium sp. NPDC000396. Next base: position 27,174 of record NZ_JBIAZA010000047.1, read on the forward strand.
TCGGGGGCCGTTCACGCCGGTGACGGCGCCGCGGGTGCCGGAGCAGGCGACCTCCACGGGGCACACGACGGCCGACCACGCGCTGATCTACGAGGAGGCGCACGGGCTCTTCGACGTCAGCTACGCCACCGCGTGGACGCTTGGCCGCACGCTCGGCCTGGCCGACCCCGACTACGCCGCGGAGATGACACGGGCCCGGCGGGAGCTCGGCAACCGGGCGGCGGTGGTGCGCAAGCTCGCCGCCGACCCGGCACGTGCCCAGGCCGACCCGGACGAGGGGCGGAGCCTGCGGGCGCTGCGCGAGCTGGCCGGGATCGCCGACGGACGCGCCCTCGCCGACGCGCTCGCCGCGCCGCTCGCCGAGCAGTCGCCTGCGGCGGCACCGAAGCGGCGCAACGCGCGGATCGGCATGCAGGAGCTTCTCACCGACGAGCGCACGGTGTCGCTGCTGCGGACCACCGCCGAGCGAAACACCGGTTCGATGCCGGAGTGGCTGGACAGGCTGATGCTCTTCAAGGGGGTGCCGTTCGCCTACCTCGTGCCGGACCCACGGATGCTGCCGCCCGAATCGCTGCGGATGTTCCGGATCGACCCGGCCTGGCGCGACGCGGTGGTGGCGGGCGCGTGTGACGTGGGACTGCACATCTCGCAGGACCTCGCGCTGGACCCGCAGATCCGCGGCGCGGTCGCGCGGCGGCGCTCCACCGCGCCACCCGCCGCCGGGCTGCTGATCTACTCCGAGCTGGTGCGGGCGCTGCCGGACCTTGTGGTCACGGCGTTCGCCGGCACCACGCCCGTCGCCGAGCTGCGCCGCGACCTCCTTGCCCCGGATGTGGTGCTGTTCCTGTTCGACCGGGTGCCGGACCGGGTCGAGATCCGCGAGCCCGGGCAGGGCATCCACTTCGGCATCGACGACGGCGACGTGCTCGGCCTGCGCAGCCTCGGCGGGGCCGATAAGCCCGCGCCGGGCGAGCCACTGGAGGAGTTCTTCCCGCAAGGAGACGACACCGTGTTCGACCTGTATCTGCGGGCGCGTCCCGGCGGGCAGACGCCGGACGTGCTGAAGCTGCGCGGCGACGACGGGTTCGTGACGGGGCTCGCCGCCGCTTTCGACCTGCCGGACCTGACCCCTGGCGAGTTCGCGCTGCAACTGGTGAACGCACCGGTCCTGCAGGAGCTTCGCGACCTGTCCTCTTCTGACACCGGCGGGAGCCTGTGATGTCCGACACCGATCTGATCGTTCCCGTGCAGGTGCACGCCCTGGTCGTCAACGACCGGGTGAAGTCGAGCGAGGTCTTCCACCGGTGGACGCTCAACTTCGATGCCATGCTCGGCGAGGACAAGAAGCCCGCCGAGCCGCCACCCGGCGACACCGAGGACATCGAGTACGGCGTCTACGTGCAGTGGCAGCTTCCGGAGGCGCTGACGGCGGGGCATTACGATCCCGACAGCGAGGAGACGACCTTCCCGCTGGTGCCCAACCGCTGGCTGGTGGTGCGCAACTACACGGTGCCGGGCGGTTTCCCCGGCGAAGGCCGGCGGCGCGCCGCCGCCTGGGTGGTGCACAGCGACTACCTGGAGTTCGCCCACTACGACGGTGAGCTCGGATGGGGCTCGGTGCAGTTCCTGTCAGAGGATCCCGAGACCCGGCAGGTGCGGACCGACTGGCTGGGCCGCGCCCACGACCTGCGCACCGGGCCGTGGACGGAACCGGATCGGGAGATCGACCCGTTCCTCACCGCGGTCGGCCCGGGAGTGCCGGCGTTCGCCGGCTTCCAGCCCTATCAGCAGAACGTGTTCTCCTTCCACGACAGTCTCCTCGACCTGGAGGGCAACGGGCACAACGTGCCGGCGTCCACGACGCTCAGCTACCTGGTCGTCGGCTGGTACTCCGATGACGACGCCGACATCCTCAAGCACGCGGGAGACATCCCCGACCTGCTGCCGCCGGACGAGGAGGACCCCCTGAAAGCCGTGCTGGCCGGGCTCGGCTGGCATCTGCCCGGCCTCACCGAACTGCCCGACGACTCCGGGGAGGGGGAATCGGACGGTAGGGCCGACGTGCCCCGTCCGCAGCGGTCGATCTACGCCGGTACCGCGCTCGGCATCGACTGGGAGTTCTACGCCGTCGAGATGCCGCCGTCCGACCCCCGGCCAGGACACGAGAGTCTGAAGGTCGCCATCGGGCACAGCACGGCCGACGCGCTGGAGGCGCTCACCGCGCACCAGACCCGTTCGGCCCGCGCCGGTACGCTGCTCAGCGCCCTGTACAGCGGCACGATCGACTCCCTGGACGAGGGCGACGGCGAGGTCGACTTCGAGGAGGTCACCAGGCGCGCCTGGTTCTCCTCCAAGGGGGGCGGCTACACCTGGCAGATCGTGCCCCGGCCGGCTGAAGGGGACGAACCCCTGCGCGGCACCGTCACGCCGCCGACCTGGCTGGACGAGCTCAACGCCCACCAGGCCGAATACGAAGCCTTCGCGCTCGAACTGGGGCACGTGCAGGAGCGGCTGCGGACCCTGTGGTGGCTGAAGGGCATGCCGGACTGCACCCCCGAGTTCGAGCAGGCGGCGGAGGCCGAATTCAAAGAGGCTGTGCCGGGCACGCTCGCCCACCGGGCTGTGGCGGCGGCCGACGGCATGAAGCGGCTGATCGAGATCGACAAGCTCCCGCACGCCACGACACCGGAGAAGCTGCAGCCCCTGATCGATGCCTACGCCGCCGAAAAGGAGCTGCCCGACACGCTCGAACTGCGGAGAGTCGCCCGCGAGCCCTACTACAGCCCGGCCGACCCGGCGATGATCATCGCGGGCGGCGGGGTCGCCCAGCCGCTCACCCGCGACACCCCGCTGCCCTGCCGCCTGCCGTCCGGGCTGGTCGAATCCCTGGTGATCAACGGCGTGCCGGTGACACCGCCGGAGCCGCCGCCGCTCAACCTGGCCGAGGCCGCGCCGCCACCGGCACGCCGGGGCCAGGTCGCACCGCCCCCGGTGCTCACGGCGCAGACCGCGCCGCTGGACCTCGGCGAGTTGCCCGCGCCGGTGGACGTCCTGCTGCGCGAGTTCGCGCTGTTCGACCTGGCCGCGATCACCCCGGCCGACGACGGCTCCGGGCGCTCCGCGCTCGAGGTCGCGCTGGAGGAGCCCGATCACGTGGTGGGCACGCCGGCGGAGTACACGGCCGTGTGGGGGCAGCCGTGGCTGCCCATGTACGTGCAGTGGGACCTGCGCTACCACCACATTCCCTACCAGAGCGAGGGTCACGCGAACTGGTCCTTCGACGGCCACTCCTACGACTGGCTGGGCACCGGCGCGGACCCGGGGGATGGCATCAGCGGGCCGACCTGGCTGCCGTTCGTCAACCGGGCGTTCGTCACCCCCGCCGTGCCGTACGTGCTCTCCTCACAGATCGACCGGCTGCTCGACACCTACACCCCCGGTGACGCAGCGGCGCTGCGTTCCCTGCGCAGCGACTACCGCGACATGAACCTGCTCTCCCAGACCCTCGACGGCTTCAACGACCACCTGCTCATGCGCGACACCGGCGTGCGCGCCGTCACCCCGGAGGAGATCGCGCGGCTGACCGGCGAGGCCGGGCACGTGCCCGCGCTGAAAGGCTTCGAGGAGTACACGCAGTCACGATTCCAGCCGCTGCGGGCCGGCCAGCTCTACTTCCGGGACCTGCGGATCATCGACCGGTTCGGCCGGTGCGTGGTCATCACCCACCCCGGAAAAGACGATGAAGAACGCTTCCTGCAGTTCAGGCCGATACGGGCCGACAGCGTCACCCCGAGCATGCACTTGGGCGACGATATCCAGGCGCCGTCACGGTTCATCCAGCTTCCGCCCCGCCTGCTGCAGGAGGCCCGGGTCCGGCTGGAGATCACGCGCGGCCGTGACGACACGCTGCTCGCCGCAGGCCGGGCGACGCCCGTCGGCGTGGACTCGCCGATGGTCGGCTGGCTCCTGGTCAACTACCTCGATGAGAACCTGCTGGTCTACGGGCCGGACGGGGATCCGGTCGGCGAGCTGCGAATCATCCGGCCGATCGAAGACGACATCGAAGACGACTCCGCCGTCGCGTTCACGCCGCTGCCGGGCTCCCCTTACCGCAGCGAGAGCGACCCCGACTTCGCCGACGACCATCCGCACCTGTCGAGGTTCGTCAAGGAACTGGTCGGGCCGACCGGCCCCTACGAGGCGCTGCTGGCCACCATCGACCAGACACTGGAGACCGTCGTCGACCCGGCGGCCGAGGACGACCGGACCCCGGCACGGCTCACTGGGCGGCCGGTGGCGCTCTACCGCACCCGGCTCAACCTGGAGCTGCGCGGCGAGTCGCTGACCGACCCCGGCTGGGAGCACGCCTTGGAGCCGCCGGATGAGGACTATCCGACCTACGCGTGGCCGATCCGGCTCGGCGAGCCCGACCGGCTCTCCGATGGTTTGATCGGCTACTACGCCGTCGGCCCCGACGAGGAGACCGACTACAGCCGTCTGCACGTGGTCACCCCCGCGACCAACGACCCGTATCTGAGCGAGATCGGCACCGGCGAAGGGCTGGCGCTGCCCGCCCGGCCGCCGGGCGACAGCGAGCACGTCCACTACCTCACGATCCTCGCCGACCCGCAGGTCCCCGTGCACGCCACCACCGACATCCTGCCGGTGGCGGAGCTGAAGCTCCCGGGCGACCTGGTCCACCAGGCGCTGCGGCGGATCCGCGCGGCGTTCCGCCTCAACCCGCTCCTCGCCCCCGTCCGCGTCCCCGCGACCGAACAGGAGGAGAGCCGATCTGAGGAGAGCGCGGAGGAACACCTCGTCCTCGTGCGTCCCGCCGCCCACCACGGCACGTGGACGTGGGCGCAGCCGTACACCGACCCGGGCGACGGCGGGCTGAGCTGGCAGGAGCTGCCCCTGCTCGCCGCCGACGGCCAGGCCCGCCCCGACGACCCGCCCCCGCAGGCGCGCGCCGGCTACCTGCTGCTGCATCCGGCGGGCGACTTCGCCGAATAGACCGTCCGTCGTGGCCTGCCCCGGGGCAGGCCACGACTCCCCATATGAAAGAAGAGCCCTATATGGCCATCCACTCCCGTTCGACCGGAACGCTTCTGCGTTACACCCTGAAGACCATCCCCGCGCCGGTGCCCATCAGCGGAGACAAGAACCAGGACCTGAGGCTGGAACTCAAGGTCAACGGCACTCCCGGCCGCGACGCCTACTGCGAGAAGATCCAGATCAGGTTCCCGCACGGCGACGCCTCCGAGGCGCTGACGGAAACCGCGCCCAGCGAGTTCTACACGGGGACCGAGGCGGCCACTCCGCCCGGAATCGGCGGGACCTGGACGCGCGACAAGGAGTTGATCGACGGCTACGCCGTCTTCACCTTCACCCCCAGCCCGTCACGCAAACCCAACTTCAACGGCCAGAACACCATCACCCTGGTGCTGTCCAACTTCTACGTCAACAAGACGCTCGGCACCGTACCGATCGAGATCATCGAGTGGACCTCCGAGATCAACGGCAACTTCACCGAAAAGCACCTCGCAGAGCCCTTCGAGGTGGACAAATGGCCGGCCGAGTTCACCTTCCAGAACCTGCGGCCCAACCGGATCTCGGTGAAGCGGGGAGAGGGGGTCACGCTCACCTGGGAGAGCAGCACCGAGGGCACCTACCGGATGCACTGGGACGGTGACTCCCAGCTCGTCAGCGGCGACCAGAGCTGGCCCTCCCCACCGTTGGAGCACACCACCGGCTTCATGCTCACCGTCACCCTGGCGGCCGGCGACCGGCCGCTGATCTACTCGATGACCACCGCCGTCACCGTCACCGAGCCCAACCTGGAGGTCGGCAACCTCGACGTCAACGGCATCGTCCGGCTGCAGGGCCCCCGCCAGCGGATCACGCCGCCCTCGCTCACCGAAGGCGTCAAATATTTCAAGGCCGGCACCGACGGCACCCTCATCGGCTACCTGCAAGGGGCCAGCGACAGACCCGCCGCGACGCTCGCCGCCACCGTCTACCGGGCCGGGACCACCGAGTTCACCCTGCGGTTCTCCTCCGACAACAGCGCCGGCGCGCCCACGGAGACCCCGATCAGCATCCCCGTTCCCGAGGGCGCCGAGGCCCGGCTGTTCTACACCGGCCAGTCCGGCGACACCCTCGAGTTGATCTGGCTGCCCAAGGGCGTCGGCGCGTTCGAGGAGATCGCCCCGCCCAGCCTCCCCGCGTCCTGACCCTCTGCGGAGTACTCATGCCTTCTCAGGTCATCGTCCCGGCCTCCGCCGCGGGCGACACACTGCTCGCCTACCAGCTCGCCATCGACCCCGATCCGATCCAGGCCGGCCGCACCTGCGGGCTGAGGCTGACCGCGCGGGGCGGCGACGCCCCCGCCTACTGCCGCAAGATCGTCATCTCGATGCCGACCGGCACCGGCTCTGGCCACCTCACCAACACACCGACCGGCATCACGATCATGCCCGTGCGGGGCGGCGACCATCCCGACCAGGGGGACGGCTGGAGCGTCGAGCGTACCTCCGCCACCGGCCGGGTGGACTTCACCGCCACGCCGTCGTCGGCTGCCGGCTGGCTGCCCGGCGTCACCCCGCTCACCCTCGGACTCGACGACATCGCCGTGAACGGCGCGGTCGGCGTCGCGGCGCTCCAAGTCAGCGAAGAGAGCTCGCTCGACGGGGTGACCTGGCAGACCCGCACGACGCGGCTGTCATTGCCGAAGTTTCCCGAAGACTTCGTCTTCAAGGACTTCCGGCCGGACCACGTGCTCGTGCTCAACGGCGGGCACGCGGTCCTGTCATGGCGGGGCTCACCCGCCACCTACACCCTGACGTGGGGCGGCGAGAGCGGCGGTATGGGCGGCAGCGCCGACGTCTCCGGCGTGGACACGTGGACCTCGCCACCGCTGCACGACACCACCGCGTTCCGGCTCGCCGCCACACTGCCCGGCGGCACCGCCGAACGGGTCCTCACCACGCTCGTCACCGTCGCCCGGCCGCACCTGACCGTCAACGACCTGAGCGCCAAGGGCAGCATCCGGTTGATGGGCGCCAACCAGCCCATCGAACCGCTCGGCCTCGGATCGACCCACACCTTCGTCGCCGACACCGACGGCACCCTGATCGGCCGCCTCGCGGCCGTCGCCGGCGGGTCTCCCGCCGTCATCGACGTCACCGTCACGGCGGAGGACGGCAGCATCGAATACAAGGTCAGCTTCGCCTCCGACAACGGCGACACCGGCAGGCTTCCCACCGAGACCCCGTTCCACCTGCCCGTCCGCCACGGCACCACGGTCACCGCCACCTGCGGGTACCTCCAGCCCCCCGCGACCCCCGAACCTCTCGATCCCTTCTTCGCCCTCACCTGGGTGCCCGACGGCAACGCCATCCGCATCCAGCAGACAGCCCCCTGACCCCGTACGGCGGGCGGCGCGCACCGTCGGCCGTACGGTGGCCAGCGCGCCGGCCAAGCTCTGGGGTGTCTCACCTCGATCCCTTCTCCGCAGCGGGATCGAGGTGGGATCCGTCTTCAGCGTTCTGCTGGGGCGCTTCCGGAGGTGCTTCCCCGCACGTCAGGATGCGCAGGACGCGCCTGGCGTCACCGCCGGACAGGGGACCGGCGGAGGGCCGCGGCTGTCAATAGCCGATGTAGGTGACCGAGCGCGGTGGATAGCTTCCGTGCTGATCAAGGCGGATGGAGTCGACCTTGCGGTGAGTGGCGGTTTCGATGACCGCCAGCGACTTGCTCTCCGCATCCGCGACGTAGGCATACGCGCCGACGTGACTGAACGCGATCCCCCGGGGGGTGCCGAGCCCTCCGATTCCGATCGGGATCCGGTAGCGCACACGGTGATCAACGGGGTCGACCACCAGGACTCCCCCGCCCGACCCGGCCGTCAGGCAGTACAGCTCCCGGCCGTCCGGCGTGAAGGCCAGCTCGGTGCATGGGGGCAGCATCCCGGGCCGCAGGATCGTGGCACTGTTCAGATCGATCGCGACGACCCCGTCGGTGAGGGCGACGTGGGCGATCGGGCTGTCGGGGGAGACGGCCAGGCTCACCATCGCGCCCGCATCGGGGATCTGGAAGATCTGCCGCTGCATCTTCTCATCCAGGTCGAACTCGAGGACCTCGCCCCAACGGCCATCCCTTCCGATATAGACGCGTCGACCATCCGGTCCCAGCGCGAGCGGGAACGGATCAGGAGCGAGAGGGTCGGATGCAGCGGAGCCGGACTCCCGGGAGATGTCTTCCTGAACGGAGTCTTTGTCGACCGCGCCCTCGTGAACCGGTGTGAAGGTGCCGGTATGGACTATCCTCACCCACCCTCCTTCTCCCTCGGTGTAGAAGGCGAAACGGCCATCGCGGCTGAAGATCACAGGGCTCGGATTCCACGTCGACGCCGTCGCCGTCCGGACGGGCCGGCCGGTCGCCATGTCGTAGCACTCGCGCTGGTGGTAGCGAGGGTTCGTCGTATACAGGTAGCGACCGTTGGGACTGCTACAGGCAGAGCGCATGCCGTTGTGATAGGTGATGGTCCGGCTCTCCAAGTCCACGATGAACGCGCCGTCCTGGTCTCCGGCGGCTGTGCTGACGCAGACGTGACCGGGAGTGAAGGCCGGGACCAGACCTGGCCAGGAGGTGTTGTCGACGGGAGTGGCGTCCAGTTCGACGGCACGGGTGCTCAGGTCGGCTCGGGTGTAGTGAGCGCCGCTGAACAGGAACACCTTGCCACTCTTCGGATCGTAGGTGGCCGCGGCGATGCCGTTGACGAAGTCGGGAGCCTTCTCCCGCAGTCCGGTCCACGTGTCGGCGAGGGATTTCACCTCCTCGAGGGCCGGAGTGCGCATGTCGTACAGCGCGCACTGGTCGCCGCGGAACAGATAGACCCGGTTGCCGCCGGCGGCGGGCAGGGCCGCGTCGATCCCGGTGGTGAAGGCACCCGGCAGCCCGGGGAACCGGGATGCGATGGTGGTGACCTCGGCGACCGTGCCGTTGACCGGGTGCAGCCTCAGGCACTGCCGGCCGCGGAAGACCAGGGTCCACGGGTTGTCCGTGGGCGTGGTGAGCGTGGCGTCGAAGCCCTGGGTGAACGGCTCGGGCAGCGCGGGCCAGCGTTTGGACAGCAGATCGGCGTAGGAATCCAGCATCTGATGGGCCTCCCAGTCGAACCGGGCGACTTGACCGCCCCGCACGACGAAGCCGACCCGTTGATCGCTGTCGGCGACGGTGCCGGTGACGGTGAAGAACGCCTCGACCAGGTTCTGATCCAACTCGGCGACTCCTTTTCGACAGAGCCTCAGCGGGTGACGGCTACACCTGGCACCGGTGAGGCGGGAACGAAACGTGGACCTGGCTGCCCGGACCGGCACCCCGGAAGTGAGGTCGAGGCGAGATCTGTTTTCCGCGCCGCAGCCATGCGAATACGGGCGGCCAACGGCAATATCTAATATTGACCGGTCTCGAGGGAAGTGATAATTGACGATGAAATCCGCATCCCCGCACCATCGTACTATCACACCTCGGGAATTTCATAGCGACATGATCAGTGGCCGTCATTTGGCGTCGACATCAGGGCGCTCCCTATGGCCTGACAGCAGCTGAACACAGGGTCTGGAATGTCTGATCGCCGGCCTGCGGCGAAGCTGCCGCCACCCGAGAATTGAACTAAGACTCTACGAAATTTGCGGCTATTAGCCAATAATGAACACATCGCGTACTGGGTTCACGTCCAGAAAGATGGTGTGCGGGTGGGCCAGAATTCGGCCCAGACAGCGGACTCCTCACATTCGGCTCCTTTACAACCGGGAACGCTGGACGTGATCACAAGGGTGACCCCGCAGCAGTGCATCGGCAAGAAGACCGTCCCCATCCGGACAAGCTCACACGATGCGATGGAGCCAGTACCGCACCAGATCGGCCTGGTCATCCCGCCGTCAGGCGGCCAGATCGAGGGTGGTGAAGTCGATCTCTTTTTCGGGGTTGAACTCCGCGCGAAACACCTTGTATATGCGGTTCTTGCGGGAGTTGGAACGAAGCCGCCGCGTCAGGGTGGCCGAGCTCAGTCGGCTGGCGCTGATGGAGATCGCCACCTGCATCAGATCTCGCCAGTGGCGCTCGATCAGGTCCCGGTCGATCACATTGCGGCCCCGGTCGCCGAGCAGCTCGTCGATGTGCGGGTAGATCACGTGCGGGTCGGCGCGGAAGAAGATCAGGTCCTTGAAGTTGCGAATCCGGGGCATCAGGTCGAACCCGAACAAGGTCGCCAGCGCGAAGACCGGCGTCGATTGGTCTTGGGTGTCGGCATGCGCCGTGGTCGGCTGGATGTCGGAGTCGTTGGCCAGCAGACCCTCGGTCAAATAGACGGCCTCCCACACCCCGCACGGGATGAACCGGGAGAACAACGCCACATAGGTGTCGGAGATGTAGTGGTAAGCGATGCCGCCCACACCTCCGTACCGGATCGAGGTCTCGGCCGGCAGATTGTCGATGCAGGTGCCGACCTGGGTGCCGTCGGCGGCCACCGCGCTGCCGTCCCCCCACGCCTTGACCACATCCGACTCGGCGAACGCGTTGACCACGGTCGCGATGGCGGCGTTGAGCTTTGTGATGTCGATGTGCCGGTTACGGATCATCGACAGCTCCCGCGCCGAGATGCCGGTCAGATGCTTGGCCGTCTCATACGGTCCCAGGTTGATGCCGCCGGTGCGACGCCCGCCCAGATGGAGGTGATCACCCTCGCCGAAGACGGCGGAGAGGAGTATCGGGCCATCTTCACCTCCGACTCCGGCAGAATCCCGGTCGAGACCCCGTTCGACGTCCCCGTACGGCACGGCACCACGGTCACGATCACCTGCCGCCACGCACGCCCCCAGCCGTTCCCGAGGCCATCGAGCCGTTCTTCTCGCTGAGGTGGCTGCCCTACGGCAGCAGCAACCGCATCATGTGACCCGAAAGCATGGGGCTCTCAGGCGGAGAGCGCACGGCGGACAGCGGCGGCGAGCTCGGCAGCCTGCCGCTGGGACACCTCGGCGGAGATGATGGCCTGGGACCCGTGGAATGTCCCCGGCCACTGGTGCAGTTCAACCGAGACGCCGGCCTCCAGCAGGCGCTGTGCGTAGCCGATGCCTTCGTCACGGAGCGGATCGAACTCCGCCGTGGCGATGTAGGCGGGGGGCAGGTCCGACAGGTCCACGGCGTGTGCGGGGGCGGCGTATGGTGAGGCAGGCCCGGCGCCGAGATAGTGGCGCCACGAGGCGGCGATGTTGTCGCGGTCCATCCGGGGCGTGTCGGTGAACAGCCGCGCCGACACCGTCTCCATCCGGTCGTCGAGCTCGGGCTGGTTGAGCAGCTGGAACCGGATCGCCGGTCCCCGCTCGTCGCGGGCCCGCAACGCCACGGCGGCCGCGATGCCTCCGCCCGCGCTGGTGCCGCCGACCGCGATCCGTCCGGGATCGACGTCGAGCTCTTCGGCGTGCTCGGCGAGCCAGATCAGTACGGCGTAGGCGTCATCCAGGGCCGCCGGGAACGGATGCTCGGGGGCGAGGCGGTAGCCGACCGAGATCAGCACGGCACCCGAGGCACCGGCGAGCCGGGAGGCCCAGGCGTGCTCGGTGTCCAGGTCGCCCGTGACGAAACCACCGCCGTGCAGCCAGACGATGGCGCCGTGCGCTGCGTGCGGACGGTAGATCCGCACCGGGACATCCGGGTCTGCCGGCACGACACGGTCCTCCACCTCCATCTCTTTGGTGTCCGCCCCGGGCAGCGAGGCAACCACCTGGGCGAGACGCTCGCGCTCAGCGACCGGGTCGGCCAGGTCGGCCCTGGGGATCAGCGGGATGAAAGGTTCGAGTTCGGGATCCATGCCGTCCATCCTCGCGACTGTGATCGCCTCGGTCATCCGCCATCCGGTGGGCATTACGTCCTCATCGCGCGACGATCGTTGTATAACCTCCGGCATGGATGCATTGGCCCTACGGTTGGCGCAACTGGATACGGAAGCCGAGGCCGCGGTCCGCGTCGTCATGTTCTACGACACGCTGATGCGCCGGCGCGTCGGTCTTCCGGCGCTCGTCCGTGCCTCAGCGGCCTTCGCCGAATGCGTGGCCGGTGTCCGGCTCTTCGGCACGGCCCGCGCGATACGCATGAGCCCCGACGGGCGGGAAGCGTCCGACCCGGAGCCGTGTGCGCCCATGACGGCGCCGATCACGCTCGACGAGGAAGAGGTCGGCGTGGTCTGGCTGGAACGGCCGGGCACTCCCGGCCCGTTCGACGAGCTGCTGCTGGAGCGGCTCGCCATCGCCGTCACCGCGATCGTCGAGAAGCGGGACCCGTCGCACCCCACGATGACCGATCCCGCCCTGGTCGAACTCGCGATCAGCTCCGGCAGCGATGAGGCCGCCCGGACCCGGGCGCTGCGGCTCATGGGCTTCTGCGCCGGTCTGCCGCTTCACATCGTCGCCATACGGTCGGAGATCCCTCTCGACCAGGTGGGCCGCCTGATCTGCCCGAGCCGCCCGGTGAAGGCGGCGACGCTGGCCGGAGCGGGCGTCATCCTGGCGACGACCGTGGACGCGAACCGGTTTCCGGCGGGCGTGGCCGCGGGCATCGGTACGGCCCACAGCCCGGACCTGGCATGGCGGCAGGCCCTTACCGCCCTTCGCTTCACCGGCCCGCACGAGCCTGTTGTCCGCTACGCCGACCTGGGTGCGTTGGCGCTGCTCACAGACATACCCAAGGACGCCGCGCGGAGCAACGCGGACGTGGCCGCGGTCGCCCGCTTGGCGGACAACCGGGAAGATCTCGACACGCTGGACGCCTACTGTGCCACCGGTTCCCTGCGTCGGGCGGCTCACCTTCTCCATTTGCACCACAGCAGCGTCGCCCGCCGCCTCGACCACATCGAAAGGACTCTGGGAATCGCCCTCGCGGAGCCCCGTGGACTGGCGCGGGCCCGGCTCGCCCTGGCCGCGTGGCGGTTGCTGGACGACCGGGCCCTTTAAAAAGAGGGCACAATCTCAGCGATCAGGGCAAATTATTTCCGTCACCAAAAACGGGTGAAGATCGCCTTTTTCCGCACCTGTCCTTCTCGGAATCAAAGCACCTTCTCGCCGATTCACGAGGATGCGCGCCACGGTCCACCTCTCGGGACGGGAAGGCACGGAATCGATCAACGAAAACATCCGGCCGACCGTACTTGCTGATACCACTGCCAGGGCGATCTTGTGACATCACCGGCACGACCGAGGCCCGGAACCGGGAAATCAAAAACACCGTGAATGTGCATTTTTCCACAGAAAGGCGGACCAGCCTCGCCTAACGTGAACGGCAGCGGACGACCCCCGAAAGATTTCCCGGAAATAAGAGACATGGCTTGCAAGTCAACTGCAAACAAAAACCAATAGTCGTTCGTGAGTATCGGGCCACAGGCGAAAGCCGTTCCGAGGCACCGCAGCACCGGAAGGGAAGCCGAAATGACGACAGTCGCTGACGACGCGGCGGGGGAAGCGCTCGTTGCGGCCCCGAGGGGCGACGAACCGGGCCGGCGCGCCGGGGAGCACGTCCTGATGGTTCTCAACCCGGGGAACAGGAGCAGGCGCCTCCAGGAAGAGGTCACGGGGCGGGGCTGGCAGATGCGGACGGCCGATGTGCCGGCCGATGACCTGACCGCGTGCGTCGAGGCGATCACGGATCTCCTGGCCGCGCCGCAGAGCCCGGACCGCGCCGTACTGCTGGGCTACGGCATGGCCGGACCGGCGGCGGTGGAGGTCGCCGACCGCCACCCGGAGCGCGCGGCCGCGGTGGTGGTCGTGGGCGCGCCGGAGAACGGAGGCCAGGCGCCTGGAATACCCGTCGCGGAGCTGACCTGCCCGGCGCTGGTGCTCGCGGCCGATAACGGGGAAACGGTGGCCTCGGCGGTCGGCTCCTTCCTGGAGGAGCTGGAGCGGCAGGCGGGCACCGAGTTCACGTGCCCGGCCAGGCTGCCGGCGTTGACCCCGGTGCTGCTCAACGAGCCCGAGGTGATGCGGCAGCTGCGCGAGATGGGACCGGTCCACCGGATCAACGCGCCGGGTGTGGCCACCTCCTGGATCCTGACCGGGCACAGGGCCACCACGGCGACGCTCGCCGAGGCGGGGCTGGCCGGGGAGGCGGAGATCACGGCGGGGTTCCGGCTGCAGTCGGCCGACCCGGCTCTGGCGCACCGCGGCGAACAGGATCTGATCACCATCGACGGCCGGGAGCATGCCCGGCTGCGCCGGCTGGTCGGCCAGTACCTCACACCCCGGCGGGTGGAGAGACTGCGCCCGCGTCTGCAATACGAGACCGACGCGCTGCTGGACACGATCCCGCCGGGCGAACCGGCCGACCTCCTCCAGACATTCGCCCGCCCGCTGCCGGTGATCGTCTTGTGCGAGCTGTTCGGTGTGCCGCGGCAGGACCGCGACTACATCTACGACTGGCTCGTCAACAGGATGACCTCCAGGCCGCCCGGCGCCCACGGCGACATCGACGACTATCTGCGCGCCCTGATCGCCTCCAGCCGCGGCCGCCCCGGCGACGACCTGCTCGGCTGGGTCGTCCAGGCCGAGGGAGACCGGCTGCGCGAGGACGACCTCGTCTCGGCGGCCAGGCTGCTCATGGTGGGCGGGCACCGGGCGCCGACCACCCTGCTGGCCAACGGCGTCGCCGCCCTGCTGCGGCGGCCGGACCAGTGGAAGCGCCTCGTGGACGACCCCGCACTGATCGGCACCGCGGTCGAGGAGCTGCTGCGCTTCGTCACACCGTTCCCGGTGGGCCTGGCCCGGCACGCGGCGTGCCCGATCGACGTCGGGGGCGTGCCGATCCCACGGGGCGACCTCATGGCCGCGTCGCTGGTGGCCGCCAACCGGGACCCGTCGTTCTTCACCGACCCGGACGCCCTCGACATCGGGCGGGCCGCCAATCCCCATCTCGCCTTCGGGCACGGCCACCACTACTGCCTCGGGGCGGCCCTGGCCAGGGTCCAGGCGCAGATCGCCGTCGGCACTCTCGCCCGGCGCTTCCCGCGCATGGCGCTCGCCCACGACCCCGGCGGCCTGCACTACCGGCAGAACCGGGTGCGCTACCTCCTCGAACTGCCGGTCGTCCTGGAGCCGGGCCGCCCCTAGCGGCCAGGCGACGCGGCCCGGCGACCGCGACACACAACTCACCCCATGCTTTCCACCATTCGGGAGTTCATCGATGGACGCCACCATCCCGCAGTTACTGGCCTACTGCCAGGCCGACACGGTGTTCTTCGAACCACCCTGGCGCATCCCCGACCACGACAGCCTGTTGTCCGTGTCCCGCCGGTCCCTGCCGGCCGGGTGGCAGCGCAGGGACAACGACCTGTGGGTCGTCTGGCATCCGCCCGGCGTGACACTTCCACCGCAGGGCTGGAAGATCCACATCTCGGCGACCCTGGCCGACGCCGACGCCGTCTGCGACCTCGTGGCGAACTTCTGCCTCGGCCGGAACCTGGCCGTCAAGTTCCTCCGGAGCCGGGCCGCACTGCGGCTGCTCAACAGCAAGTACGCCGAGCGCGGCAGCAGCGGCAAGCTGATCACGCTGTATCCGGCCGGCGAGGACGAGCTAAGCGAGGCGCTGCCGGCACTGGCCGGTCTGCTGCGCGGTTTCACCGGCCCGTACATCCTCAGCGACCTGCGCTACGAGGACTCACCGGTCTACGTGCGCTACGGCGCGTTCCGCCCGATGACCTGCACCGACCCGGACGGCGAGCCGGTGTACGCGATCCGCACGCCCGGCGGGACGCTGGTGCCCGACGAGCGGGCCCCGGCGTTCACCGTACCGGAGTGGGTCACCGTCCCCGAGGTGCTGCGCGAGTCGGTCGCCAGGCTCGGCGCGGGCGGCGACGAGGAGTTCCCCTACCAGATCGAACGGCCGCTGCACTTCTCCAACGGCGGCGGCGTGTACCTGGCCCGCGACAGGGACTCCGGGCGATACGTGGTGCTGTCGGAGGCCCGCCCGCACGCGGGGCTGGACCGTGACGGCGCCGACGCGGTCACCCGGCTGGCGCGCGAGCGCGACATCCTGGAACGGCTGAGCGGCCTGGACTGCGTGCCTCGGGTCCTGGGCTACCGGGTGATCTGGGAACACCACTTCCTGGTCGAGGAGTACATCGAGGGCAAGACCCTGATGGAGGAGGTGTTCGACCGCTACCCGCTGGTCGGTCCCGACCCGTCCGGAGAGTCGACGGCCGCCTACACGCGGTGGGCGACCGGCATCCTGGCCAAGGTCGACCACGCCCTGATGTCGATACACGCCAAGGGGGTACGGTTCGCCGACCTGCACCCGGGGAACATCATCGTCCGCCCGGACGGCGGCGTCGCCTTGATCGATTTCGAGATCGCCTCCGACCTGGCCGACCCGCGCACTCCGGGCCTGGCCGCCCCCGGGTTCACCGCGCCCGCCGGCCTGTCGGGCCGTGCCGCCGACGAGTACGCGATGAACTGCCTGAGGCAGTGGGTGTTCCTGCCGATCAGCCCGCTGACGGAGCGGGATCCGGTCAAGCTGTCGAGTCTGACCGGTGTCATCACCGAGCACTTCCCGGTGCCGCCGGCGTTCGGCACGCGCCTGATCCGCCAGTTCGGCACGGGTCATGGGCCGCTCGGCGAGGACGAGCCGGCCCGGCTGTTCAGCGGCGAGCCGCACTGGCCGACGATCCGCGACTCGCTCGTGGCGGGCATCAACGCCAGCGCGACACCCGAGCGCGCCGACCGGCTCTTCCCCGGAGACCCGCAGCAGTTCGTGACCGGCGGGTTCACTCTGGCCAACGGTGCCGCCGGAGTGCTGTGGGCGCTGCACCAGGCAGACGCGGCGGTGCCGTCCGAACATGTGGACTGGCTGGTCGCGGCCACGCGCCGGGCGGCCGACCCACGTCCTGGCCTGCTGGACGGGCTGCACGGCGTGGCGGCGGCGCTGGAGTCGCTCGGACGCCGCGACGACGCCCTCGACCTGCTCGACCGGGCCCGCGAACTGCACGACGGTCTGGCCGCGCCCGGCATACACGGCGGGCTGGCCGGAGCGGGCCTCAGCCTGCTGCACTTCTTCGGCCTCACCGCGGATGAGGAACTGCGCACCGAAGCCCTGGACATCGGCGAGAAGCTGGCCGCCCGCCTCGGCGACGGCGAACCGTCACCGGGCAGGGCCGGCCTCCAGCACGGGCTGACCGGGGTCGCGTTCTACTTCCTCCGGCTGCACGAGACCACCGGCGAGAGCCGTTACCTCGACCTGGCCCGGCTGGCGCTGCGGCGCGAGATCGACCGGGGCCGGGTGCTGCCCGATGGAACGTTCCAGCTCCTGGAGGGCAACCGCTACCACGCCTACCTCGGCACCGGCAGCAGCGGCCTGGCACTCGTCCTTTCGCGGTACCTGGCCCGGCGTGACGAGCCCGGCTTCGCCGACGTCATCGACGGCGCCCGCCGTGCCTGCCGATCGCCGTTCATCCGCCACCCGTTCCTGTTCATGGGACGGGCGGGCACCATCGCCGCCCTGCGCCTGCTCGACCTGCCGGAAGACCGGCCGATGGTCCGCGAGCACGTGCGCCGCCTGGCCTGGCACGCCCTGTCCTACCAGGGCCATCTGGCTTTCCCCGGCAACCAGCTCCTCCGGCTGTCCATGGACTTCGCCACCGGCGCGGCCGGAGTTCTCGCTGCCCTAGGCGTCGCGTTCAACCAGAACGCGTCGATCATCCCCATCCTCGACCTGCGGTCCCCCGCGCTCGAGGAAACAGGAAGGAGGTGAAAGACCATGGCATACGTCCTCCAGCTTCAGGCGCTCAACGCCCCCGCTGCTCTGACGGCACACCCGTGCTACAGCCACGTCACGTCGTACGCGGGCACCTGCTGATCCAACCCGGTGCCGGGGAACCGCGGCGGTCCCCCGGCACCGGTCCCCCGTCTCTTCCACCCTTGCGAGGAATCCCGTGGACACGCAGCACGACGTCTCCGTGGCGGCCATGCCCCGCGTCACCGGACCACACGACCACGATGAGGCTCCGGCCACCGCCTGGCGCGTGCTGCTCGGCTACCTGCGCCCGTCGTGGCGCTGGCTCGTGCTCGGCGGGCTGCTCACCCTGGTGACCGGCGCCACCGGGCTGGTGCTCCCGCTGGCGGCCAGGCGGCTGATCGGCGACCTCGGCGCCGACCAGCCGCTGACCGGCACGCTGCTGCTGATGGGCGTGCTCGTCGCGGTGACCGCGGGGGCCGGGCCGCTGGGTGAGTACGTACTGCGCCGCACCGGCGAATCGATCGTGCTCACCGCCCGCCGCCGCCTGGTCTCGCATCTGCTGCGGCTGCGCATATCCGCCGCCGACCACGCCGAGCCCGGCGACCTGATGTCACGTGTCACCTCCGACACCACCCTGCTGCGTCAGGTCGCCACCGACTCGCTCGTCGGCACGGTCACCGGCGGCCTCATGCTGCTGGCCACCGTGGTGCTGATGGGCGTGCTCGACCCGGCGCTGCTGGCGGTCACACTCGGCGTGCTGGTCGCCGCCGGAACGGTCGTGCGCGTGGTCATGCCGCGCGTCAACCGGGCGTCCAGGGCGGCGCAGGAATCGGTCGGGGTGATGGGCGCGGCCCTGGAGCGGATCCTCGGGGCGCTGCGCACCGTGAAGGCGTCCGGGGCCGAACATCGCGAGGAGGCGGCCATCCACCGGGCCGCCGACGAGTCGTGGCAGGCCAGCGTGCGCGCCGCCAAGTGGCTGGCCCTCGCGGGCAACACCGCCGAGCTCGCCATACAGGTGGCCTTCTTCACCGTCCTGGCCGCCGGCGGGGCCCGGGTGGCCTCCGGCGCGATCGACGTGGGAACGCTGATCGCGTTCCTGATGTACGTGTACTACCTGGTGCCGCCCCTCCAGCAGCTCGTCGGCGCGGCCAGCCAGTACCAGGTGGGGGCGGCGGCGGTCGCCCGCATCCAGGAGGCCGAACGGCTGCCCGCCGAACCGCCGAAACCGGCCGCGGCGCTCCCCGCGCCCGGCGCGGCGCCCGCCGGGCTGGAGTTCCGCCAGGTGGGCTTCCGCTACGCGCCCGACCTGCCGCCCGTGCACCGCGGGGTGAGCTTCACCATCCCGCCACGCGGCATGACCGCCTTCGTCGGCCCTTCCGGCGCCGGCAAGACCACCATGTTCTCCCTGATCGAGCGCTTCTACGAGCCGGACGCGGGCAGCATCCTGCTCGACGGCCGTGACCTTCGCACCTGGGACATCCCGGAGCTGCGCTCGGCGATCGGATACGTCGAGCAGGACGCGCCCGTCCTGTCGGGCTCGCTGCGCGACAACCTCCTGCTCGGCGCGCCCGAGGCCACCGACCACGACGTACGGCGGGTCCTGCGCACCGCCCGCCTCGACGGCCTGGTGGCGCGGCTGCCCCAGGGCCTGGACACCCTGGTCGGCCACCGGGGCACCAAGCTGTCGGGCGGCGAGCGCCAGCGCGTGGCCATCGCCCGCGCGCTGCTGCGCCGCCCCCGCCTCCTGCTGCTGGACGAGGCCACCTCGCAGCTCGACGCCGTCAACGAGGCGGCGCTGCGCGACACGGTCGCCGAAGCCGCCAGGACCACGACCGTGCTGGTCGTGGCACACCGGCTGTCCACCGTCACCCTGGCCGACCGGATCGTCGTCATCGACGCGGGCGCGGTCCAGGCGATCGGCACCCACTCCGAGCTGGTGGCCGCCGACCCCCTCTACGCCGAACTCGCCGCCACCCAGTTCCTCGCCGTCACCCGCTGACCCCCGCCACCCGCTGACCTCTGCCACCCGCTGACCCCGTGACCTCTGACCCCCATGACCTCGAAAGGGTTCATCTTCATGGACATCGACCGGGCACAACCGCCCACCGGCCCGAAAAAGGACCCCGTCGAGTCGCTGGGCGCCGACATGTGCCCGGCGGGCCTGCCGACGGTCACCGTGCAGATGCTCAGGGACCCCGACACGCTGCGGCGGATGCGCGAGGCGGGAGCCGTGCACCACGTCAACATGGGAGGCCGGGAGCCCGGCTGGATCCTGACCCGGCACGACGCCGCCGCCAAGGCCCTGGTGGACCCGCGGCTGCGGGGTGAGCCGCCGCGCGCCTGGCCCTCGCGCACCGGGCCGCAGGAGGTGACCGACGAGGAGGACCTGTTCTTCCTTCCCGACGACGTGCACGCGCGGCTGCGCCGGATGATCTCGCGGCAGCTCACGCCCCGGCGGGTCGCGGCGCTGACCGCGCGGATCCAGCGGGAGGCCGACCGGCTGCTGGACGCCGTCGCACCCGCGGAGACCGTGGACTTCATCGCCTCCTTCGCCCGCCCGTTCCCGGTGGCGGTGCTGTGCGAACTGCTGGGCGTCCCGGAGACCGGCCGCGGTCACATCCGCGACTACGTCTACGGCTGGATCGCCGAGGGCGGCGAGGCGACCCCGGTCACCAAGAGCGCCGGTCTCGCCATGACCGAATACCTCGAATCGCTGATCGCCCGGAGATGGACCCGCCCAGGCGACGACCTGATCAGCGCCATGGCGCAGGCGGACGGCGCGTCCCGGACCGATGTGCTGTCGGCCGTCAGGCTGCTGCTCATCGCGGGACACCGGCCCGTCACGCGCCTGCTGACCGACGGCGTCGCGATGCTGCTGGCCCGACCCGGCCTGTGGCGGCATCTCGATCCCGCACGGGTCGAGACCACCGTCGAGGAACTGCTCAGAGTCGTCACCCCGACCTCGTTGTCGTCCCGGTATGTGAAGGCGGACATCGAGATCGACGGCGTCGTGCTGCCGGAGGGCGGCGGCGTGCACTGCGCGCTGGGGGCCGTCAACCGCGACCCGGCCCGCTTCCGCGACCCCGACGCGTTCGACCCGGCACGCCCGGACAACCCGCACCTGGCCTTCGGCCTCGGGCACAAGCACTGCCTGGGAGCGGCGCTGGCCAGGGTCGAGGCCCGGACCGCCATCGCCACGCTCGCCCGGCGCTTTCCCCGGATGCGTCTCGCTCGGGACCGGCAACCGCGTCCGGACCGGCCGGGAGCCCGGCGGATGCCGGTCATCCTCGACCCGAGCCCGACTCCCGCGCCGTGAGCCTCAGGAGCCCCGTCATGACCATTCCCGACCACCCGCTTGAGATCATCTGGGACATCACGTACGCGTGCCCGCTGCGCTGCTCCCACTGCTACTCCGAATCCGGGCGCCGCCCGGCACGCCAGCTGGAGCACGACGAGATGACGCGCGTCGCCGACGCCCTCATCGCGATGCGGCCCTACGGCATCTCCCTGGCCGGCGGCGAGCCGCTGCTGGTGCGTGGCGTGTTCGAGATCGCCGAACGCATGTCCGCCGCGGGGATAAAGGTCGCGCTCTTCACGGGCGGCTGGTCGGTGCGCCCCGAGATGGTCGATGACATCGCACGCGGTTTCTTCAGGGTGAGCGTGAGCGTCGACGGGGCCACCGCGCAGGTGCACGACCGCGTCCGCGGCCGGCGCGGCTCGTTCGACCGGGCGATGCGGGCGCTGGCGCTGCTGGACGAGGCCGCCCGCGAGCGGCGCCTGGCGGGAGAAGAGCGCCTCAGCTTCGGCATCGACTACGTCGTGGTGCGCAGCAACTTCCACCAGGTCGAGGACATGTGCACCACCGTCGCGCCCAGGTTCCCCGAGCTGGGCTTCCTGTCGTTCGGGGCGGTCGTGCCGGAAGGGTTGGCCAGTCGCGCGGGGTTCGCCGAGCACGAACTGCTGTCCGACACCCAGGCCGGGCTGCTGGGCGGTGAGGCCTGCCGGGAACGCCTGCGGTCGCTGGCGCCGCCGTCGGTGCAGGTAACCGCGACCGACAACCTGGCCCTGCAGATGCGCCCCGACCGCATCCGCCGCGGACAGTTCTTCCCCGCCCTGCAGATCGAGCCGGACGGGGAGGTGCGGGCGATGGCCGCCTACGAGGGAACGATCGGCAACGTGCTGACGGACCCTCCGGCCGAGCTGTGGCGGCGGGCGGTCGAGCGCTGGCACGACCCGTTCGTGGTCGAGGCGCTGACGCCGGTGCGGACGATGAGGCAGTGGGCCGAGGCGACCCGGAAGATCGACTACCACTTCGGGTCCGACGCCGTCCGCGCGCGTCTCGACCGCCGCCCGGAGTTCGTCCCCGCCGGCGCGCTCGCGCGGCGGTGACCACCTCGCCGCCCCACCCCGGTGCCCCTGCCGTACAGCGCGCGCCCCGGCCCCCGGCCACGCGGGGTTCGCCCGCCGCCGCGCCGGAGCCAACCGGAAACACCCTTCGAACGCCGACTTCCGTCCCGGCGCCCGCCCGGACGCAACATGTCGTGAACAGGTCCTGAAAAACCGCATGACACCCGGGTTTACCTCGGCTTTCACCGCTCCTTTCTACTGTGGAGCGATGACGCCCTTTCACCGGTATCTCGCAGAAGAGATCGCGGTCGACTACGCCGACGGGCTCATCCCGCGCCGCGAGGCGTTGCGCCGCCTGGCGCTCCTGGGGCTGGCCCTGCCCGCCGCCAGTGCCCTGCTCGCGGCCTGCGGAGCCGGCGAGGAGAGTGCGGCGGGCTCCGTCGCCAGGTCGCCCGTTCCCGCCCCCGCCGGCCCGCCGCCTTCGGCCACCGAGGCGATCACCTTCCCGGGTCCCGAGAAGGGGGTCACTCTTCAGGGCGCATGGGCGGCGGCTCCGGATCCGCGGGGTGCGGTGCTGGTCATCCACGAAAACCGCGGGCTCACCGACCACATCCGGTCGGTGGCCGGGCGCTTGGCGGCCAGCGGCTACTCGGCGCTCGCTCTCGACCTGCTCTCCCGGGAGGGTGGAACCGGCTCCTTCGGAGACCCGGCGCGGGTCACCGCGGCCCTGAGCGGTATCTCGGAGGCGCGCTTCAGCGCGGACATGAAGGCCGCCCTGGACGAGCTGGAGCGGCGCGCCCCCGGCGAGAGGCTCGGTGCCGTCGGCTTCTGCTTCGGCGGAGGCATGGTCTGGCTGCTGCTCTCCTCGGGCGAGCCGCGCTTGTCGGCGGCCGTTCCGTTCTACGGCCCGCTCCCGGAGAACGCCGACTTCTCCGGCTCCAGAGCCGCCGTTCTCGCGATCTACGCCGAGCAGGACAAGCGGGTCAATGCCACCCGTGACCGGGCGAAGGCCAGCCTGGAAAAGGCGGGCCTGGAGTACGAAATCATTACATTCCCCGGCGTCAACCACGCCTTCTTCAACGACACCGGCCAGCGTTACGACGCCGACGCCGCCGCCCAGGCCTACCAGCGTGTTCTCGGCTGGTTCGGCCACCACCTGGCCTGAGCCGTACGGCTTCGGAGACGCGCTGTCCTCATCGATTCGCATGAGGACAGACGAGTCACGCCGCAAGCGGCGGACGAGCTGCCAATCAAGCCAACGGGCCTGCCAGACCGACGCCGGCACCCGGCAGACATCTCGAAAACAGAGCAGTCCCATACCGGGCGCCAGTTCCGAATGCGGGTCATACCAAGTGCCGGCGTCGAGCGTGGCAGGCCCAACCGGGCCGTAGGTCAAGAATCACAGCCCGTTGGTGCTCATGGGGCTTCTTCCTGCATCTCAGCAGGCCCCGAGGCGGTTGAGAGGGGCCGCCCGCTCTCCAGGTCGGGGAGCAGCACTGTGCTCTCCTGCTCGCGCGGGTCGGTGCGGGCGAGGACGACTTCGGCGGGCTGGCTGTCACTGAGGTTTATGGGCATGTGCGGTGTGCTGGCGGGGATGTAGATGAACTCCCCTTGGCGCGCTTCGAGGTAGTGCTGCAGGTTCTCGCCGTACCAGGCACCTACGGCGCCATTGATGACGTAGATGGCGGTTTCGTGGTGGTCGTGCTTGTGGGCTCGGCCGCTGCCGGAGGGCGGGATGGTCTGCAGGTGCATGCAGATGTTGCGTGCGCCTACGGTCTCGGCGGCGATACCGGCGAAGAATTGGAGGTGCTGCTTGCCCTCGTACATCAGGGCGGAACGGATGACGCGGCAGTGGCCGTCCGGCTGCGGGGGGTGGTCCACGTCTTCTCCTTAGAGTCGGCCGAAGATCAGGTTGCCGGGCGCGGTCGGGTCGGTGCTGTTGTAGAAGTCCCGCTGCGCGGCGTGGATCTCGCTGATTTCGAGATGCCCGCTGCCGTCGGTGTCGAGTCGGTTGAACACCTCGCGGCGCTCGTCGTCGGGCAGGGAGGAGATGCCGGGAATGACGGCGAACTCCTGGTAGGAGACCCGGCCGTCGCCGTCGGCATCGCAGACGGTGAGGACGGACTCGGCGATTCGACCGGCCGTCGCCGCGTAGCCGCTCGTGCGGAACTCCTCGCCGGCCAGGTAGGCGGTGAACTCCGCGCGAGTGAGGTGTCCGTCACTGTCGCTGTCGGCACTGTGGATCAGGGCGTTCCACATGCTCGCGTAGGCGGCCATCACATCCCGGCCTTTGGCGGAGTCGGCCGGCACACCGAATGCCGTCAAAAATCTCGTGGCGGTGATCTGAAAGTCGTCCCTGGTGAGCACACCGTCACCGTCGACGTCGAACAGGGTGAATCTCTTGTCGAATTTCCGGGCAAGAACGTCGGGCACGGCGAAGGACATGGCGCTCCTCCAGGGAGTGGCGTATCGACACACGCACCCTAACATTACTTAAAGTTATGTACAATTACTTTCTGTAGTTAGCGTCGATGGACGCGGCATCGATCTCGTCGGGGGTCACGGGCAGGTACGGTGACATCGACGGGGTGTGGATGCCGCCGGTCGGTGCGCAGGTGATGATGACAGGCCTCGACATGGCCGCTCCCTCAGGCGGTGAGGGTGGGGACGGCTTCCTCGTGATCGCGCCCGGTGCCGGAGCCCGCCGCCCACGACCGGTAGGCGTCGAGGACAAGGCCGTGGAAGTGGTGCACGCCGTGCTCGGACAGCCCTGAGCCGGACGGGTCGTAAACGATGCGCCCCTGGTCGAAGGCGGGAGCGCCCATGCCGCGCTGGACGCTCTCCACGATGGAAATGTCCTGCTCCTGCAGCACCTCGTCGATGTACCTCACCGACTGGACCTCGGCGTCCTTGAGCTCGGCCGTCTCGAAGTAGAAGTCCCAGGTCTCCAGGGTCCGGTCGGTACCAGCCGGAACGACCTGGAAGACCATGAAGTTGCCGCGCCCCGGGTATCGCAGCAGGCAGGTGTTGGGCCAGAGCCACCACACCGCGTGCTGGGTGACCGACGCACCTGAGACGTCGTACGCCGAGTTCTCGTGCTTGCCGGCCTCGGCGAAGTGGCTCGACCAAATGCCGTGGGTCTTCACCTCGTAGGTGTCCATGTCGACGAGGTCGACGAACTCCTTGTGGGCGATGTGGCAGTGGTAGCACTCCAGGAAGTTGTCAATGACGTTCTTCCAGTTGCTCCTGACATCGTAGGTCAACCGCTTGGCGTGGGTCAGCCGAGCGACGTCGGGGGCCCACCTGGCGATGTCGGCCGCCAGGTCCCCGGCCTGCTCGCCCAAGGGAACGGCGCCCGGGTCCAGGTTGACGTAGACGAATCCGCCGAACTCCTCCACCTGCACCTGGTCGAGGCAGATCTCGCTCTTGTCGAAGGACTCCATCTTCTCGGCGCGACGAGCCGCCTTCAGCTTCCCGTCGAGGCCGTAGGTCCACGCGTGGTAGGGGCAGACGATGTTGCGCGTGGTGCCGGAGCCCGTGAGCAGCTCATGGGCGCGGTGCTTGCAGACGTTGTAGAACGCGCGCAGCGCTCCGTCACGATCACGGACGATCGCGATCGGCATGCCGGCCACGATGGCCGACACGTAGCTGCCCGGTGACTTGAGCTTCTCCGCGTGGCAGATCCACTGCCAGGTCCGGGCGAAGATCGCCCGGACGTCGGCCTCGAGCCACAGCGGGTCCGTGTATGCCTCTGACCTCAGCGACATCGAACGTTCGGGGTTCTCGTGGAACCCCATGCCGACACGACGCACGTCTTCCGCAGTGACTGATGCCATGGCGGGAGCGTACGACTGTTTGAACGATCGTTCAATGCATCTCTGGACGTTCGTTCAAAATTGCCCGTCGCGCAACCGGTCAGTCGGCGAGCGCGATCTCCTCGCAACGAGTGACGCTCCTGCTGATCGAGGCGCGATCGAGCCCCAGCAGGGCGGTGAGCCACAGGCCGTTCTGGACGACATCGATGTCGGCGGCCCGCTTGCTGCACTCGCCGCGCGACAGTCCGGGACGGGCCGCGCGGATGAGGGCGGCGAGCCCGGCGCGGTAGCGTTTCTGGGCCACCATGTTGATGCGCTCGAAGTCCTCATGAACCTGGGCGAGCGCCCAGAGCTGGAGTCGCAGGGACAGGTACTCCGTCGTCAGGAACTCCGGGTCGGCCACTCGCTTGAGCGCGGCGCGCAGCCGCTCTTCTGGTTCCAGGGTGAGATCCGGCTCGACTATCGCGATGTCCTGCTCCTCGATGCGGCGCAGGGCCGCACGGATCAGGCTCGTCTTGTCCTCGTAGTAGTAGTTCACCAGCCCCAACGAGACCCCGGCCTCGCGCGCGACGGCACGCATGCTGACCCCGGATATGCCTTGCAGGGACAAGAGCCGAAGCACCGCCTCAAGGATCCGCGCCTGCCGGTCGACCTTCTCATCGGTGTCCACCGCGCGCACGGACCTCGGACTCACATCCACGACCTTAGTATCCGGCAGGATGGTCGTGCGAGTGACCGTCCACTCGCATCCGTCCCACAGCAGAGATACCGGCGGGCCGGGGTTCGATGGTTCAGAGGATCAGTGGGGCCGCTGGGCGAGCGGGACACCCTGATGGTGGCCCGCAGGCCGTAGCCGGGGGACGTCCCCGGACTGCCGGGGGTGACAGGAGGTCCCGGCGGTCACCGGACATCCCCCGGCCACGCGGGATCCCGCGCATGGCCGGGGCGGGCGTCCCGATGTCCGCATCAGGGATCCGGTGGAAGAAAAGCAGGCCGGAGATCCGGATCCGGCTCGTCGTAGTAGCGGTGGAAGACCTGCGTGAGCCCGCCGGACATCGGCGGCACGATCCAGCTCCAGTCGGCGGGGCAGGATCGGCCGGCCTTCTCCTCTTTGGCGACGTGCTGCAGGAAACGCCGGGACTCGGTGTGGTGGTCGGCCATGGTCACCCCGGCCTTGTCGAAAGACCACTGCACGGCCCGCACCAGTTCGACCAGCGCCCGGTCCTTCCACATGGTCCGCACCGAGCCGGTGTCCAGCCCGAGCCGGGTGGCGACGGCGGGGAGCAGGTCGTAGCGGTCGGTGTCGGCGAAGTTGCGGGCGCCGATCTCGGTGTTGAGATACCAGCCGTTGAACGGTGCGGCGGGGTAGCGGATCCCGCCGATCACCAGCGGCATGTTGCTGATCGCCGGGACGGCGTGCCAGCGCAGCCGCAGTTCGGCGAACCAGTCGTACTCGGGGTGCCGGATGGGCACCTCGAGTACGGCGTCGCGCGGCACGTCGTGCACCTCGGTTGCCCCGTCCGGCCCTGAGACGATCAAGGGGAGCACGTCGAAGCGGCCCGGGGGACGGGGCCGGTCCCACCCGAGCGCGACCGCACGGGCGGTGATGTCCGCGGACCGGGGGTCGCCGCGCACGGTGCCGTCCGGCAGCCGGTGCCCGGCGTAGCGGACCAGTTGCTCGTTGTGGATCCGCGGTCCCGGCGCCCCCGGCAGGTCGGGCGCGAACACGGTGATCGTGGAGCGGATCGCGCCGCCGCGGGTGGCGGAGCGCAGGTGCTCGACGCACTCCGCCGCGACCCCTGCCGGGGCGCTGACATGGCGGCGGTCCCGGACGCTGAGGCTGTTCCAGTACAACCGGCCGATGCAGCGGGCGGCGTTGCGCCACGCGATCCGGGTCCCGAACGTCAGCTCGGCCTGGGTGTGAGCGTAGCCGCCGGTCGCGTCGATCTCCGACCGGACCTCACGTAGCCGCTCCTGGAACGGGATGCTCGGGGCGGCTTCGGCGTAGTAGGTCCGCAGGAAGTCCTCGGCTTCGGCGACGTCGACGTCCGGCACGGCTGTGACGGCTTCGTGCGCGTGCCGGTCACGCGAGGCGTTCTGCCCGTGACCGGGTAAGGGACAGTCCCCATACGGACGTGTTCGAACAGGCGCACGGCAGTCCGCCGGCCCGGCCGATATCGAGGCCGCCCCGGGAACGGCGTCGGCAACCAGGGCGGCCGGCTCCGGCTGGTGGAGCACGGCTTCCAGGCTCTCGCCGGGACGACGATTCAGACGGCCCAGAAGGTCAGGCACGGTTTCACCTCTCATCTCGATCTCCTGGCCACGCTTCCGTACGGCTTGGGCCTGTCTTCCGGCAGACGCCGCACCGCTTCAGGAGCCCGGCCCTTCCCGGTCAAGGGGCGTTTGTCGTCTGCGCGGGCTCCGAGGCCCCGACCGGCTCGTGAGGAGCTGGGACCGGGAGCGTCCCGTCAGCCGAGCACCAGCGGCAGAGACCGCAGCGACCGAAATTCCAGGTTCGAGTTCCAGGTGGGCTCGCCCGCCAGATGAATCCCCGGAAAACGCGCGAACAGTGCGACGAAGAACCACTTGAGTTCGAGGCCGGCGATCTGCCGTCCAAGACACGAGTGCGGTCCGGCTCCGAACGAAAGATGCCGTCCGCTGTTCCGCCGATCGAGATCGAACGCGTCCGGCCGCTCGAACACATGTGGATCCCGGTTCGCGGCGCCCAGGAAAAGGGCGACGCTCTGCCCCTTCTCGATCCGCACGCCGCCCATGTCGATCGCCGTCGCCGCGGCCCGCCACGTGAACTGGTTGGACGCGTTGTATCGGACCACCTCGTTGGCGGTGTTGTCGACGCACGCGCGGTCTGCCAGGAAGCGGTCAATCTGATCCTGGTTCGTCGCGAACGAAAGCATGCCGCTGCTGAGCGACCCCGGAGTGGTGGGTGCGAACAACGCCGTCAGCAGCAGAACGATTTGGTGCACGGTCTGCTCCGGCGTGCAGTCGGCATGGCTCTGCTGGTCGGCCGCGAGACGCGCGATGACCGTTTCCGGCAGGACTCTGCCTCGCTTTCCCTGGAGAAGCTCCAGCGAATAGACATGCAAGTCCTCAAGGTGTTCGATCAGGCGATCGAGCGCCACCGGCTGAGCCTGCGGCCCGGACCAGTAGGTCATGAGCGCGTCCACTCGCGGTATGACGAAATCCAGATCCTCTTCCGGAACCCCGAAGGCATGGACGGCGGCACTCACGGGGAGTTTGGCGGCCAGCGCGGAAACCGCGTCGATCTCCTTGGCGCCACGCGGAATCGCAGCGACCAGCTCCTGGGCGACGCGCTCGATGACGTGGCTGTAGTGCTCGTGGGCCGCGCGGGTGAAACCCGCCCGCGTGGATCTTCTCAGCGCATCGTGGCGCGGAGGGTCCGTGTACATCATGACGTTCTTGGTGAACCGGTGGTAAATACTGTCGGGCGGCAACGAGTGGCCCGGGAATTTGACGTCGAGGATTTCCTCCATGCGCTCGGCCTTGAGGCGGGGGTCCTTCAGCCCGTCGGCGCAGTCGGCGTATTTCATTACGGCCCAGGCGTTCAGGCCCTCACACCAGTGAACCGGCTCGCGCTCCGCCAGGGCGGCATATACGGGATAGGGGTCGGAAATGATGTCCGGATCGGACAACGGCGATGACTTGCTCATGGAGAAACTCCTCTGGATATCCTTTTCGGAACCTGTCGATTCACCGATGAAGAAAAGCGGAGGCAATTCACGCCCGGCCATGGGCGTGCGCGATTCCAGCCGCGCCGGCGCCGAACCCCGGAATTTCACTCAACGCGACGGCGCAATGGCGTTTCGTTGTCCGTTCCTGGCGGGCCATGAGCGGCGTTCAGGTCCTCCGGCGAGATCCCGGGAGGTCCGAGAGCCTCGATTCCGCGCTTGGCGGCGACGGCGGACAACCGTTCCCGGCCGGGCGGGACGATTCCGGCTGACGGGGTCTCGAACGAGCACGCGGGCTTCGCCGATGCACGAATGAATTCACCGAAGCCACCGGTCCGCCGTCCAGGCCTGATGGATGAATCCAAGCCGAAGAGCGCTTATCGCAGCCGGAAAAGTGCCGGCGAGCAACGCCGCGAAGGCCGAGTGCGGAGTGAACGGTCCAGCGCCGGAGGAGTTTGGCGACGGGCCCACCGGCCGCCGGCAGGCCTTCGCCCACCGCGGCCACCCACCACATCACCGATACTCATTTGCCTCCTTCGCGCGTTGTGCCCCATTGGTGACATAGCCACTGCCAAGATTTGCATGAGTCAACCAAGCGGTCAAGTAGCAATTACGTGAAGCCGAGAACAACCCTTCGGGAAGACGACGCGCAGAAATTATCAACGAGAGGTTAGATCTTCATTTCGGTTCGGCGACAGGTGCATTTTTGGCCTGGCCGCAGGGATTGTGTTCCCGGACCCCGCCGCCCGGATTTCCCTCCGGCCCTTACTCTATATCCCATGTGAAGAAATGCAGGGCGATGGCCGCGGGCAGCACGTCGGGAAACTTCCGAAGGTGAACCTTGATAGCGCGAGGAGAAAAATGCGCCATTCCTTCATGCGCGCCGCCGTTCGCTCTGACGCCGCATGAACGCCGTCGATTTCCTGGTCGTTCTTCTTTCGCCCGGCGGCCGGTTTTCCGCGCCGCGTCCCGGGCAATGGGCCCGGCGGATCCACGGCCGTGACGTGGCCGGCGCCATGCGGACGGCGGACGGCGGCCGCCGGTGGCGCCCTCGTCAGCCGAGCGGCACGCGCCAGGTCAGCCGGGTCCCGCCCTTTTCCGGGGATCCGGTCTCGAAGGTGCCGCCGAGCTGGGTGGCGCGGTCCTTGAGATTGCGCAGACCGCTGCGTCTGCCGCCGCCGGAAAGCCCGACCCCGTTGTCCTGGACGGTGAGGGCGAGCCAGTCGCCGCTCATCTCCGCGGAGACGTCGGCCTGGGAGGCCTTGGCGTGACGCACGATGTTGGACAGCGCCTCCCGCAAGACGGCCAGCAGCTGCTCGGCGATCGACGCGGGGACCCGGGTGTCGAGCTGGCCCTCCAGGCGCAGGCCCGGCATGAAGCCCAGATGACCGCGTGCGCTTTCCACCAGATCCACGATCTGCGCGCGCAGGCCGGGATCGGCGGCTTCGCGGGGTGTCTGCAGGGCGAAGATGGTCGAGCGGATCTGCCGGATCGTCTCATCCAGCTCGTCGATCCCGTGCTGCAGCCGGCCCGAGGCTTCGGGGTGTTCGACGAGCCGGACGATGCTCATCAAGGTCATGGCGACGGCGAACAGCCGCTGGATGACCACGTCGTGCAGGTCCTTGGCGATGCGGTCGCGGTCCTCCAGCAGGCCCAGCCGTTCGGCGTCCTTGCGGGCCTCGGCCAGTTCCAGGGCGACGGCGGCCTGTCCGGCGAAGGTGTGCAGGGCCCGCAGCTCGGTGTGGCTGAAGGGCATGCGGCCGGGACGTTTGCCCAGGAGCAGTACCCCGCGGACGGTTCCCCCCGCACCCAGCGGCACGGCTGCCGCGGGCCCCACCATCAGCCGGTCGGCGACGGCGGACGGCATGCCGGTGTCGTCGAACGCGGTGACCATGACGGGTTCGCCGCTCATCAGGGCCCGGCCCGCCAGGGAGCCGGTGACGCCCACCTCCACCTGCGCGAGGTGATCGGCGGCCAGTCCCTCGGCGATCACTCCCCGGAGAACCTCGCGAGCACCGTCGGGCAGCATGATCGTCACCATGTCGGCGCCGGCCATCTGCCGGGCGCGGCGCACCATCAAGGTGAGCACTTCCTCCGGTTCCGCCCCGGACAGCAGGCTGGTGGTGATCTCCGAGGAGGCCTGCAGCCACATCTCGCGCCGCCGGGTGTCCTCGTACAGCCGGGCGTTCTCGATCGCCACGCCGGCCGCGGTGGCCAGCGCCACCACGATCGCCTCGTCCTCGGCGTCGAACTCCCCTCCCCCGCGCTTCTCGGTGAGGTAGAGGTTGCCGAACACCTCGTCGCGCACCCGGACCGGCACCCCGAGGAACGACCCCATCGGCGGATGGCCGGGCGGGAAACCGTAGGACTCCGGGTGGTCGGACAGATCGGCCATCCGCAACGTCTGCGGTTCCTTGATGAGCAGGCCCAGCAGGCCCAGCCCGTGGGGCCAGTGCGCGATCCGGGCGATCTCCTCCTCGCTCAACCCCACCGGGACGAACTGAACGAGTGTGTTCTCCTCGCCGATCACCCCCAGCGCGCCGTAGCTGGCGTCGACCAGGGTGGTGGCGGTCTCCACGATCCGGCGCAGCACGGTCTCCAGATCCAGGTCGCTGCCCACCGACACGACCGCCTCCAGCAGGGCGTGCACGCGGTCCCGGGTGGCCAGCACCGCCTCCAGCCGGACGTGCAGCTCCGACAACAGCTCATCCAGCCGCATGGCAGGAATCAGGGAATGCGGCTGCTTCGCGGTCATAGGGAGAAGTGTGGCATTCAGATGTGGCCGTGCCCATCCCCCGGAACCGGGGATGGGCACGGAAGGCGGGGATGCTCACCACCCGATGGTCCGGCTCGCCGCGGCGCCGAGCGCGGCGATCGCATCGCGCAGCCGATCGGGACTCAGCTGCGCGTAGCCCACGACCAGGGCAGGAAGGTCCGCCCTGCCGTACGCCGACAGTGGCTCTCGTCAAGGGTGAAGCCCAGGCGAATGATCATCTGGAGGTACCCACCGCTCACGGTTCCGCCTTCGTCGCAGGTGGCGGGGCCGGAATGCCGGCCATGTCATCGGACTGGTAGGTGAGACGGCTTTCGACCGCGAGGACACCCTCGATCTCGCGGGCCGCCGCGACAAGGCGTGAGATCTGCGAGCGGAAGCCGACCCGGCCCTCCAGCGTGACCACGCCCGACTCGATGCCGACGACCAGCCCCTCCCGGTCGGCGCAGAGCCGGTCGCAGATCTCGGTGATCTCCCGATCGATCTCCTCGGCGGGACGGGTGAAGATCTTGAGCAGGTCTCCCTGATGGACGGTTCCGGCGACGCGCCCGGTGACCGCGTCGATCACGGGCAGCTGCTTGACCCGATGCCGGTGCATCAGCCGTACCACGTCCCGGACGGAGGTTCCCCTCATGACGGTGACCGCGGGGGTGGTCATGATCTCCCCAGCCGTGGCGGCGACGGCCTTCCCACGCCCCTCTCGCCTGCTGCCGCCTCCGAGGACGCCGTCCGTGTGCCTGCCGGGACCGATCTCCTTCAGCAGCAGGTCCTCCTCCGAGATCACGCCGATGGGACGCTCGTCGGCATCGACGACGGTGATCGCGTTGACCTTGAAACGCACCATGGCACCGACGACGTCGATGAACGACGCCTCCGGCCGCACCGTGACGACCATCGTGCTCATGACATCCTTGGCCTGCATGATCCCCCCTTCGTTACGAGCATCCCGCGGCGGTTTCGAGGGTGTCAGCGGCGAAGGTCCCCAATGCGGAGGACCTATGGTCTGCTCCGGGCGAACCGGCGGCGCGGCGCCTACGGGGTCCGGCTCCATGAGCGTTCGCCCGGTCCCGGCAGCGCGTGATCCTGCTGTTTCACGACGGCCACCGGGCACAAAGCCCTGTGGAGCAGCTCCTGGCTCACCGAACCGAGAACCCGCCCCCGGACGAGGCCCCGTCCCCGGGACCCGACGACCAGCAGCCGTGCCTCGCCGCTGCGGGACAACAGGGCGAGAAGCGGCGGCCCGCCGAGCGTGCTCGCGTGGACCGCCACGTCGCAATGACCTCCCGGCAGCGAGGCCATGGTCTCGGCGAGCCATCGCCCGACCTCCTCCCCCGGCCGGAACGACGTGTCCGCCCTGGCGCGCACCGCATGCACCGCGTGCACCGGCAACCGGCGGCTCCGGGCGTACTGGAGCGCGAACCTCAAGGCCGCCAGCGAGCAGGCGGAGCCGTCCATCCCCACCACGACGGTTTCGGGATGTGCCTGCGATGCCGTACCGGCCTGCCGGACGGCGAGCACGGGGCAGAGCGCGTGGGCGGCGACGTAGGCGCTCACCGAGCCGAGCAGCAGCCCGGCGACCCCGCCGAGCCCTCGGCGGCCGATCACCAGCATCTCCGCCGCCCGGCTCAGCGAGACCAGCTCCGGCCCGGGAGCCCCCCGGGCCAGGAT
>NZ_JBIAZA010000048.1:0-60279 GCF_042898655.1 Streptosporangium sp. NPDC000396
CCGGCAACAAGAAGGCCTACTACAGCTTCGGCGTCACGCACGGCAAGGTCGCCGAGTACGGCATCGCCCTCAACAATCAGGACTGCTTCAACTAGTAGGGCTTGGTTACCTCGGGTAGGAGGCGGTGGGTTGCCTGCGGGGGTGAGGAGATGACACCACAGGAACACGAGGCCGTGCGCGAGCGGCTGGAGGCGTTCCTACTGGTCCGTGAGTCGCCCCACCTGCCGCCGAGACCTGCCCAGAAACGCCTGGCCCGTTTCCGCCTCCAAGCCCTACTAGAGCTGCCGATCCTGGCCGGCGGCCAGTGCGATGATCATCGCCAGCCGTTTCTCGGGCAGGTCGAGCCGCAGGTTCGTGATCTCGGCCATTCTCCGGAGCCGGTATCGGACGGTGTTGGGATGGACCGCGAGGCGGCCTGCGGCGACGGCCAGGTCTCCCTGCGCCTCCAGCCAGGCGCGCAGCGTCGCGATGTACCGGGTGCCGTGCTCCGCGTCATGCGCGGTCAGTTCGGCGACCGGCCCGCGGGCGGGAACGCGTCCCGACGAGGCGGCCGCCCGGAGACGTTGCAGCAGGATCTCGTCCCACGATTCGTCGTAGACGACGGGCGGGGCGCCACCGGGCCGCGCCGTCCGCAGGGCGAGGCTCTCGTCGGCCTCCTGCCTGCTCGCGGGCAGCTGCGCGGGCCCCGCCGCCCCGCCGACGCCGGCGTACACGGTGACCTGCTGCGGCAGGGCGTTCACGATTGCGGCGAGCCAGTCGCGTGCGGGGGCGACGTCGTTGTCACAGGGCAGCACCGTGTACAGGGTGTTGCCGAACAGCGCGCTGCGTCCCGGCCGTGACCAGCCGAAACCGGTGGTCGCGCGTTCGAAGGCCAGCAGGATCGCGGCGTGCCTCTCCTCGGCGACGTGCGCCTGGAGCGCGATCACCCGGAACTGCCCCCGGGGCAGGCCGAGCCTGCTGATCACGGCGGGCGCGTCGGCCGTGCCCTCCAGCAGCCGGATGACGAGATCGGACTCCACCTGACGCTCCAGGTCCGCGCTGACCCGGGAGCGCAGCAGGTGCAACGCGACCGCCCGTGCCCCGTCGCCCAGGACGATCCGGCGCTCGTCGGACAGCGGGCGATCGCACTCGACCCATATCGACCCCAGCAGCTCGCGTCCGGCGCGCATGGCGACCACCATGCGGCCTCTGAGCCCGTGTGCCGGTGAGGGCTCGACGAACAGCGGCTCGTCGGAGGCCGCCAGGTGCGCGAAGACGCCCTGCCGCTCCAACTGCCGCCGGATCCTGTCCGGCACCCGCCTGCCCAGGATCGTCTCCAGCCGTGCCGGGTCGGCGGTCTGCTGCGAGCCGGAGTAGGCCAGGACACGTGACATCTGGTCCTCGATCGTCACCGCGCAGCCGATCTCGGCCGCGAGCGTGTCCGCGAAGGCGAGCAGGTCGGTCGGCCCGCGCCCGGCCTCGGTGTCGCGGCCTTCGAGTACCAGGCCGTACACCACGCCGAAGAGCTGGCTCCAGGACACCTCCGGTTCGACCAGCAGCACGGCGATCCCGGCGTCACGGGCGCCCGCGAGGGCGTCCTCGTCGAGTGGCGGGTCTCCGCGCACCAGCACCGCGGCGGCACGTGCCGACCGTGCCAGGCGTACGGCGTCGGCCGCCGAATCCACGCCGACCGACAGGAACACGTCACCGGTCGCGGGGCGTGTGTCGGTCGGATCGTGCACCACCACGCTGCGCAGTTCCACGTTCCGCGACGCCGGAGCGCAGCACAGGTGGGCCCCGTAGCCGCCGAGAACGTTCACCAGCCGATCCAGCCTCAGCATCCGCCGCGCCCGCCCGGGACCGTGGCGATCATGGTGCCGGACGTCTCGCGACAGGGGAACTCCCTGAGGGAGTTCCGTGCCCGGGTGAGGAGGTGCTGGTGACGTTCGTCCGGATCCATCCGTTCCACGCCTATGATTCTCCTCCGCCCGGCACGTGCCCCGCGGCCGGCGGCGGGGCTCGACGCCGCCCGGTGACGCCCGGTGTCGGCTGGTGACGCCGATTGGGGTCCCCGCGCTCAGTAGGTGGCCGTCCTCCCGGTCTCCCGGCGCCTGGGCAGATGCAGCGCGCGCTGCCAGCCGATCCACGCCGCGAGCTTCAGCGCGGCGGGCCATCGCCCTGGGGCGACGAGGGTGGCGCCCCGCCACATCATGCGCGGTCCCTTCAGGACCTCGACGGCCCCGCCGGGCCCTCGCACGATCAGCAAGGGTGCCGCGCACCGGGGAAGCCCCGCCAGCGCCGGGAACTCCCGGCCCAGGTGCGGGTCCCGGCAGGACCGCACGATCACCGGCGGGGCCAGGACCCGCGAGAGCCGCCCGGCGATGGCCGAGCAGCTCCCGCAGGTGGCGTCGTAGACCACGACCAGCGAGACGATCACGCCAGCAACCCTAGCGCCAGCGAGGCGACGGCCGACGCGGCGGTCGCGGCCGCCAGGAGCCGCTTGTTGTCGTCCCAGAGGAAGGACCACGAGCCGTCGTCGCTGTGCGTGACGCTCGCCGCCGCCATGATCCAGCGGGCGAGGGCGAAACCGGCCCCCGCGGCCAGCGCGCCGGGGAACGGCACGGCGAGCAGCAGGGCGAGGAGGACGAGATGCGGCAGCGAGGACGGGGAGTAGGTGCGCATGCCCGTGCCCATCTCGAATCCGAACTGGATGCCGCCGAGCACACGCCCGCGATGGAGCACATGTTCGGGAACCAGCCGCGCGTTCTCCGGAACGCGCAACGTGATCAGCCCCGTTTCCCGCAGCAGCACGATCACCGCGAGCACGCCCAGCAGTGCCAGCCGTACCGCCGTGGGCAGCACCGACTGGACCACGCCGCCGAACGCGGCGGCGACCACCGCGACGCTCCACGCGCCGAGCAGCAGGCCGACGCCGAAGTAACCGAGAGCACCAGAACCGCGCCAGACCGACGCGCTCAGCAGGAACGCCGAGTTGTGGCTTCAAGTGCTGCCGGAGTTGGCGTATCCGGCGTTGAGCCCCGCCCAGAAGAAGAACAGGAGAGCCGGGCCCTTCATCACCGCCGGCACGGCGGGGCCGAGCACGATCGGCACCGCCAGCAGCAGGGGGTGGAGGGCCCGGCGCCGGAGTTCGATCAAAGCTTGCACACCGAGATCGTCAGGTCGGTGTAGCTCTCACCGTCGTTCCACACCGTCCTGGTGCTGGCGTCGGAGCAGCGGTAGACCTTGCCGCTGACGGTCCACCGCCACGCGTTGCGGTTGGAGCACGTGGTGACCCGGTGAGAGGTGTAACCCTCGTCGTGGTAGCCGCGGAACCCCTCGAAGTGGCGCTTGTTCGAGTTGCACGGGTAGCCGCCCATCCGCCAGCCGCCGAAGCAGGCCTTGGGGCCGCCGCCCCAGTTCGAGGGCTCCTCGGCGTAACCGCCGGAGTAGGCGTCCCGGCAGTTGGTGCGGGTCCACTCCGAGGTGGGGCCGACCGCCAAAGCCGCGCGCCGGGAGATGACCCAGTCGAACGGCACCAGGGCCGCGGTGGCGACCGCGACGGCCATGCCCTTGAGGACCGTACGGCGAGCTGCGGGCGTCGCCGGGATCATCGAGCGCACCATGCTGGGCGCGGCGTCGGCGGGAACGTCGTGGAGCGAGGGGATCAGGTCATGGCGCATGAAGGCTCCCGGAGTCGGAGAGGGTGGGGAAGAGTTCGGTCCAGAGCAGGGAGAGGTCGGTGTCGCCGTACACGAACCGGCGCTCGACGATCTCGCCGGAGGTGCCGATCACGTAGACGCAGGGGGTGTAACCCTCGTAGAGGGCCGTCCACAAGTCGGGATCCGTGATCCGTTCGACGGACCCGGACGACGGCTCGCCGAACACCTCGGCCGTCTCGGCGGAGGAGAACAGGCTGACGACGCGGACGCCCGGGATCGGCCGCTGCGCGAACTCCCACACGCGGTGGCAGGTGCCGCAGCCGGCGTCGATCAGGAGCACCAGCGTGCG
Organism: Streptosporangium sp. NPDC000396; assembly: GCF_042898655.1. Classification (NCBI taxonomy): domain Bacteria; kingdom Bacillati; phylum Actinomycetota; class Actinomycetes; order Streptosporangiales; family Streptosporangiaceae; genus Streptosporangium; species Streptosporangium sp. NPDC000396. The sequence goes on from NZ_JBIAZA010000048.1 coordinate 3,988, forward strand.
GGCGTTGTCGCCGGTGGGACGCAGCGCGTCGGGCGCGGCCCTGGCATCGTCGGCGAGCATGGCGCCGCGCGGGTTCAGCACCGACTGCTCCAGCATCCGCAGCCGTATGTAGACACCCCCGACGGCGAGGATCGCGAAGATGGAAAGGACGATCGCGATCAGGGCGAGTGAGGTGGAGAGCGTCATGCCGCCCACGTGACCCGCAGGCCGGACAGCACCGAGTCGACGCGGGCGTCGTCGGAGGCGACGCGCGCCCGCGCCGCGTCCGGGGACATCGGGAAGATGATCTCGGCGATGGAGGTGGGGTTGGCGTAGATGTAACGCCACTCGTACGGGGTGCCGGCGAGCTGGGCGGCCTGCTCGCCGTCCAGCTCCAGCTTCTCCTTCCACATCTCCGTGTCGCCCTGGACCGCCCCGCGGTGCTCGGGCAGCTCCTCCCGGGCGGCCCGGGCGTCCTTGATCATCACGATCAGGTCGTCGCTGCGTCCGATGACCACGGTGCCGAACTGCTGCAGGCTCATCGCCGGCACGGCCGGGACCAGCCTGGCGCCCTCGGGGGAGTCGGTGAAGGACACCGCGGAGACGGTGTGGTTCAGCACGGCGCGCCGGGGAGCCGCGCCGCCGAACCAGGTGGTCACCTCGTTGTGCGGCCCGGCCCACACCAGGCAGCTCTGCGAGCGGTCGGCGGCCTCGTACAGCACCAGGTCGTAACCGTTCTGCCGGAAGACCTCGGTGCGGCCACCGGGGAAGATCTTGCTGGGGATGACGCGGTGCTGGCCGGCCTGGGCGAAGCTGAAGTTGCGCACCAGGGACGGCCCTCCGAGCCGGGTGTGGCCGTGCCACGCCAGCGAGCCGGCCTCGGAGGGAAGGGCGATGTCGAGCCGGGATCCGTCGGGGGCTAGCCGGACGATCTGGGACAGAGTGGCGACCATGGGTCCCCTTACTTGATCTACTTGACAGCTGAAAGACCGCCCCAGTGTTGATCATTCGTAATTGGCGGGTCAATAGATCTGTTTGGGGAAAAGCGTGCTTCGTGATTCATCCCACATCATGATGGTAATGGTCGCACTAATGGCCATATTTTGGATGGCATTTTATGGCTCGGGGTACATAATCCCAATAACGGTCATACTTACTGTCCTATTTAGGTATGCCCTTTTATAGCCTGTCCCGCGTGCGCCGGTAACGGGTATGCCGATGTTCCGGCCCGCGTCGGCCGTCGTCGTCTCCCGGCCGTCATCGCCTCCCGGTGGCCGTCCCGGCGTTCGCCCGGCGGCGTCTGAGCGCGACGAACGCGACGAACGCGATGCCCGCCGCGAGCCCGGTGGCTGCGCCCCAGATCCACCCCGGCGGGCCGGAAGTCGCGGCGGGACCCGGTTCACCGGTCAGGGCGGTGCCGGCCGGAGGCTCGGCGGGCAGGCCGAGCTGAGTGAGAGTGTCCTTGAGGAAGGCGGGCGCGCGATACCAGCCGGTCCGCACCACGAGCTTCTGCGAGGGCGTGTGGACGACCGGGGCCGGAAGCGCGTAGGGATAGAGGTCCTGGACAACCTCGGCCTGCTCGCCCGGCGCGTGCCAGGCCAGCCGGTAGCCCGGCCCGAGCCGGCCCGACGGCCGTTCGCTCTGGAACCGGCCCGGCAACTCGCTGATGAGAGCCGTGTCGATGGCCGTGCCCATGCGAAGCGTGCTCAGCCTGGCGCTCGCGGCCGGGTCGCTCGGCTTCACCGTGACGGGAGCGGACAGCCCCGGTCCGGTGAGGATCGCGCTGTCCACCCCCTTCGCCCATGCGGGCGGGGCCGCGACGACCAGAACCGAGGCGAGAAACGCCACCAGGAGAAAGCTGTTCTTACGTCTCATGCCTTCTCTACCACCCGATGCCTCCCGAGGTTCCCGGAACCGATGGACGGGTCGCATCAAGGGCACGGGTGAGGGAACGAGATCACGTATGACACTGCCCACCCCCGAGGCCGAACGGGTTTCCCTCAAGCGGGTCATCGGCCCCAAACTTCTCGTCCTCTTCATAATCGGCGACATCCTCGGCACCGGCGTCTACGCGCTCACCGGCAAGGTGGCGGGCAAGGTCGGCGGGGCGTTGTGGATGCCGTTCCTGCTCGGGTTCGTCATCGCCCTGCTGACGGCGATGTCCTATGTCGAGCTCGTGACGAAGTATCCACGGGCGGCCGGTGCCGCCCTCTACACCCAGCGGGCCTTCCGAAGGCCGTTCCTGACGTTCATGGTGGCGTTCGCGGTCATGTGCTCGGGGCTCACCTCGGCCAGCGCGGCGGCGCGTGCCATCGGCGGTGACTACCTGAAGGCGTTCGTCACGGTCCCCGGCGTCGCCGTCGGTGTCGTCTTCATCCTGGCCATCGCGTTGCTGAACTATCGCGGCGTCTCGGAGTCGGTGAAGACCAACATCGTGTTCACGCTCATCGAGCTGACCGGGCTCGTGGTGATCATCGCCATCGGCGTGTACGCGGTCGCCACCGGCGCCGGGGAACCCGCCAGGCTGACCGAGGTCCGCACCGACCAGGCCGGAGGCCTGCTTCTCGCGCTTCTCGGAAGTACGGCCCTGGCCTTCTTCGCGTTCGTCGGGTTCGAGGACTCGGTGAACATGGCCGAGGAGACCGAGAACCCCTCGCGCAACTTCCCTCGGGCGATCTTCCTCGGGGTGGCGATCACCAGCACGATCTACATCCTGGTCGCTCTGACCTCCTCGCTCCTGGTCGACTACCGGGTTCTGGAGAAGTCGTCAGGGCCCCTGCTGGAGGTGGTCAAGGCGGGAGGGATCAGCTTCCCGCCCCAGCTGTTCGCGGCGATCGCCATGTTCGCCGTGGCCAACTCCGCGCTGATCAACATGATGATGGCGTCTCGGCTGGTGTACGGCCTGGCCCGGGAACGGGTCGTGCCGGGCGCCCTGGGATGGGTCGATCCGCGCCGCCGTACACCGGTGGTCGGGATCATCTTCACCACGGCGCTCGCCGTCGCCCTGGTCTCGACGGGGGAGATCGCGGGGCTCGGTGACACCACGGCCTTCCTGCTGCTGTGCGTCTTCACGGTCGTGAACGTGGCCGTCCTCGTGCTCCGCAGGGACACCGTGGAGCATTCGCACTACCGGACGCCGACGGTTCTGCCCGTGATCGGAGCCGTTCTGGCCTTCGTCCTGGCCAGTCCCCTGACGGGCAGGCCCGCCGAGGTCTACATCCGGGCCGGTGTGCTGCTGGGGATCGGCCTCGTCCTGTGGGTGATCAACTGGCTGGTGACCCGGCGCCAGGCGCCGGCGACGGGCGCGGAGCCGGGCCGGAATTAAACGACCTGCAAATTGTCGGTGGGGTAGGAAAGAATGATCCCCATCATGTTTACAACCGTTACAACCCCCTCTCTTCCTTTCGCCGCCACGGTGTCCCAGAGCGGTGACATCGTGGTCTTCTACCTCGGTCCCGAGCCGCGCATGACACCGGAGCAGGCGCTCGTGTTCGCCGACCAGCTCCGCGAGCTGGCGGCGGAGACGGCACGCGTCGACGTGTCCCATGCGCTGAGCGGCGTCTGGGCCGAAGCCGTCTGACGAGCGCGGCCCGCCCCGCCACGGGGGCGGGGCGGGCCGACGCCGGTTCAGGCCGCTACGGGGTGGCCTTGTCGGGGCGTTCGGAGATGCGGATGGCGTTGACGATGGTCTCGCCGGTCCGCTCGGCGAACCGCACGTTGAGCTGACCGTCGGTGACCTTCACCGTGTACTGGCGGGTGGTGGCGGTGTAGGCGCCGACCTCCAGAGCCAGGTCCAGCGCGGGGATCGCGAGCTGGCCCTCGATGATGACGTCGAAGACGCGCCGGCCCTCACGCATGGCCCGGGTCTCGGCGAAGCCCAGCTCGACGGTGTAGGTGCCGTTGGGCACCTGGTCGAAGCGATACTCCAGCATCGACTCGCGGGCGCTCTTGAACAGCGCCTGCTCGGTCGTGCCCTTGATCGCCTTGCTCGCCGTGTGCGTCCTGTTGCTGCCCACGTAGCCGTGGCCGCCCTGGCTGTACTTCCGGTCGGCGGTCCAGCGGTCACCGGCGGCGTCGACGACCTCCTTGGTGCCTCCCGCGTCGATGGCGACCTGGTGCTTGGGCACCACGACCTTCACGGTGATCTCGATCTGCGGATTGCGGCCGCTCGCCGAGCGAACCAGCAGCCTGCCGGTGCGAACGGTGCCCGGCTGGACGCCCGCGCTTGAGGCGGTGACCTTCAACGCCACCGACGCGCCCGAGCCGAGCTCGCCACTGGCGGGCGTCACGCCCAGCCAGCCCTGGGCGGGATCGGTCACGACGGTGTAGGCGGTGGCGCTGCCCAGGTTGGTCAGCTCGACCGCGCCGTTCCTGGTGGATTCGGCCGGCATCACCAGGGTCAGCTCGCCGGCCGCGGCCGTCACCCGGCCGGTGGTCAGGGCGGTGTCGACCCGGGTCTGGGCTCCGGCGGTGACGGTGGCCTCCCGGGAGAAGGTTCCGTAGTTCTCCTTGGAGACCTCGACCCGGTAGTCGCCCACCGGGATCTGCCCGAGGAACGTGCCGTTCTCCCCGGTGGTGAAGGTCGCCACGTCGCTCTCGGCGGCGAGGGTCGCCGCGCTGCTCACCCTCACCGTCGCGCCCGCCAGCGGCCTGCCGTCGTTGGCGTCGGTGACGGTACCGGTCAGCAGCCCGTGCCGGCTCGCGGTGAAGGTCAGGCTCTGGCCGTCCCTGAGCGCGGCGCTGTTGAAGGAGTACTGCAGCGCGTCGGTGCCGCCCGCGTTCTCGACGCCCACCGTGGCGCTGGTGCCGGAGGCGCGGTCGTTGGTGATGCCGCGATAGCGGAATCCGATCGAGCCGTCCTCGCCGAGCAACGCCGAGAACGAGATGCGCTGGGTGGCGTCGGAGTAGAACCGGGCGTTGCGCCATTCGATGACGAAGGTGCGCTTCGGTGCGGTTCCGACGGTGGCGGTGTAGACCCCGGCCTGGTCGTCCAGCACCAGGTCGTCCCAGTAGGGATAGAGCGCCGCGTTGGGCGCGCCGGTGGAGGGCAGGGCTCCGTTGCTCGCCGTGGTGCTTGAGGCGGTGAAGCTCAGGAACCCGTTGCTGCTGATCCAGCCGCCGGTGTAGCCGCTGCCGTAGAACGGGAAGGTGAACGGGAGCGTGACCGGCTGGGCCGCGTCGTCGCCGGTGAGCGGATGCCTTTCGGTGCCCGCGACGTACGCTTCGGCGGCGCTGGCGCAGGTGTAGCCGAAGGAGTCGGCACGGCGTGGCAGCTCGATGTCCTTGGTCAGGTCGCCGTTCACTGTGATCGACGCGGTGAGGCCGCTCGCGCACCGGGAGAGCGGGGTGACGGTCAGCTCGTAGGTGCCGTTCGGCAGCGTGAGCCGGTACCGCCCCGCGGCGTCGGTGACCGCGCTGACCGGGGTGCCCACCGCGGTCACCGTGGCGCCCGCCTCGGGTGCACCCGCGGCGGTGACCGTTCCCGACACCGCGCCCGAGGGCTGCTGCGTCAGCGGCACGTCCTTGGTGACCGTCTGGTCGGCCACGATGGTGACGGTCGCGGTGGCGTCGCCGTACCCGAACTTCCTGACGGTGATCTGGTAGTCGCCCTCCAGCAGCCGGGGCAGCGTGTACGTCCCGTCCTGCGCGGTGGTGACCATACGGCTCTGCGGCCCGGTGACGGTGAGGCTCGCTGCGGCCACCGGTGCGCCGTTGGCGGTGACGGTGCCCCTCAGCCCGCCGAGTGCCCCGACGGGAGCGGCCTGGACCGCGGCGAACGCGTCGAGCCGGCCCTCGCCCCAGACGTTGTTGTCCGCGGGGGTGCCGCCGCAGCGCGTGTCGTCGACGTCGATCGCGGTCCGGTCGAGCAGCGCCCGCGTGGCGGCGATGTCGCCCTGAAGGGCGGGCGAGGCCGACCACATCAGCGCCACGGTGGCCGCCAGGTGCGGGGCGGCCATCGACGTGCCGGAGAAGGCGTCGTAGCCGCCGCCGGCCACGGACGAGCGCACGTTGACGCCGGGCGCCGCGAGGTTGGGCTTGATCTCGCCGTTCTCGCCGGCCCCGCGGGTGGAGAAGCTCGCGATCGCGTTGTTGACGTCGAACGCGCCGGCGCTGTAACTGGAGACGTACTGCCCGGGGGAGCCGCTGGAGTTGCATCCCGCGCCGGTGAGGTTGCCGTTGGCGAAGGCGGGGAAGATGCCCGCCGCGACCCACGCCTCGACGGTCTCCTTGTACCAGGGGTCGAAGCCGCCGCCGCCCCAGGAGTTGTTGACGATGTCCGGTGCCAGATCGGGGCGCGGGTTGTGGCCGCTCAGATCGGTGGGCGCGAGCACCCACTGCCCCGCGGCGAGCAGCGAGGCGTCGGAGCAGGTGTTGGACTCGCAGCCCTTGACGGCGATCCACTTCGCGCCGGGGGCGACGCCGATGGTGTTGGCGCCGCCGTCACCGCCCACCATGGTGCCCATGGTGTGGGTGCCGTGGTCGTTGTTGTCGCACGGTGCGGCGCCCGGGCACACCCCCGCCGGGTCGAACCAGTTGTAGTTGTGGTCGAGGCTGCCGTCGGCCCTCCTGCCGCGATACTGGGTGGCCAGGGCGGGGTGGTCGAACTGCACACCGGTGTCGATGTTGGCCACGACGACGCCCTCGCCGCGGGTGCCGAGTTCGTTCCAGACCCTGGGGGCGTTGACGCGGTCGATGTTCCACTCGACCGCGTTGACCTTCGCCACCTGCTCGCCCGGCAGCGGTTCGGGCAGCTTGGCGGCGCGGCTGGGCTCGATCCGCTCCACCTCGGGCAGCTTCGCGATCTCCGTGGCCAGCTTGGTGTCGCCGGTCACCTGGATGGCGTTGACGATCCAGAACGGGGTGAAGTCGGCGTGCTCGGCGGTGAGGAGCCTGCGCAGGCCCGCCTGCGATGATGCGGCGAGCCCGGTCTTGGCCTGGAAGACCTGCCTGGCCTTCTCGGTCTTGGTCGTGGCCTTGCGGGCCGCGCTGAGGTCGGCGTCGCTTTTCAGACGCACCCAGAAGGTGGCCTTGTCATCCGCGGCCAGCTCCGCCAGGACGGCCTTGTCGATCTTGTCGGGATCGGGTGCGGCCTGGGCCACGCCCTGGGGGAGCAGGAGCATGAGAACGGCGGTGGCCCCCATCAGGACCGCTCGCCAGTGTCGGGGGGTGTTGGACACGCAGTCTCCTTCACGCCGGGCGGGAGGGTCCCGCCGGGGAAAGTGGCGCGGGGTGCACATGATCTTTACAACCCACGTGGAGAATCGTGAATGGATCATGTCTACTTTTCAAGCACTTGACTTACTAAAGCGCGATATGTCATAGGAATTTAATGGGGGTGGGCCGTGATCGGCGGGAAGGCGGGTTCCGCCGCCGAACGGGAAACATGTGGCGTTCGCCGTGGTCGACCGGCGGCCGTAACGGGCAGGGAGAATCCGGGATGGACGGCGTCATTGTGACCGATGGCCGCCCCGGCGGGTCCGGAAGCCCTTGACGATCTTCGATATGCCTGTGAGATGGGCTGTTGTCAATTTCGGTACGCTTCTTTGGATAATTCGCACCATCTATTGATAGCGGGATATGTGTAATATGTGCCGTATTGGGAGATTTTGATAGCGATCGGGTAATGCTGTCTGGCATTTGATGGCCGGGCAATCGCCGGCCGCGAGGAAGGCCGCGCGGCCCACGGCGGCGTACCTGGGAGCGGCCCGCCCATGACCGGTCTTCGCCTCGGAGCGGTTCACGGGAAGGACGAGCCGCGCAGCTTCGAAGAAGGGGGAGACATGGCCGAACCAGGAAAAACCCCCAGACTTATCGGCGAGTTAGCCTCTGAGTTCGCGGGAACCATGATCCTGATCCTGTTCGGCGTGGGCGTCGTGGCCCAGGTGGTCGCCGGTGGCATCGGTGATCACGACAGCATCGCGTGGGGGTGGGGTCTCGGCGTCGTGCTCGGCGTCTACACCGCGGGCCGCCTCAGCGGCGCGCACATCAACCCGGCCGTCACGGTCGCGCTCGCGGTCTTCAAGGGCTTCTCCTGGCGAAAGGTGCTGCCGTACTCGCTGGCGCAGATCGCCGGCGCGTTCGTGGCCGCGCTGATCGTGCGGTGGAACTACACCGAGGTGCTCGCCAAGGCCGATCCCGGTCACACGATCAAGACCCAGGGCGTCTTCTCGACGCTGCCGGGTAACGGGGTGCTTCCGGTGGACACGTGGGGAGCCTTCCGTGACCAGATCATCGGCACCGCGATTCTGCTGTTCCTCGTCCTCGCCGTCACCGACCTGAACAACACCGCGCCCGGGGCGAACATGGCTCCGTTCATCATCGGGCTGATCGTCGTGGCGATCGGCATGGCCTGGGGCACCGACGCCGGCTACGCCATCAACCCGGCGCGCGACCTCGGCCCGCGCCTGGCCTCGTTCCTCACCGGCTACGAGACGGCCTGGCGTGATCAGTACGGTCAGCTCTACTTCTGGGTGCCGATCGTGGGACCGCTGATCGGCGGGGTGCTCGGCGCGGGCCTGTACCAGCTCCTCGTGGGGCGGTTCCTGCCGATCGCGGAGCCCGAGCCTGGCCGCGTACCGACGGAAGGCGAGCGCTGACCGGCCTGAAGCGCCGGTGGACACGCCACAAAGGGGGCAAGATTTCATGGCTGACTTCGTTGGAGCGGTCGACCAGGGCACGACGAGCACCCGCTTCATGGTCTTCGACCACGGCGGCAACGAGATCGCCCGGTACCAGCTGGAGCACGAGCAGATCCTGCCCCAGGCCGGCTGGGTCGAGCACAACCCGGTGGAGATCTGGGAACGCACCCGCGCGGTGATCGAGACGACCATGGCCAACGCCAATCTGACCGCGGCGGACCTGGCCGCGCTGGGCGTCACCAACCAGCGCGAGACCACCGTGGTGTGGAACCGGACAACCGGCCGGCCCTACTACAACGCCATCGTCTGGCAGGACACCCGCACCGACCGCATCGCCGCCGCGCTGGAGCGCGAGGGCAAGGGCGACGTCATCCGCCGCAAGGCGGGCCTGCCACCGGCCACCTACTTCTCCGGCGGCAAGATCCAATGGATCCTGGAGAACGTCGAGGGGGTCCGCGAGGCCGCCGAGGCCGGCGAGGCGATCTTCGGCAACACCGACACCTGGCTGCTGTGGAACCTCACCGGCGGCACCGACGGCGGCGTGCACGTCACCGACCCCACCAACGCCAGCCGCACCATGCTCATGAACCTGGAGACCCTGGACTGGGACGACGAACTGCTGTCGTTCTTCGGCATCCCCCGGCGGATGCTGCCCGCCATCCGGCCCTCCTCCGACCCGGACCTGTACGGCCGCACCCGGCCCAGGGGGCCGCTGCGCGGTGAGGTGGGCCTCTCGGGCGACCTGGGAGACCAGCAGGCGGCGACCGTCGGACAGGTCTGCTTCGAGGTGGGCAAAGCCAAGAACACCTACGGCACCGGCAACTTCCTGCTGCTCAACACCGGCCACGAGCCGGTCCGGTCCAAGCACGGCCTGCTCACCACCGTGTGCTACCAGTTCGGCGCCGACCGGCCGGTCTACGCGCTGGAGGGCTCGATCGCGGTGACCGGCTCGGCGATCCAGTGGCTGCGCGACCAGCTGCACATCATCTCCGACGCGGCGCAGAGCGAGACGCTCGCCCGGCAGGTCGAGGACAACGGCGGGGTCTACTTCGTGCCCGCCTTCTCCGGCCTGTTCGCCCCGTACTGGCGCTCCGACGCCCGCGGCGCCATCGTCGGGCTGTCCCGGTTCAACACCGACGCCCACCTGGCCCGGGCCACCCTGGAGGCGATCTGCTACCAGACCCGGGACGTCGTCGAGGCCATGCACAGTGACTCGGGAGTCGTCCTCGACGTGCTGCGGGTGGACGGCGGGGTCACCGCCAGCGAGCTGTGCATGCAGCTCCAGGCCGACATCCTCGGCGTGCCGGTGTCCAAGCCGGTCGTGGCCGAGACCACCGCGCTGGGCGCGGCCTACGCCGCCGGCATGGCCGTCGGCTTCTGGCAGACGACCGACGAACTGGAGCAGAACTGGAACGAGGACCGGCGCTGGCAGCCGCAGTGGTCCGACGAGCAGCGCGCGGAAGGGTACGCCCAGTGGAAGAAGGCCGTGGAACGCACCTTCAACTGGGTCGAGGTTCACTGACCGGCCGCCCGCCGTTCCGCACCGGTGTCCGTGGGTACCGCTGTTGACATGGCTTCACATGCGAAGGATCCGCTGGCGGATCTCAATCCTTTCGACATATTCGACGCCGAGGCGGCCCGCCTGGACCGCTATTTCTCGGGCCTCGGCGATGACGGCTGGGACCGTCCCTCGCGGTGCGAGGGCTGGTCCGTGCGGGACGTCCTGGGGCACCTGGCCGGGGAGGAGCTGTACAACCACGCCTGCCTGAACGGCGACGTCGAGGGGTTCTCCGAGATGCTCCGGCGCGAGGGCGTCGGTGGCGGTTTCAACGGCTTCAACGAGTGGTGCGTACGGCGCCGCCGTGACGTCCCCCTCGAGGAGGTGCTCCAGGAATGGCGGCGGGCGAACGGTGAGACGCGTGAACGCATGCGCGCGCTCGGCCGGGACGCGCTGCTGCAGACCCTGGCCGGGCCGTACCCGGTGGGCCTGCAGACCTTCCACTACGACTCCGAGTACGCCACCCACGCCGACGACGTGGGGGTGCCCGTGTCGGACCACGAGATCGACGAGCGGGAATGGTGGCGGGCCGCGGTGGGCGCGTTCGTGCTCGGCGAGCAGGGCTCGAAGGTCCAGGTCGAGCTGACCGCCGACGGGGTGTGGCTGTACGCGGACGGGGTGAGCGCCCAGTTGCCTCCCTCGGAGTTCGTCGAGGCGACGGTCGGCCGGTTGCCGGACAGCGTTCCTCTCGACCCCGGGCTCAGGGCCGCCCTGCGCTGCCTGGCGTGAGGCCGCCCCGGTTAGGCCTGCGGACCAGGGGTAACAGCAGCACATGCTTGATCTTTTACCCGAGGAAACCCTGGTGGAGGTCGTCAATCTGTTCGTTCGCCTTGTCGAGGCCGCCGGCGCGCTCGTCATCTTCGTCGGCGCGGCGGTGGCCTTCGTGCGGTTCGTGTGGGTCGCCGTACGCCGCCAGGGTGACGACGGGTTCGTCACCGTACGGCTGTCCCTGGGGCGGTTCCTCACGCTGGGGCTGGAGTTCCAGCTGGCCGGCGACGTGCTGCGCACGGCCATCGCGCCGAGCTTCACGCAGATAGGGCAGCTGGCGGCGATCGCCACCATCCGGACCGTGCTGAACTTCTTCCTGAGCAGGGAGATCGAGCGGGAGGGGCGTACGGTGAACGACGCATCCCGCCTGCCCGGAGCCGGTGCGAAGGACGGCTGAGCCGCTCGCGGCGGCCGTCGGCCTGATCGCCATGGCGGGAGTGAATCCGCCGGGGAACTCCTGGCCTGCTCCGCTCGTCCTTTCCCATGGAATTCCTCTCCCATGGAGTTTCTTCCGACACCGAAAGGCCTTCCGCCGTGCGCAGTCCGTTCTTCGGGAACCTGGATCAGGGCCAGGTCCCCGGTCACTTCGCTCTGCAGAACTCCAAGATGCTGCGCGTGCAGCTGAACGGAGACGTGCTGGCGAGGCAGGGGTCGATGGTCGCCTTCCAGGGGCAGATGGATTTCGACTACGAGGGATCCGGCGGGGTGGGACGGTTCCTGAAGAAGATGGTCACCGGTGAGGGCACGCCGTTGATGCGGGTCCGCGGGCAGGGCCTGCTCTTCCTCGCCAGCAACGCCGACGACGTGCACCTGTTCTACCTGGAGAACGAGGCGCTCACCGTCAACGGGACCAACCTGCTGGCCTTCGACCCGCAGCTCACCTGGGACATCCAGCGCGTGCAAGGCGCCGGCATCGCCACCGGCGGCCTGTTCAACACCACGATCCAGGGCACCGGCTGGGTGGCGGTCACCGCGCACGGGGCACCGGTGCTGCTCGACACCTCCCACGCGCCGACCTTCGCCGACAGCCAGTCCGCGGTGTGCTGGAGCGCCGGGCTGCGCGTGGGCGTCAACCACACCCTCAAGGCGGGGGCGCTCATCGGCCGGGGGAGCGGCGAGGCCGCGCAGCTGGCCTTCCAGGGGCAGGGCTTCGTCCTGGTCCAGGCCAGCGAGGGCCCGATCATCCCGCAGGCGAAGAGCTGATCACGGCGTTCCGCGGTCCGCCGGGACCGCGGTCCGGCACGAGCGGCACCAGGTAGTCGCGGCGGCCCTGGACGAACGCCATCGTCCGCGACCCGTGCACATGCCAGAGCAGGATTCTCACGGGGCGGCTTCGGCGCTGGATCCGATCATCATGTCCACGGCGGCGGCACGGGTACCTCCGGCGTGTTCTCGCGGACGTGTTCGATACCCCGGGCCAGGCGAACAGCCCGAAAACTTAAGAAAGATATTTGGCGATATATAACGCTCTTAACATGTCTTTCCCCATATGTCCGTTTTGAAAATCGCTTCGCCTGGTAGTTATCCAGTTACATGCGGAGAGGCGGGCCTATGGAATTTCTCGGGAGGGCGGATCCGTCGCCCGTGGTGGGCAGAGAGAGAGGTTCACCCCGGAACCCGTCACCGATGTGGGCGGAAAGACGACCTTCGCCGGGCCCGCCGCGATGCTCGGCGACCGGCACGCCCCCCGCCGGGCCGTCCGAACCCGGATCCGCCCGCTTCCCGGCCGTCCGGGTCTGCCGCCGACGGCGACCGTGCAGGTCGTCGAGGCCGCCAACCGCCTGGCGTTCCTGGGAGGAGGCCGTTCAATGAGGATCGCCCTGGTATCGGAACACGCCAGCCCCCTCGCGGCCATCGGCGGCGTCGACACGGGCGGCCAGAACGTCCACGTCGAGGCCCTGGCCACCGCGCTGGCCGCGCGGGGGCACGAGGTCACCGTCCACACCCGCCGCACGGCCGTGGCTCAGCCGGACACCGTCCCGGCCGGTCCCGGCGTGAGCGTCGAGCACGTCCCCGCCGGTCCTCCCGCGCCCGTTCCCAAGGACGAGCTCCTGCCGTACATGGGGGCCTTCGGCGCGCACCTGGCGAAGCGCTGGACCGACCGGCCTCCCGATGTGGTCCACGCCCACTTCTGGATGAGCGGGCTGGCCGCGCTGACGGCCGCGCGAGGCCTCGGCATCCCCGTCGTGCAGACCTTCCACGCCCTGGGCACGGTCGAACGGCGCTGGCAGGGTGCCGCCGACACCAGCCCGCCCGAGCGGATCGCCGTAGAGGCCGACATCGGGCGGCAGGTCCACGCGGTCGTGGCCACCTGCCGTGACGAGGCGGGCGAGCTGCTACGGATGGGCGTCTGCGGCGAGCGGATCGCCGTCGTGCCCTGCGGAGTCGATCTCGGCCTCTTCCGGCCCGACGGGCCGGCCGCCCCTCGCGGGCCGGGACCGCGCGTCCTCAGCATCGGCCGTATGGTTCCACGCAAGGGCCTGGACACCGTCATCCAGGCCCTGCGCCACCTGCCGGACGCCGAGCTGCTCATCGCCGGCGGCGTGCCGGAGGACGACGAGGCGACGCGGCTGGCACGCATGGCCGGCGGATACGGCCTGACCGGCCGGGTCCACCTGATCGGCAGCGTCGGCCGCGCCGAGGTTCCGGCCCTGATTCGCTCGGCCGACGTCCTGGTGACCGTGCCCTGGTACGAACCGTTCGGCATGGTCCCGCTGGAGGCGATGGCCTGCGGGGTGCCCGTGATCGCCTCCGCCGTCGGCGGCCACCTCGACACGGTCGCCGGGTGCGGGGTGCTGGTGTCACCTCGCCGCCCGAGCGCTCTCACCCGGGCCCTGAGCGACGTGCTGAGCCGCCCGGACCTGCGAGCCTCACTGTCGGAGGCGGGCCTGCGGCGTGCCCGGTCCAGGTACGGCTGGCCGCGCGTGGCCGCACGCACCGAGGCCGTCTACCTGGCCGTGCTCGCCGGTCGCCGGACCGGGATCGCTGTGGCGGGAGGCTGACCGTGTACCCACATCTGTCGCGCCTGAGCATCGCGCTGTCCGCCGTGGACGCCCACACTGCGACGATCTCCGTGTGCGGCGGTGGTGCGACCTGCTCGGCTGGTACGGCATCGCGGCCGACCCGGCCGAACTGATCTGGAAATCGGCGTCCTGGACGTCCTCGACGCCGCCTTCCGGCGGTTCCGGTGGCGGCGGGGTGCCGGCGGAGCGGATCAGGAGCCGATCACGGACTGGTCGACGGCGCCGGGGTCCAGGACGTGCTCGATCACCATGACGGCGGCGCCGATCACGCCCGCGCGGTCGCCCAGCTCGCTGGCGACGATCGTCAGGTGCTGGGTGGCGAGGGGGAGGGACCGGCTGTAGATGACCTCGCGCAGACCGGCCAGGACCTGCTCCCCGGCCTCGGCGATGTCGCCGCCGACCACGATCACCGAGGGGTTGAAGAAATTCACGATCGAGGCGAGGACGTCGCCGACCTCGCGGCCCGCCTGGCGGATGAGCTGGACGGCGTGCGTGTTGCCGCCCCGCACGAGGCGGACGATGTCGCGGCTGCCGGTGGCGTCCACGCCGCCGGCGCGCAGGCGGGCGGCCATGGCGGCGCCGCTCGCGACCGCCTCCAAGCAGCCGAGGTTGCCGCAGCGGCAGACGATGTCGACGGCCGAGGCCACCTGGATGTGGCCGATGTCGCCCGCCGCGCCCTGGGCGCCCCGGTGGAGGCGGCGGTCGCTGATGATGCCGCAGCCGATGCCGGTGCCGATCTTGACGAAGATGAGGTGGTCGGCTTCGGGGCGGGCGGCCCAGTGCTCGCCCAGAGCCATGATGTTCACGTCGTTGTCGACGAGGACGGGTGCGCCGAGGCGCTCGCCGAGCCACTCGGGGACGGGGAAACCGTCCCATCCCGGCATTATCGGCGGATTGACCGGCCGCCCCGAGCTGTGCTCCACCGGGCCGGGAAGGCCCACGCCGATGCCGCAGACCTCGTCCGTGGTGTGACCGGTCTCGGCGAGCATCTCCTCGAAGGTGCGCTGAAGCCAGGTGAGCGTTTCCTCGGGCCCGCGCTCTATCGGCATCTCCTCCGCCCGCTCGGCGAGAACCTCGGTGCCGAGGTCGGTGATCGCCACCCTGGCGTGGGTGGCGCCGAGGTCGGCGGCGAGGACGACGCGGGCGGCGCGGTTGAAGGTGAAGGCGACCGCGGGCCGGCCTCCTGAGGAGATGGCCTCCTCTGTCGGGACGATCCACTGCTGGCTCAGCAGCGCGTCGAGGCGCTGTCCAAGGGTGGACCGGGCCAGCCCTGTCAGCTGCACCAGTTCGGCCCGGGTCCGGGCCTGACCGTCGCGCAGGATCTTCAGAAGCGCCCCCGCACCGGCGATTGAACTGTTCGCTTCGCTCAGCATGCGCACAGTCAACACTCCTCGCTTCCAACCAGTCAAAGCAACTTACGTTCGCTTTTTGCTTCATTATGCCTGGAGATCCGCTATTTTAGCTTGATCATCGGCATAAACCCTTCGGCACCCCGGAGTCTGGAGGGGTCGCCGGAGTCTGGAGGGGTTGGAAGGGCGCCGGCGGCGGCGAGGCGGCCGCTACGGCGGGTCGCCCCCTCGTCTCCGAGGGCTGTGAACGGGGTCAGGGGGCCGGGGTCCGCCGCATGTCCTCCGGGCGTCCGTCGCCGAGCCGTACGGACCCGTTGGCCGCCCCGGTGGAGAGCGCGGAAAACATTCCGGGAAATTCTTTTCCGGTTCCCGAAGGCCGGGAGGGAGATTTTGCTCGCAGTGCTTCTCGTGTTTAAGGCCGGCCGCGGGAGGGCGATCCAGCGGGAAGTCTCGTAAAAGCCGAGGGGAATTCCAGGGGAAGGGTGCCTGCGAGGAAGCATGGTCGGGCATGACGGAAATTTCTCCTCTGGTTCTTCTTCGTGGCCGGAGGGTAATCCGAGGAAACTGATGCCTTTATCCTCCCGGGAAGACCGTGGGTGCTTTTCCGGGCTAGCGTTGAATTCAGGTTTTGTGCCGTTCCGGCGTCACCTGCGACATCGGTCCGGTGTTCTGCGACCCGGCATCACCCGGGCGTGGCCGACTCGACATGGGGTGATCTCATGATCAAGATCAGATACGCTCTCGCCACCGGCGCCGTGGCGGTCTCCGCCCTCGTCGTCCCCGTGACGATGTCGGCCCAGCCCGCCGGTGCGACGTCGGCCCGGTCGGCTGATGCGGGCATCACGTCCGTCTTCATGGTGGCCGCGAATTCCGGCCGGCAGTACGCCGACCCGGATGACGGCGACGACGACGGCCCTTACGACGACTGACCCGTACGGCGACTACCCGTACGGCGGCCGGCCGAGCGCCGCCGCGAGCCGGATCGACGGCGCGGCGGCGCTCTCCAGCCTGTGGCATGCCGGGGCGCGTTCACCCCGAAGACGGCACGCCGTTCAGCGAGGCGGCGTCGTGGCGGGAGGCGCGCCGGGTGCTCGCGGGGCCCGCCTGAAGAAGGCGGCCACCGCGTAGGGGTCGACGGGATCGGTGAGCAGGGCGAGCATCTCGTCCTTGCGTGCCGGGTCCACCTTGAACGGGTGACCGAACACGTGTGGGCCCTCCCCGTCGCCCAGCAGCCGGGTCAGCATGAGGTCGCCGCGCCGAGCCTGGCGCGAGAGCAGCTCGTCGGCCAGCGTGATCGGCCCGCTCTCCGCTCGGCCCGTGTCGCGCAGGGTGATCTCCTCCCCGGCGACGTCGAGGACCTCCCACAGGCGCAGCGGTGTCCTGCGCCATGACTCCAGAAGCTCCACCTCGTCGTCACGCAGCCACTCGCCCCGCGCGTCCAGGAACTCGCCGACGACGTCGTTCTCGAACAACGCCAGGTCGGCCAGGGCGGGCTCGGCCACCCGGACGCTCAGCGCGATCAGGTCGTCGATCAGGCGGCGGCGGGCCGGACGGTAGCCGTAGGCCAGCAGCTGCCGGAACAGGTGGGCGGCCCGGACCGGAAGCGGGTCGTCCGGGTCGGTACGGCACGCGGCGTACTCGGCCGCGTCCCGCTCGGCAGGAGCCAGACCGGGGGAGAGGGAGAGCACCTCGGAGATGAGACCGGCCGCCTCGAACGACCGCCCCTCGCCCTCGGCCGACCTGGCGATCAGCAGCAGCGCGGCCGGTTCGGTGCGGGGGAGCGCCTCGACCAGGCCGGGGCCGAGCGGCTCACGCTCCACCTCGTCGGCGATCCTCGCGAGCACCGTCTCCGAGCGTGACAGATAGGTGATCGCCTTGGACAGATCGGCGTGCTGGTCGTAGGTCCGCAGCGCGCTGCGGACCAGGGCCAGCCTGATGATGTCCAGCGGAGCCAGGTCGGCGACCGACTCGGGGTCCCACGGCGCGCCCACGACGCCGGCCCGGCCGCCCCGCAGCTCCAGCGAGGCCTCGCGCAGCAGCGGGGCCAGTGGGGGAAGCGGGTCGGAGAAGACCTCGGGGGCCTTCATCAGCAACTCCAGGACCACGACGTCGATCGGGACGCCCGGACTGGACTCCAGTCCCTCGGCGAAGGCACGCAGGGCGTCCAGGGCCTGCTCGCCGAACTCCTGGGCGATCTGGATCGCCCGCTCGGCGGGGAAGTCGGCCAGCACCGTGGTGGACAGTTCCAGTTTGCCCTCGCGCAGGCGCAGAGCGACCATGTCCTCTGGCTCCACCCCCGCCAGCCAGCCGTCGGGCCCGGTCAGGACCGGTTCGCCCGCGTCGATCACGGTGCGGACCAGACCGCCTCCGGCCAGGGGCACCCCGTCACCGTCGGCCAGCCGCGCCCACAGCCGCAGGTCGTCGGCTGCCGCGAGTGCGCCGGCCGCCAGCTCGGCCCGGGTGACCAGGTGCGTCAGCACCGCGCCCTCGCTCAGCCTCAGAAGCTCGCTCATGAGGTCTATTGTTCTTGACATTCGGGGGCGACGGGTCACCGCGCTAGGGGACGGTGCCGAAGCGGGGATGTCCGGCCAGCCAGGCGGCGTATCGCGCGCTTCGCCGTACCGCGTCGGCGTGGGCGGCCTTCGCGTGCTCGACGATCGACGCCGCGACCCGCGCGGCGGGCTCCTCCGGGTGCCAGCCGAGCAGCTGCCGCCAGCGCAGGGGCGCGCCGGCGAGCGGCACCATCGCCGTGCCCGCGGGGGGCTGGAAGGTCGCCTGGCACAGTACGGCGGCGCGGCCGACCTGGGCCAGGTGCGCGCATGTGCCCACGTCGGTCTCGTAGATGGTCCGAGGGGTGAAACCCGAGCGGGCGCAGGCCGTGGCGAAGCAGTCGCCGAAACAGCTGTCGCCAGGAGTGACCGCCCACCGTTCGCCGGCCAGTTCGGCGAGTTCCACCTCCTCGCGGTCCGCGAGAGGGTGGTCCTCGTCCAGCAGCACGAAGACCGGGTCCATCCCCACGGTCACCCACACCACCGGGCTCTCCACCGGCGGCGGGCTCTCTCCGCAGGCGCCGATGAGCGCGAAGTCGATCCGGCCCAGGATGACCATCGTGGTGAGTTCTCTGGCGGACCAGGAGGTGTGGGTGCTCACCGGTGTCGACGGCCGTGCCGTGGCGAGACGGTCCACCAGCCCGCCCAGGATCGGCCCGTTGGTGGCGCCCAGCCGGTAGCAGGGGACGCTCCCGCTCGCGTTGGCGAACCGTACCGCCTCCTCCTGGAGTTCCTGGGCGGCGGGCAGCAGCACCATCGCCCTGGACAGCACCAGCTCCCCGAGAGGCGTCAGTCGCGCGCCGTTGTGATCGCGGTCGAACAAGGCTCCCCCGAGCGCCCGCTCTATCCGTTTGAGCTGCGTGGTCAGAGCAGGCTGGGCCAACCCCAGCCGGGTGGCCGCCTTGGTGACGCTCCCGGCCTCGGCAACCGCGCGCACGATCTTGAGGTGTCGGAGCTCGAGATCCATACCGGGAACGTAAAGCTGCGACCTTGTGCCTGCAATGCAAAGGAGTCATGAAATCTGACTTAATTTCGTGAAATCGTTCCCGTGGGATGCGTCACCCGGAAGGTGAGGAGAAGCCGTGGTGGGGTAGCGAGTTCTTATGACGATGGGAATCAACCCGGAAGACCTGGCCGAAGACGATCTGCTGCGCGAACTGCGGCACATGCACAAGACCCGGACCGACACGCTCATGCACGGTTCGGATGACGCGCTTGCCAACCACACCGCGCGGACCCGGGAACTGGAGGGGGAATACCTGCGCCGTCACCCCGAGCGGGACATCGATCCCGAGCGGCTGCGCGAGGGCGCGCGGCAGCGCTAGGGGTGTGGTCATGGAGGAGGGAATCCCTGACGCCCAGGCTCTGTCGGATGTCGACACCCGCGTTTACGAGGCGGTGGCCGGGCTCGCGGTGGCCGGAAAACCGGCGACGGCGGACGAGGTGGCCCACGCCACGACCCTGCCGGAGGAGGCGGTACGGCGCAGCCTTGATGCGCTGGTCGAGGCCGGTTGGCTGAGAACGGCCGGGACCGCCTACGTCCTCGGCCCCCACGGCTGGGGCCTGGAGCTCTGAGTGTCAGCTTCTTGGTTGTTGTGAACGGATACGACATTTCCCGATGGGCGGCCGTTTCCTGATGGGCGGCCGGCACGATCCAGATCGGCGGTCATCAGAATTCCCTGGTAGACGACCAAGCAAAGTCTTGATCAGCGGTCACCGATGTCGCGCACCACGGTGGGCTGGAATGCGGTGATGTCGATGCGGACTGTCAGTTCGGCAATCCCGGAGCAGGCCTGTCGAGAATGCCGTCTGCCGGTGTGCCATGCAGGCCTTTGCCCCAGTGCTCCCAGAATTCGGTGTCGGTCAGGTCTTCCAGCGGAGTGTGCACAATGTCGACGTCAGTTGCGCGAAGCTCGCTGCTGTTCTGACGGTCGTCGTCGTTGCGCAGGTCAATGATCGTGCGGATGTCATGCGCGGTCAGCGCCGACCGGCCTGCCGAGGTCAGGCGCTCGGGAGCATCCGAACGGACGACGGCGCCCCAGCGCGTCTCGTGCCCCTCGGCGTCGAGGAGGCCCTGTCCCGTGCCGCCTTCGTGCGGCGGCACAACGAACGGCGCCCGCATTTGTGCTCGCGGCCGAAGATGCGTCCGGGCCTCTCACCTACCGTTCCACCATGTCCCGCCTCTCCCTGAACGACCTCTTCCGCATCGCCGTACCCGGTGATCCGCAGGTGCGCCCGGACGGTGGTGCGGTCGCCTACACGCTGACCACCGCGGACAGGGACGCCGACGACAACCACTGCGAGGTGTGGCTGGCCGAGCCGGACCGCGAGCCGCGCCGGCTGACCGGTGGCCCCGCGGACCTGGCTCCCCGCTGGTCACCCGACGGCCGCACGCTCGCCTTCCTGCGCGCCGTGGACGGCAAGCCGCAGATCCACCTGCTGCCGATGGACGGCGGCGAGCCGCGCGTGCTGACCACCGACGGCGCGGGCCCGCCCGTGTGGTCGCCGGACGGCCGCCACCTGGCCTTCACCGCCCCGTACGGCGAGGCGCAGGCGCACGACCCGGTCGTGGCCGACACCCTGGAGTACAAGGCCGACGGCGCCGGCCTGCTGTGCGACCGGCGCGCCCATGTGGTGGTCGTGGAGGTGGACTCAGGCGCGTGGCGCAGGCTCACCGAGGGCGACTTCCACGCCGGCGAGCCCACCTGGTCGCCCGACGGGCAGCGGCTCGCCTTCGTCGCCGACATGGAGCCCGACCGCGACCTGGTGCCCGGCGGCGCCGTCTATCTCGTCGATCTCGACGGCGGGCAGCCCAAGCGGCTCACCGACCAGGGCGTGATCTGCACGGGCGTGTGGTGGCTCGGCGAGCGCCTGGTGGCGACCGGATTCACCGGCGATCCCGTCGGCCACACCCGCCTGTTCACGCTCGAGGCCGACGGCCTGGCCGAGATCGAGACCGGCCTGGACCGCAACGTCATGGTGGGCGCCCCCGGCTACCCGGGCGCCCCGCCGCTCTTGCTGGACGACGAGCTGCTGTTCTGCGCTCGTGAGGGCGGCCTCACCCACCTGTTCGGCCTGGACGGCCGGGCGAAGGTGGGCGGGGAGTTCGGCGTGTCGGGCGCCACGGCCGCGGCCGGTCGCCTGGCCTACGTGGCCGCCACCCCGGGCAGCGCCGGCGACGTCTACCTCGACGGCCTGCGGCTCACCGATCACGCGCTCCCGGACGTGGAGCTCTTCCCGCTCGAACGCCGCGTGTTCACCGCACCCGACGGCACCCCCGTCGAGGGTTTCCTGCTGCGCGACCCGGCGCTGAAGCAGCCGGGACCACTCCTGCTCGACGTGCACGGCGGCCCGCACAACGCGTGGGCGCCCGTCTTCGACGGCGTCCACCTCTACCACCAGGTGCTCGCCGCGCGCGGCTGGAGCGTGCTCACGCTCAACCCGCGCGGCAGCGACGGGTACGGCGAGGTCTTCTACACCGCCGCGATCGGCGCGTGGGGCCTGGCCGACGCCGGCGACTTCCTGGCCGCGATCGACGACCTGGTCGAGGAGGGCCTGGCCGACCCGGACCGGCTGGCCGTGACCGGCTACAGCTACGGCGGCTACATGGCCTGCTGGCTGTCGGCCACCACCGACCGGTTCAGGGCCGCCATCCCCGGCGGCTGCGTCAGCGACCTGACCAGCATGTCGGGCACCTCGGACGCCGGGCACCTGCTCAAGACCTTCGAATGCCGCGGTGACCTGGCGGCGCAGTCGCCGATCACGCACGTGGCCGGCGTGCGCGCGGCCACCCTCGTCCTGCACGGCGAGCGCGACGACCGCTGCCCCGTCGGGCAGGCCGAGCAGTGGTTCGCCGCGCTGCGCGAGCGCGGGGTGCCCGCCAGGCTCGTGCGCTACCCGGGCGGTTCGCACCTGTTCATCCTCAACGGACGCCCGTCCCACCGACTCGACTACAACGAAAGGATCGTCGCGTGGCTGGAGCAATGGATGATTGGCTCGGAGAGCTGATCGCCGCATACGACGTACCCGGGGCCGCTGTCGCCTACCTCCACCAGGGGGAGATGCACGAGAGCGCGGCCGGTGTCCTCAACCGGCGCACGGGCGCGCAGGTGACGCCCGACTCGCTCTTCCAGATCGGCTCGGTCACCAAGGTGTGGACCGCCACCCAGCTGGCCCTGCTGGCCGAGCAGGGCGCGCTCACCCTCGACACCCCCGTCGCCGAGCTGCTGCCCGGCTTCCGGGTCGGCGACCCCGAGGTGACCGGGACGGTGACCGTCCGGCACCTGCTCAGTCACACCTCGGGCATCGACGGTGACCTGTTCCTCGACACCGGCCGCGGCGACGACTGCCTCGAGCGGTACGTCGCCGCCTGCGCCGACCTGGCGCAGAACCATCCGCTCGGCGCCACCCAGTCCTACTGCAACGCGGGATTCGTCATCGCCGGCCGTGTCGTCGAGCACCTGACGGGCACGGTGTGGGACCAGGCGCTGCGCGAGCAGATCATCGAACCGCTGGGCCTGACCCACACCTGGACCCTGCCCGAGGACGTGCTGCGCTTCGGCGCCGCCGTCGGTCACGTCGACGGGGAGCCCAGCTCCGTCTGGGGCCTCATGCGCTCCTGCGGCCCGGCCGGGCTGATCACCGCCAGGCCCGCCGACGTCGTCGCCTTCGGACGTGCCCACCTGGAGGGCGGCCTGCTCAAGGACCCGCGCGCCCTGTGGGAGCCGCAGGTCGCCATCCCCAACCCGCACACGCTGGGCACGCACTGGGGCATCGGCTGGATCCTCGACGAGTGGGACGGCCAGCGGGTCGTCTCCCACGGCGGCAACACCATCGGCCAGTCGTCGATGCTGTGGATGCTGCCCGGCACCGGCACCATCGTGTGCGCCGTGGCCAACGGCGGGCACAGCGCGGCCTTCTTCCACCACCTGGCCACCGAGCTGTTCCGCGAGCTGGACGGCGTGGCCGTCCCCCCGGTGCTCGGGCCGACCGAGCAGCCGGTCGAGGTGGACGCCGCGCGGTACGCCGGAGTCTACGAGCGGGTCGGCAGCCGGATGACGGTCACGGTCCGCGACGGCGGCCTGCGGCTGCTGATGGAGGTCACGGGCGCCCTGGCGGGCCTGCAGGAGCCGGCCGAGCTGGACCTGCTGCCCGTCGACGACGTCACCTTCGTCGGCCGCCTCCAGGACGACCCGCAGTGGCTGTCGGCGGTCTTCTACGAGCTGGCCGACGGCTCGCCCTACGTCCACATGGGTGTCCGCGCCACGCCCAAGATCGCCTGAGGATCATCCATGGACCTGCAGCACCGCCTCGACGAGGCCGCGCGTGACCACAACGTCCCCGGAGCCGCCGTCGCCGTGTGGGCGGACGGCCGGCTGATCGAGGCGGCCACCGGCGTCGTCAACCGCGACACTGACGTGGAGACGACGACCGACAGCCTGTTCCAGGTCGGCTCCACAACCAAGATCTGGACGGCCGCCCTGGTCATGCGATTGGTCGAGGAGGGCGCGGTGGACCTCGACGCGCCCGTGCGCAAGTACCTGCCCGAGTTCGGCCTGGCCGACGCGGCCGCGGCCGAGACGGTCACGGTCAGGCACCTGCTGACCCACACCGGTGGGTTCGCCGGCGACCTGTTCGAGGACACCGGGCGCGGCGACGGCTGCCTCGACCGCTTCGTGAGCTTCCTGCACGGCGCGCCGCAGGTCTACGAGCCGGGCGCGATGTTCTCCTACTGCAACTCGGGGTACGTCGTGCTCGGCGCGCTGGCCGCCAGGTTCGCCGGGGGCACGTGGGAGCGGGCCATGCGCGAGCGGCTGATGAACCCGCTCGGCGTCACGCACGGGGCGCTGATGGCCGAGGAGGCCGTGCTGTTCCGCGCCTCGGTCGGGCACCTCGGGCCCGGCAACGCGGTCAACCTGAACTGGCAGATGCCGCGCTCGAACGCGCCCGCCGGATCCACCCTGTGCCTGGCGCCGCGCGAGCTGGTCCGCTTCGGCCGGATGTTCCTCGACGGCGGCGTCACGGCCGACGGCTCCAGGTTGCTGGAGGAGGAGACGGTCGCGGCGATGACCACCGCCCAGGTGGACGTGCCGGGCGTGCCCGGCCTGCTCGCCGACCGGTGGGGGCTCGGCTTCGAGCTGTTCGACTGGGGCGCTCCCGTCTTCGGCCACGACGGCGGCACTGTCGGGCAGAGCACGTTCTGGCGGATCGTCCCCGGCAGCCGCTTCACGATCGCGATGAGCTGCAACGGCGGCGACGTGCCCGCTTTCCTCGGCGACCTGGCCTTCTCGCTGGTCCGCGAGCTGGCGGGGGTGACCCCCACCCCGCTGCCGACCGTGCCCGACCAGTCCGCGGCGGTGGACGCCACCCGCTACGCGGGCACCTACCAAGGGCCGGTCGCCGTGCAGGAGGTGGCCGCGGTCGACGGCGGCCTGGAGGTGACCACCATTCCCGGCGCGTTCATGCGCCAGGCCGGAGTGGAGCGCACGACCGAGAGGTTCGTCCACCACTCGGGCGAGTCCTTCATCGCCGTCGAGGCCAAGACGACGATCACCTTCCTCGAGCGGGACGGGCGGCTCTTCCTCCACAGCGGCGGCAGGGCGGTGGCACGTGCGTGAGCTGTTCGCGGCCGCCGAGGTCGAGGGGTTCCTGCACGCGAGGGAGATCGACGGCGAGCGCGAGGTGTGCCACGGGGCCGACGACCCCGTGGTGCTCGCCTCGGTCTTCAAGATCCCGATCGTCCTGGAGTACGCGAGGCAGGCCGCCGCGGGCCTGGTCTCCAGGACCGAGCGGCTGCCGGTGACCATGGAGCACCGCGACGGCGGCATCGGCACCTCCGGCTGCGCCGACGAGATCGAGCTCTCCCTGCGCGACCTGGCCCTGTTCATGATGTCGATGAGCGACAACGCCGCCACCGACGTGCTGCTGGAGAAGGTGGGGGTGGAGCGTGTCAACGCCACCCTCGCCGGGCTCGGGCTGAAGGCCACGCGCCTGGTCGGCGACTGCCGCGTGCTGCTGGGCAGCGTCCTGTCCGAGCTCGGCGCCGACTCGTGGGAGGAGGCGGCGGCCACACCGCCGGAGGTTCTGCGCACGCTGTCGGTGCTCGACCCGGCCAGGACCTCCGCCTCCACCCCCCGCGAGACCACCACGCTGCTGGCCAAGATCTGGCGCGACGAGGCGGGTCCGCCGCAGGCCTGCGCCGAGGTCAGGCAGATCATGGAACGGCAGGTCTGGCCGCACCGGCTGTCGTCGGGCTTCGGCGACGACGTCCGGATCTCCGCCAAGACCGGGACGATCTTCGGCATCCGCAACGAGGCGGGCGTCGTGGAGTATCCCGACGGGAGACGCTACGCCGTCGCCGTCTACCTCCGGCCGCGCTCGCTCGGCTTCCGCCTGCCCAAGGCGGATGCCGTCATCGGCGCGGCGGCCCGCGAGGCTCTCGACGAGCTACGCGGCTGATGTCGGTCTTCGCCCATTATCGTGAGGAGAAGACGACTCGGCCACGGGCCAGTCTGCGCCGGATCCTCGACGATCTGGGCAGCACGGTGCTCGACGTGGCCGCCTCGCCCGGCAACCTCGACGCCGAGGTCAGCGGCGTCCACATCTACGACCCCCTCGACGAGCTGCTCCTGCCCCCGGGCGGCCTGCTGCTCGGCGTGGGGGTCGAAGGCGCCGAGGCGATCTGCGACCTGCTGGAGGCGGGTCCCGGCTCCGGCGTCGTGATCAAGCAGCCCGTGGCGGCCGACGAGCGGGTGCGGGCCAAGGTGCTGGAGACCGGCGTCGCCGTCCTCGGCCTCACCCGCGCCGCCTCCTGGTCCCAGGTGGCGGCGCTGCTGCGCTCGCTGCTGGCCGAAGGCGATCTGACGGAGTCCGGCCAGCAGCCGCCCGACGATCTGTTCTCCCTGGCCAACGCGCTGTGCGCGCTGCTGGACGCGCCGGTCACCATCGAGGACCGCTCGGCCCGGGTGCTGGCCTTCTCCGGCCGCCAGGAGGAGGCCGACTCCAGCAGAATCGCCACCGTGCTCGGCCGCCAGGTGCCCGAGGTGTACCAGCGCATGCTCGATGAGCAGGGCTGGTTCCGCAAGCTCTACCAGAGCACAAGACCGGTCTTCATCGACCTGTCCGAGGGGCTGCCCCGGGTGGCGATCGCCGTCCGCTCCGGCGACGAGATCCTCGGCTCCATCTGGGTCGTGGTCCGCGAACCGCTCAGCGAGCAGCGCGAGTGGGCGCTCATCGACGCCGCGAAGATCGTCGCCCTGCACCTGCTGCGCCAGCGCGTGGGCGCCGACACCCGCCGGCGGCTGCAGGCCGACCTGCTGTCCACGATCCTGGAGGGCGGCAGGGACGCCGCCGAGGCCGCCGGCCGCCTCGGGGTGGCCAGCGAGCGGCTGTGCGTGCTGGCCGCGCAGCTCACCGAGACGCGGGCCGACGCCGCCCAGGCCGAGGCCGACAGCCAGCGCTTCTGCGACGCGCTGGCCCTCCACGTCGGCGCCATCCATCCCAGGGCGGCCGCCGCCCTCGTCGGCTCGGTGGCCTACGCGCTCCTGCCGCTGCACGCCAGCGGTGAGGAGGAGGCCAGGGCCGTACGCGTCGCCGAGAGCTTCCTGTCCAGGGTCGGGCCCCGCCACAGCGCCAACATCGGGGTCGGCAGGCTGGCCGCCGACCTGGGCGAGGTGGCCAGATCGCGGGCCGACGCCGACAGGTCGCTGCGCGTGCTGCGCTCCAGGGGCGTCGCGGGACAGGTGGCGGGCTACAGCGACGTGCACTTCGAGTCGCTGCTGCTCCAGCTGGGCGACCTGGCCGCGGCGGAGGACCAGGTTCCGACCGGGCCCTACCACCGGCTGCTGCGCTACGACGCCGAGCACGGCACCGAGCTGGCCGCCACTCTTGGCGCCTACCTCGACAGTTTCGGCGACGTCAACGCCGCCGCGGCGGCTGTGCACGTGCACTCCAACACCTTCAGGTACCGCCTGCGCCGCCTGACCGAGATCAGCGGTCTCGATCTCGCCGACCCCGAGGCGCGGCTCGCCGCGATGCTCATGATGCGCATCTTCGGTCGGCGGCACTAGAGGAGTGGCCGCTTTCGTCGCAGCGCACGAAGAATCCCGCGGGATCACAGGGGAAGGTGAGGCCACCCCTCCAGCCGGGAGCTTCGCATGAACGCAACCACCGCGGCGACTGTGCTCGCCCTGACCGGACTGCTCGTCGCCTCCTGCGGCGCGGCGCCCTCCACCCCTGGCGTTGTCGGCGGCCTCGCCGACAACGCCACCTTCACCGCCGCCATCCCCGCCGACCCGGGCGCCCTCGATCCCGCGACGGGCATCCTGTCCGTCACCAACACTGTGCTGAACTTCGCCTACGACACCCTCGTCGGCATGCGGCCCGACGGGACGCTCACCCCCGCCCTGGCCACGAAGTGGGACATCAGACCCGAGTCGGTCACCTTCACCCTGCGCAAGGACGTCACCTGCGCTGACGGCTCGCCCGTCACCCCGTCGGTCGTGGCCGAGAACTTCACCCACATCGCCGACCCCGCCACCAAGTCCCCCGTCTACGGCGTGCTCGTCCCCGCCGGCATCAAGGCCGAGGCCGACGACGCCGCCGGAACCGTCACCCTGACCATGCCCCAGCCCTTCTCCTTCATCGTGGAGAGCGCGGCCCAGGTGTACATCGTCTGCGGCAAGGGACTGAAGGACCGTTCGCTGCTGGCCAGGCACACTTCGGGCTCGGGCCTGTTCCAGCTCGCCGAGGCCGTCTCCGGCGACCACTACACCCTGACCCGGCGTCAGGACTACGCCTGGGGCCCCGAAGGCGTCACCGCCAGGACCCCGGGGCTGCCGGCCAAGGTCGTGCTGAAGGTCGTGCCCAACGAGCAGACCGCCGTCAACCTGCTGAGGTCGGGCGCGCTGAACCTGGCCACCGTCCAGGGGCCCGACAGGCAGCGGCTGGAGGCCGACCGGTCGATCGCCAAGACCGTCATCGGCGCCGCCAACGGCCAGTTCTTCTACCACCAGGGAGAGGACCGGCCGACCGGGTATCCCGCCGTGCGCAAGGCGCTCACCCAGGGCGTCAACCTCATGGAACTGGCCGCGATCGCCGCCGAGGGCACCGGGCGGAAGGCCACCAGCCTGATGCTCGAGCCGCGCCCCTGCAAGGGCGACAGCGTCAGCGGGCACATGCCGGTCCACGACCCCGCGGCCGCGGCCGCCGCCCTCGACGCCGCCGGATGGCGGCCCGGTCCTGACGGCGTCAGGGTCAAGGACGGCAAGCGGCTGACCCTGCGCTTCCTGTACGTCACGACCCATGGGCAGGGCGTCCTCGCCGCAGCCGAATACCTCGCTGCCACCTGGAAGAAGCTGGGCGCCGAGGTGCGGCTCAACGGCGTCATCGACACCAAGCTGGCCGAATCGCTCAACGTCACCCAGGACTGGGACGTGGTCTGGCTGCCCATCGGCGTGGCACTGCCCTCCCAGCTGACCGGATTCCTGAGCGGGCCGAGCGCGCCGAAGGGCGCCAACTTCGCCCATGTGAACAACAGCCGCTACAACGAGCTGGTCGCCAAGGCTTCGGCCAGGCCTGCCGCGGAGAGCTGCCCCGACTGGCTGGCGGCCGAGTCGGCCCTGTTCGAGGCCGCCGACCTCGTGCCGGTGGTGGAGAACACCGCGGTCGTCGCGACGAAGGGTGCCACCCTGGAGGGCTTCGCCAGCCTGGTCACGCCCACCTCCATCCGCATGACGAAGGCGGGTTGAGCCTTGCTCCTGCCGCGCCTGGCCAGGTTCGCGGCGGCCCTGGCCGCCCTCACGGTCGCCACGTTCGCGATGATCCATCTCATTCCCGGCGACCCCGTCAGGGCCGCCCTCGGGCCCGCCGCGCCCGTGGAGCTGGTCGCCGCCCGCACCGCGGCGCTCGGCCTGGACCAGCCCCTGCCGATGCAGTTCGTCACCTACGTCAGGGGCGTCCTCACCGGCGACCTCGGTACCTCCTTCCTCACCGGGGAGCCGGTGGGCCAGATCGTCCTGGAGCGGCTGCCGAACACGCTGGCGCTGGCCGTGCTCGCCACCCTCGTCGCGCTGCTGGTCGCGGTGCCCCTCGGGCTGTGGGTGGCGATCCGCACCGAGAACGGCCGCCGCCGCGGCACAGAGCTCGGCTTCACCGCCGGCACCGGCGCCGCGGTGGCCGTCCCCGAGTTCTTCTACTCGATCGCGCTGGTCGTGGTCTTCGCCATCACGCTGGGCTGGTTCCCGCCGGCCGGCAAGGAGGGCGCTCTGTCGTTCGTGCTGCCGGTCATCGCGCTGGCGATCGGGCCCGCCGCCCTGATCGCCCGCCTGGTCCGCGTGGAGACCGCACGCGAGCTCGGCAAGGACTACGTCAGGCTGGCCAGGGCCAAGCGGCTGCCGGCCGCCATGATCAACATCCGGCACGTGCTGCCGAACGCGCTGACGGCCACGCTGACGACGGGCGGCCTGCTGCTCGGCGGGCTCATCGCCGGCAGCGTGCTCGTCGAGTACGTCTTCGCCTGGCCCGGCCTCGGCATGCGGATGACCGAGGCGATCACGCAGAAGGACTTCCCCGTCGCCCAGGGCGTGATCCTCGTCTACGGCGCGATCGTGCTCGTCGTCAACCTGGCCGTGGATCTCGTGCTCGGCGTGCTCGACCCCCGCTCGACCATCAAGGAGGGCTGATGCGGACCCCTGCAGGGCCGGCCGGAGCGGCCATCGTCGCGCTCATGCTGGTGCTGGCCATCGCCGGGCCACCGATCTGGGGCGACAGGGCCGAGCTCATCGACCCGGCGGCGGCCCTGTCGGGCGCCTCGGCCGCGCACCCACTGGGCACCGACAACCTCGGCCGCGACATCCTGGCCAGGGTGCTGGTGGCCACCAGGATGTCGCTGCTGCTGGCCATGCTGGCCACCGCCATCGGCGCGGCGATCGGCGCGGTGCTCGGCACGCTGCCCTCCGTGCTGCCGCGCCGGCCGGGGCGGCTCGTCACCGGTACCGTCAACGCCCTGGTGGCCTTCCCCGGGCTGCTGCTGGCCATGTTCACCGCCGTCGTGGCCGGACTCGGCGCGCGCGGGGCGGTGCTCGGCATCGGTGTCGCCGTCGCTCCCGGCTTCGCCAGGCTGACCCAGACGCTGGCCGCCTCCGTGGCGGCCTCCGACTACGTGGCCGCCGCCAGGCTGCTCGGCGTGTCCAGGACCAGGATCGTCACCAGGCACGTGCTGCCGAACATCGCCGAACCCCTCATCCTCAACCTCACCACCATGATCGGCGGCAGCCTGCTCGGCCTGGCCGGGATGTCCTTCCTCGGGCTTGGCGTGCAGTCGCCCGGCTACGACTGGGGGCGGCTGCTGTTCGACGGCTTCGCCCGGATCTACGTCAACCCCGTCGTGGCGCTCGGTCCCGCGCTGATGGTGGTGCTGGCCGGCGTCGGGTTCAACCTGCTGGGCGAGGCGCTGGCCAGGACCGCGAGCCGCGCGGACGTCCACCGGGAGCCTCCGGCCGTCCCGCCACCCCCGGCGGACGAGGACGGGCGGCAGGGCGACGAGGCGGTGCTGGAGGTCAGGAACCTCACCGTCACCTTCCCCGGCGGTGTCACCCCGGTGCGCGAGGTCTCGCTCACCGTCGGCCCCGGCGAGATCGTCGGCGTCGTGGGGGAGTCGGGCAGCGGCAAGAGCCTGACCGCCTACGCCGTCGGCGGCCTGGTGCCCTACCCCGGCGTGGTCGGCGGCGGGCCGGTGCTGCTGTGCGGCCAGGACGTGCACGCGCTGCCCGAGGAGCAGCGCAGGAAGGTGCTCGGCACCCGCCTCGCCATGGTCTTCCAGGACCCCATGGCCTCGCTCAACCCGGCGCTGAAGGTCGGCGGGCAGCTGGCCGAGGTGGCCACCGTGCACCAGCGCGCCGGCCGCGCCGACGCCTGGCGCAGGGCCGTCGACCGGCTCGGCCATGTGCGGATCACCGACCCGGAGCGCCGCGCCCGCCAGCACCCGCACGAGTTCTCCGGCGGCATGCGCCAGCGCGCCGTCATCGCCATGGGGCTCATGGGCGCGCCCAGACTCATCATCGCCGACGAGCCCACCACCGGCCTGGACGTCACCGTGCAGCAGGAGATCCTGCGCCTGCTGCGCGAGGTGACCGAGGAGAGCCAGGCGGGAACGCTGTTCATCTCGCACGACATCGCGGTGGTCGGCGCGTTGTGCGACAGGGTCGTCGTCATGTACGCCGGCCGGGTGGTCGAGGAACTGCCCGCCGACCGGCTCGCCGCCGCCGCCCACCCCTACACCAGGGCGCTGGTCGCCTCGGTGCCCGACATGGCCACCGACAGGTCGCTGCCGCTGGCCAGCATCCCCGGCCGCCAGCCGGGGCCGGCCGAGGTCGGCGAGGGCTGCGCGTTCGCGGACAGGTGCCCGCTGGCCACCGGCCGCTGCACGGCCGAGCGTCCGCCACTGGAAGAGCACGGCAAGGCGCACCGTGTCGCCTGCTGGGAGGTTTCATGATCATCAACGGCCTGACGGTCAGGTTCGGCACGTTCACCGCCGTGGACGACGTCTCGCTGGAGATCCCGCCAGGGCGTGTCGTCGGCCTGGTGGGCGAGTCGGGCTCGGGCAAGTCGACGCTGGCCAGAGCGGTGAGCGGGCTGGTGCCGTACACGGGGGTGATCGAGGACGGCGGCGGGGTGCAGATGGTCTTCCAGGACCCCTACGCCTCGCTGAACCCACGGATGACGGTGGGCGCGTCGGTGGCCGAGGGCCTGCGCAGGCCCGACACCCAGGAGGTGGAACGGCTGCTCGCCCTGGTGTCGCTGCCGGCGCAGACGGCCGCCCGCTATCCGCGCGAGCTGTCGGGCGGCCAGCGCCAGCGCGTCGCGATCGCCAGGGCGCTCGGCGCCGCGCCCCGGCTGCTGGTCGCCGACGAGATCACCTCGGCGCTGGACGTGTCGGTGCAGGGCGCCGTGCTCAACCTGGTGCGCTCGCTGCGCGCCGAGCTCGGCCTGTCGATCCTGTTCATCTCACACAACCTGGCGGTGGTCCGCTACGTCGCCGACGACATCGCCGTCATGCGCCACGGCAGGCTGGTCGAGTACGGGCCCGCCGACCAAGTGGTGGAGGCGCCCGCGCACGACTACACCCGCGCCCTCCTGGCGGCCGTGCCGCGCCTGCCCACCACCTGAGCACCGGCGCCCGGCCGCCTCGCGCGGCGGGCATGGGCGGTGCAGTAGCGGCGGGTGAACGGCATCAGCAGCCGGTCCAGCCCGCTCCTGTGCCCTCTGCCCACGACCAGCAGGTCGATCGGCCTGGCCGGCTCCACGAGGAGAGGGTCAGGCCCGCCCAGCACTGCGCCCCTCAGGGCCGCTCCACCACGTAATGGGACTTCGTATGGAAACCTGTTACCCGGGCGCCGTCCTCCAGCAGTCCGCCCAGCACCTCGCGCACCGCGTGCCGCCAAGCCTTCGCGGTGCCGGGATCCCGCCTGCGAAGCGTCTCCACGTCCGCGGGCACCGCGACCAGCAGCACCTTCGCGTCCGTGTCGCCCGCGACGGGCCTGCCGTCATCCTCCCTCAGCGCCACGCCCGCCCCCTCCACCGTGTACGGCACCGGCGGCTCGGCCAGCCGCCACACCGCCAGCAGCCGGTCGGACTCGTCGCCCCTGTTGACGGCGTCCTGCATGACGCCGTAGAAGCCCGGCAGGTACTCCTCGGGCCTGGCGCCCAGCTTGGCCAGGTTGAAGTGCGCGTTGCGGCGGACCAGCGGGTCGTAGGTCCAGGTGACGCGGTCGATGCCGCGCACCAGCGCCCACGCGCGCTGGTGCTGCTTGAGCGCGAAGCCGACGCCCCGGCCGGTGACCGCGCCGGTGATGTGGGAGTGGAGCGCTCCGCCTTCGGCGAAGAAGGCGACGGAGGCGCCCACCATCCGCGTGCCCTCGTAGGCTCCGGCGACGTAGTTGCCCGCGTGCGCCAGGGCGTGCATCAGCTCCGGGTTGATCGGCTGGTTGCTCTGTTCGAAGCCCCAGATGCCGGTGAAGAGCCCGAAGGCCTCACCGAACTCCTCGAGGCTGTGCAGCTCCCTGATCTCGGTCATCGCAGCGCCTCGCCGAGGAGCCGGTGCACGTTGCCGCCGAGGATCTTGAGGATGTCCTTCTCCGGCATGCCCCTGCGGGTCAGGGCCTCGGTGACCAGCGGCAGGCCACGCGGGCCGTCCAGTCCCGGCAGGGTGGCCAGGGGGTCGATCTCGCCGTAGCCGAGTTCCTCGCAGCAGGGCGGGGTGGTATCCATCATCTCTAGCGAGGGGACTGCCGGGTTCACCCGGCGGGGGAATCGCTTCCCTGTTACGGCTTTCTTGCTTGAAACGGTCAGGGCTTGGCCGTCGTTTCCCTCAGCCGAGGGAAGCGAGAAGCCGCTCTCTTCGGGGAGCGGAGGAGTCACGATGACCTCGCGGACGAAGTCAGGACCGAGACCGACGTGGTCGACGCCGGCGACGGCGATGTGGTCGACGAGCCGGTCGAGAGTGTGGTCGGCCGGGTCGTCGGCCAGGAACTCAGGGACGAAGTTGACGCAGACCACGCCGCCGGTCGCGGCGACCCCTCTCAGTTGGTCGTCGGTCAGGTTGCGGTGGTGGTCGCGCAGGGCGCGGGCCGAGGAGTGGGTGGTGTCGATGAAGACGGGCAGCACCTGGAGCTTGACACCGCCCTCCCGCAGTTGGGGCAGCCACCGGTCGCGGAAGAAGCCCGCCCAGCGCTGCGGCGGACGGGCGGCGACGGCCATGAGCAGGTCGTTATGCGTGTCCGCGACAAGGGCGCGGTGGTGGAGATCGAACGGCATGCCGTGACGGTATGCCAAGGGCCGCCGGAGGAGTTCGTCGGGAAACATCAAGACGTGGGGTCGATTCGTCCGGCAGCCCAACCGGCCTCAGCCGAGGCCGATCCACTCCGTGGCCGTGGTGACCTCCTCCAGGATGTCCTTGATCGGCTCAACGCCGAGACCGGGGCCGGACGGCACGTCGAGGTGACCGCCGTCCAGCTCGAAGGGCTCGGTGATGTCGGTGGCGTAGTAGCGGCGCGAGGCGGAGGTGTCGCCGGGCAGGGTGAAGCCGGGCAGGGCGGCGAGGGCCACGTTCGCGGCCCGGCCGAGGCCCGTCTCCAGCATGCCGCCGCACCAGACCGCGATCCCGTGCGCCCTGCACAGGTCGTGGATGCGCCGCGCCTCCAGGTAGCCGCCGATCCGGCCCGGCTTGATGTTGATGATCGAGCAGGCCTTGAGCGAGATGGCCGCGGCGGCGTGCTCGGCCGACTCGATCGACTCGTCGAGGCAGACGGGCGTGCGCAGCCGCTTGGCCAACTCGGCGTGCTGCACCAGGTCGTCGTTGGCCAGCGGCTGCTCGATCAGCAGCAGCCCGAAGTCGTCCAGCCTGGCCAGCTGCTGGGCGTCGGCGAGCGTGTAGGCGGCGTTCGCGTCCACCTGCAGGAGCACGTTGTCGCCGAACCGCTCCCTGACCGCCCGCACCGGCTCGACGTCCCAGCCCGGCTCGATCTTCAGCTTGATCCTGACGTAGCCCTCGTCGAGGTAGCCCTCCACCGCGTCGAGCAGCTGCGGGATGGAGTCCATGATGCCGACCGACACCCCGCAGGGGACCCGCTCCCTCGCCGCGCCCAGGAAGCGGCCGAACGACTCGCCCGACGCCCTCAGCTGCGCGTCGAGCACGGCCGTCTCCAGCGCCGCCTTGGCCATGCGGTGGCCCTTGATCGGCTCCATGGCCCTGCTCACGCCGTACGCGTCCAGGTCGTCCGTCAGCAAGGGCAGCAGGAAGCGGCGGATCACCTCCGCCGCGCCCTCCACGTACTCGGAGGAGTAGAGCGGTTCCGACATCGCCACGCACTCGCCCCATCCTTCGGCGTCCGGCGTGACCACTCTGACCAGGAGCACATCGCGGGAGGTCTCGGTGCCGAAGGAGGTGCGGAACGGCGCGACCAACGGCATGGCGATCCGGCGTAGTTCCACTCCGGTGATCTTCATGGTCTCTCCACTTCGTCGCAGGGGTCCCGTCCGACGCTAGGCCGCGACGGCCCTGCGCCGATTCGTCCGGTAAGCCGGAAATCAGGCGTCGCTTCGTCTCCTGCCCCAAGGTGTCGCGCAGGCGCGGCGGGCCCGCACCGCGAAATCATCAGGTCTGGACGAAACTCCGCCTTACCGCTTGACCCTGGTCGGGAATCATCCCGGCATGCCCGCGGTGGCGCGGGTGACTTCCGGGGCGGCCGCCTTCTTCGCGGGCGTCGGGAGAGCGGAGCGTCACCAAGGTCATTCCTTTCAATGGATCAACAGATCAATGATCGAAAGGAAGCATGACAAAAGAGCGCCATTCCAGCGTGAATATGATTTACGACATATGATGTGATTTCGGGCATGCGTGGCGCCGAATTTGACGACCCGCGTGGAATGTCATTACAAATTGCGTATTCCTCTTCCTTATCGCTAAGCGCGCATTTACCGTCAAGGCAGGATCGGGGGCCGACGAGAGGCGGTCGCGCGCATGCGGCGATGGAGAACGGCCCTGCTGGCGCTTGCCCTGACATCCTTGATCACCGTCGGCGCGGGAGGCGGGGTCGCCTCCGCGTCCGCGCGGCGGTGGGACGGCATGGACGATGACATTTCCACGGCCGTTTATGTGGTCAACCGATACTGGGCCACACACTGGTCGCAATTCTTCAGTGGAAGATACTCGCCCCCGAGTATTTTCGGCGGATACCAGAAAGGCGGGCGGAGGCCTCCCTTCTGCGGCCCGAGGCGCCTTGACTACTACAACGCGTGGTACTGCCGTGACGGCGACTACATCGCCTGGGACATCGATCTCATGGCGGAGGGCTATCGCTCCGGAGACGCGTGGGTGTATCTGGTCATCGCGCACGAGTGGGGCCACGCCGTACAACGACGGCTCCACGCCTCGCTGATCATGCGCGCCTACGAGCTGCAGGCGGACTGCTTCGCGGGCGCGGTCCTGTACGGCGCGGCGGCCGACGGAACCCTGCGGTTCGAGAGAGGCGACGTGGAGGAGATCGCCGCGGCACATCGAAGACTGGGCGACGAGACGCCCTGGACCGACATCGGCGATCACGGAACCGCGGCCCAGCGCATGTCCTTCTTCAAGCGCGGCGCGAACTACGGCGTGACCGGCTGCCTGCCCCGCTGACGCGGCAAGCGCCCGGTCCGGAGTCACCACCTTCGCACGTCATCCTGGAGGCTTGAATGACGTTTCCCGCCGAGGGTGAGCGACGCGCGCTCGTACGCGCCCTGGTCGCCGAATTCGCGCCGGAGGAACTGCCCGACTTCGATCTCATGACCAAGGCCTACTTCGCCTCGCCCGGTGCGGCCCGCCGGGCGCGCAAGCCGAGAGACGAGCCCGGCGGCTTCACCTTCGACCCGGGGGACCCGACGTTCACCAACCTGATGTGGGCCGTGATCGGCGGGCTCGCCACCGAGGCGATCGTCGTCGGGGTCCGCAGCGGCGGATCGCGGTTGAAGCGGCTGTTGGGCAAGAGGAAGGCCGAGCCCGGACCTGACGCCCCGCTGCCCGTCCTGCGGCCCGGGGCCGAGACCTCCGAGCGGAGCCGGATCGCCGGGCAGCTGGCACAGATGGGGTACCCGGAGGCCGAAGCCGTCGCGGAGCGGACCGTCGACAGGTGGGGACGGCGCGACTGGACTCCGCCGGGATGACGCCCGGGCCGGTCAACCCCTTCCTGCTGCCCGCGGCGACCAGCTCACGTTTCATCCTGTTGATCGCGATCACGCTGTCCGCCGCGGGCTCCTCCTACGATCTGGTCGCGGGCGGCCCCTCCGGCTGGCGGGAGGCCTATCTCCGGTGTGACCGAGCCGCCGACGCCGACGCCCTCCGGCTGCCGGCGGAGCCGCTGGCGCAGAGATATCTGTCCTGCCTCGACGAGATCGGCCTGAGCCGGGGACTGGCCGGGGCCGGGGCGATGCTGCTGGTCGCCCTCGCGATCGTCGGGCTGTATGCGATCAGGCCCCGCCTGACCATCAGGCGCCAGCACCTGGTCCCGGCCGACCCCGCCGCCTATGCCGGTCTCCACGAGACCGTCCGGCGGCTCGCCGAGTCCGAAGGACTGCGGCGCGTCCCGCAGATCATGCTCGACGTTCACCGGAAGACGCCCGACGGCCGGGCTTTCGGCCGCTACCCCCGCTACTACCTGCGGCTCAACATCGGAGTGCTCCAGCGGGAGAGGGAGTCCCCGGGCGACAAAACGGTTGAGTCGGTCGTGCTGCACGAGCTGGCCCACCTGAGGAACCGCGACGTCGACCTGACGAACCTGACGCTGGCCAGTGCGTGGGCCTTCGGCGGGGTGGTCGCGGCACCCCTGCTGCTCTTCACGCTGGTGCGCGATCCGGCCAGACTTCCCGACGTCGGCATCAGGACGACGGCCTCCATGGCGCTGGTCATGGTGCTGGCGGCCGCCGTGCTCAGATCGCGCGAACACTACGCCGACGTGCGAGCCTCCGTCGCGGGCGGGCGGCTCATCCCGCGCCCGCCCCGCCGCGGCGGCTGGATCCGGGCACTGCTGCCGATGCACCCGCGCGACACCCGCAGGGCGAAGGTCGTCCGGGACCCGGGCATCCTGATGCGGTGGGTGCCCGGCGAGGCGCTGGGCGCGGGCGTCGCCGCGGGCCTCGGGCTCTCCCATTTCTGGGAGATCACCAGGCTGTGGTCCGCAAACAACACGCGGTATGCCCTGCTGCTCACCTCGCTGCCCTACGGGCTCCTGGCCGTGACGGTCGTGGGGGCCGGCGCCTACCGGGCGACGCTTTCGGCGCTCGTCGCGGCGGGCCCGGTTCCGCGCGGGGTGGTCTCCGGAGCGGCGCTGGCGGCAGGGATCGTGCTGGGTTTGCTGATCTCCCCGTCCAACCTGAACGTGTCCTGGGCCGAGGCCATGGCAGGTGCGCCGGGCGTCACCGCGGGCATGGCCGCGGCGCTGCTCGTGATGTGCGTGGCGCTCACTCGCGGGCTCGCGGTGGCCGCGGCGGCGTGGCTGCCGGTCGCCAGGGGCAGGACGCTTCTTCCCGTGCTGCTGGGCGGTCTCGTGCCGGCCGCTCTGGCCTTCGGCCTCTGGCTGGGGGCCTGGACCGCGGCGGCGAACATCGCGTTGGAGCTGGGTGACCTTCTCCGGGGTTTCTACGGTCTGTTCGGGCAGCTCGTCGACGCCGCGCTGCTCACGGCTCTGTGGGTGGCGGTGCTCCACCCGCTGGGATCGTGGTTCCGTCACGGGAGTCCCGGCCGAGGCCGGAACGTGTATCTGGCCGCCGACGGCGTGATCGTGCTGCCCGCCGCCAGGGTCCGCCCGGTGCTCGCGCTGGCTCCCGCCGCGCTGATCCTCGTCATCGGGACGGCCGGTGATCTGCTTCTCCCGGAAAGGGCCCTCTTCACCCTGCTCATCGAGACCGGCAAGTGGTCGTCCGGGGATCGGTTCGACGTCCTTCTGGTCCAGGTCGCCGCGCTTGCGGCCGTCACGGCGCTGGCCCAGGTGACCGCCGCGGTCGTGTCGGCGATCGTGGCAGGCCGCGGCGGGGCGGTGCTCGGCCCGGCGCACGGCATGCTCGCCGCGCTGGCGGGCGGGATCGCTGCCATCGCGGTTCTCATCGGTCCCGTGCTGCCCGGGTTGTGCGGCCCGGCCGCCCCCGGTTGCGATGTCCCGGCTCTGGCGTCCTGGGTCGGCGTCGCCCTGCTCGTGGTGACCGCGTTCGGCACCCCGCTCAGCGCCGCCATGATCGGCCTGGTGAGCGGAGTGCGTGGCCTGGTCCGGCTGTTCGGGCGCGGGGGTGCCCGCCGCGACCACCCGGCGCGTCCGGCCGGTCCGTGGGCGCGGCGGCTGTCGACCCTGGCAGCGGCCGTGTTCGTGCTGCTCTGGATGGCGGTCATGACTCCGGTCTGGCTGGCGGAGCAGGGTTTCGCGAGGGGACCGGGAGCGGTGGCCGCCAGCAGTTCGGCCTCGGCCGTTCCGCCCCCGGGTCGGCCCGGGACCCGGACGGTGCAGTCGGCGTGCGCCGAGGCGATCGTCGCTGTCACGGCTCCCCTGCTCGGAGACAACTACCACGTGAACTGGGCCAGGGCGTTCGCACATCTGGCCGAGACCGAGAACGCCTTCCTCGCCACACTGGGCCGCGCCGGTTACCCGAGCGCGCGTGACGCGCTGGCGGACGACTACAGAGATCTGCAGCCCCTGATCATCCAGTACTGCGGGCGCGTCCCGCGAAGCTGACACGGCCGTGTGTCCTCCCCGCCGGAAGGCGGCCGCTTTTTCATGTCTGGATTCAGGGGCGGCCGCGGCCCCTCGCTCGACCTCGCCTATCTCGCGCGAGATGTCGGCGAGCCGCTGTTCGGCGCCGACCTGGAGCACAACGACATCTTCGTGCTGCTGGAGCGCGTCGCCGGGGCCGAGCGGACCGCGACCCCGACCTGCTGGTGCGCGCGACCGCCGTGGACGCCCTGTGCCTGGGGAGGGGAGATCTTCGCCGCCGCCGCCGTGGCCGAGGCCCTCCGCGCGGCCGGAGACGACGCCGATGCCGATACCGACGCCGACGCCGACGTCCGCAGGGCACTGGCCGGTCACCGGAGCCCAGGGGGCTCAGGCCGTGGCGGGCGCCGGAGCCCGTCGCCCGTGACGGGCCAGCCACCAGACGGAGACCAGATGGACCGCGGCCAGCGTGCCCCCGCCGAGCGCCATCCCGGCGGTGCCCCGGGTGGCTCCGATGAGACAGTCGCCGGCCTGGACCACGCCCGCCACGGCGAGCATCGGGATCAGGCCTCCCTTTGACCTGGTGGCCAGCAGGAACAGGATCGCGGCGCCGAGCGGCAGGGCGCGGGCACCGTAGGCCTGGGCGTAGAGGTCGATTGTGGAGGTCACCTCGCTGCCGGGCGCCACGAGCGCCGGATCGATCATGCCCGCCACGGAGAATCCCATCGACACGGCCGCCCCGAGCCCGTTGACCACCGCGAGGGTCCACCAGCCCTTGATCTTCGTCATCGATTCTCTCCTCAAATCATTCATAGTGTGAATGTTTATTGGACAGTACCATCGTCGCCATGAACGATGTCAATCCCGCGTCGCCGGTCGCGACGGTCGCCTTCCGGCTGGGAACGCTGGGAGCCGTGATGACCGACCGGTTCGCGGCGCGGATCGAGTCGTACGACCTGAAGCCCAAGCACGTGGGCCTGATGACCGTGCTGGACTCCGGCGGCGGGTCCTCCCAGCTGGAGATCGCTCGAATCATGGGGATCGCCCCCAGCCTGGTCGTCTCCCTGGCCGACCACCTGGAGAACCTCGGGGCGATCCAGCGAATCCGCGACCCCGAGGACCGCCGCCGTCAGGTCTTGACCCTCACCGCTTCCGGGCGCGACCTGCTCCGTGACTGCGCCCGCGAGGCCCAGGAGGTGGACGCCGAGTTCACCGCCGGTCTGAGTCCTGCCGACCAGGCCACGCTCAGCCGTCTCCTCGGCACCGTCGCCGCCGTCGCGGGACTGCCCGCCTGATGATCCCCACTTGCGGATGATGAAGGAGGATCCGGATGTGACTCCTCCGCTCCCTGAAGAGAGCGGCTTCTCGCTTCCCTCGGCAGAGGTAGGCGACGGCCAAGCCCTGACCATTTCAAACAAAGGAACCGTAACAGGGAAGCGATTCCCCTGCCGGGTAAACCCGACAGTCCCTTCGCTAGACCTGATGGCACGACCGGCGCCCCTGTGGGTGGTGAGCGGGCCGCCGGGGGCCGGGAAGTCCACTGTGGCGGCGGCGCTGCTCGCACGGCTCGATCCGGTGCCCGCGCTGCTGGACAAGGACACCGTCTACGGTGGGTTCGTGGCGGCGACGCTGCGGGCCCATGGGCGTGACGAGGGCGAACGCGAGGGCCCCTGGTATGACCAGCAGATCAAGCGGCACGAATACGCGGGGCTGACCCTGCTCGCCCGGCAGATCCGCGGCCACGGCTGCCCGGTGATGCTCGACGGGCCGTTCACGAGCCAGGTGCACGACGCGGCGCTGTGGGAGCGCTGGGTGGAGGAGCTGGGCGGGCCGCCCGTCCGCCTGGTCTGGGTCCGGTCGGACGGCCCGACCCTGCGTGCCAGGCTGGAGAGCAGGGGACTGGCCAGGGACGGGGGGAAGCTGGCCCGTTTCGAGGAGTATCTACGGGCGATCCGCGTGGACGAGCCTCCGGCGGTGCCGTACACCGAGATCGACAACCGCCTGGGCGCGCCGTCGCTGGAACGGCAGGCGGCCAGGATCACGGAATCCGGAGACGGCCTCCCACGTCCGTGATCACCGCATGACCCCGCTCAGGGAACCTGGAAACGGTCGTCCCTGGCGTCGGTGATCGCCATGTGGCCGGGCAGGTGGCCGATCGCGAAGGACACGCCGCTCGCCATGACCGCCGCCTGCGGTGTCACCCCGCAGGCCCAGAAGACGGGGATCTCCCCGGCGCCGACCTCGACCGGATCTCCGAAGTCGGGCGCGGCGAGGTCGGCGATTCCGATCTCCCCTGGATCGCCGACGTGGATCGGCGCACCGTGCACGGCCGGGTATCGCGCGGTCACCCGGACCGCGGCCGGCACCAGGGCCGCCGGGATCGGGCGCATGGAGACCACCATCGGGCCGCTCAGCGAGCCCGCGGGGCGGCAGGGCAGCGAGGTGAGATACATGGGCACGTTGGTCCCGGCCTCGATGTGCCGCACCGGGACCCCCGCCCTCAGCAGCGCGTCCTCGAAGGTGAAACTGCAACCCAGCAGGAAGGGCACGAGATCGTCCCGCCAGAGGTCGCGGACGTCGTCGGCGTCGGCCACGGCCGTGCCGTTCTCATAGACCCGGTAGGCGGGCAGGTCGGTGCGGAGATCCCCGCCGAACAGCTCGGTGCTGACCGCGCCGGGATCGCCGACGTCCAGGACGGGGCAGGCGACGGAGTTGCGCTGGGCGAAGAGCAGCAGGTCGTAGGCGAGCTCGCGGGGTACGGCGAGCAGGTTGGCCTGGGTCCAGCCTCGGCACCACCCGGCGGTGGGCGTTCGCAGCCCCTCGCGAAAGCGGCGCCGGGCCTCATCCGGTGTGAGAGCCGTCACATCCACCGATGGATCATAACCCCGGCCTTTCACCCCTGACGGGTGCCTTCGGGTGCCCTTCCCGCACGACGGCGCACCGTCACGCGGCACTCGACGGCAGGCCCGTGTTCAGGGCGCGGGTCAGACGTCCCGGCCCTTCATGCCCTCCTGGGACGGATCGACTCCCCAGGAGATGATCCGCTTGGGGTGGATGCGGATGACCTCCCGGCTGTAGTACGGCATGGGCGGGTCGTGATCCTCGATGGCCTCGGCCACGCCGCGTATCTCCACCCCCCGGACCGACCAGGGATTGACGGAGGCGACGTCGTCCACCACGAATGCCACCTGGCCGTTCGCCTGGACGTTGCGGAACTTCCTGGTCGCGCCCATGGCCCGGCCGTAGATGTCGATCGTGCCGGTGGCGGGGTTGTGGTGGAAGGTGGTCGGACTGTTCTGCAGCACACCCCCGGGGCTCACCGTGGCCAGTCGGCCCAGCGTCTGACCTGCGAGGTAGTCGAGTTCTGCCTGTGTGAACGTCATGATTCCAGCATGCGACCTCAACCAAGGTTGAGGTCAAGCTAAGGTGAGACGTGTCCAACAACCCTGAGATCACCGTCGGCCAGCTTGCCACACGCAGCGGGGTCGCCGTTTCGGCCGTGCACTTCTACGAGGCCAAGGGCCTGATCCGCAGCCGCCGCACCGCCGGGAACCAGCGCCGCTTCACGCGTGACACGCTGCGCAGGATCGCCTTCATCCGGGTCGCGCAGCGGGTGGGGATCCCGCTCAAGACGATCCAGGCCGCGCTGTCCGCGCTGCCCGACGAGCGCACTCCCACGCGAGAGGACTGGGCGAGGCTCTCCTCGGCGTGGCGGGGTGAGCTGGACGACCGGATCAAGCAGCTTCAGCGGCTCCGTGACGGCCTGACCGAGTGCATCGGCTGTGGTTGCCTGTCCCTGGACCGCTGCGCGCTGGCCAACCCCGACGACGTGGCGGCGGCCAGAGGACCCGGCTCGCGCCTGATGGTCCCCGTGCGCGACATCCCCGTGAGCAACTGCGAGCTCCCGTGCGAGGGCGCGCGATGAACGCCCCGTCCGGGGTCGCCCACCTCTCTATTCCGCGCAGGTCAGCCAGCGGAGAGGGTTGTCGTGGGTGATCAGGCGAATGGTCTCCTCGGAGACCCCGGCCTCACGCATCCGGGGCAGGAAGGTGCGGAACAGGTGGCTGTAGCCCGCGCCGCCGTACCGCTCGATCTCGGAGAC
Source organism: Streptosporangium sp. NPDC000396 (assembly GCF_042898655.1). Lineage (NCBI taxonomy): Bacteria > Bacillati > Actinomycetota > Actinomycetes > Streptosporangiales > Streptosporangiaceae > Streptosporangium > Streptosporangium sp. NPDC000396. Next base: position 47,185 of record NZ_JBIAZA010000048.1, read on the forward strand.
CTTGGACAGGCCGCTGCTGAGCAGCAGCCGGTCGGCGTGCCCGGCCTCGATGAGGTCCAGCGCGTGCCGGAGCCGGTCGTGGCCCAGGGAGGTGAGGCAGACGTAGCCGCCGGCCTCGGCGATCTTGCGCGGGACCGCGCAGTCGGTTCCGGCGTCGGCGACGCTGACCCGGTGGGCGGGCAGGCCCTCGCCGAGCAGGATCTCCAGCAGGGCCAGACCGCCACGGTGATGGGTGGCGACGGGTAGGCCTGAGAGCAGGGACGCCCTGGCCGCGGCGATCGCGCAACGCTCCTCGGCGGGGGTCGGCTCCTCGTCCCAGATGCCGATCTCGCCGATCACGCCGGGACGGACGGCGGTGTCGTCCAGCCCGCCGTCGATCTCCGACAGCAGGTGCACGGTGAGGGCGTTCACGTCGGCGCCGGTCACCCAGGAGGGCGCGAACGGGCCGGCGAAGAACCCGGTCCCCGCCACCACGGCCACCCGGCTGCCGGCCGCGATCCTGGCCAGCGCCGAGGCGTCGCGGCCCATGCCGATGCAGCTCAGCTCGACGACCAGGCTGAGCGCGTCGGACCGGCGCAGCTCGCGCAGTTCCCCGGTGACCGCATCCTCCTCGTCCAGCCAGTGATGCGGGTCGGAGTCGATGCCGGCCGCCCAGCGCAGGTCGCTGCGCAGATGTTCGCGGGGGAGGACCGCCCCGCTGATCGTGGACGGGGGGCAGGAGCCGATGACGGTTCTGACAAGGGGAGCCTCGAACATGAACGGACATTAACCCATATTTGGTGTGAAAATCACCCAGATCTTGATGGTTTTACCTTGATGAATTAGTTGTTCTTTCAACTTATTGACGATCCGGACCTGGGGCGTGGGGCCCTCCGGGCGTTCGCGTGCGCATGTCAAGGCCGGTGATCCACGACCCGGGCTGAGAGAGGGTTGGCCTGTGCTTTGCGGGCGCGAGCCATAGTCGAGCCGCCTGGCTTGCCGTGCGCCTACGGTCGGGTGCGTGGCTCATCCTCCAGGATGAGCTGCCGTGGAGTGAACAGGCCTATTCTGGAACGAAACCAACTGCCCGGGGGAGTACGTGGCTATCTCAGACGAGGTGCGGAAGTCTCGCGACGAGTCCGGGCGGCTCTCCGAGACCGGTGACGCCGACGCGCTGAAGGAGGAGGCCGCCCGGCGGTCCGGCATTCACGGCTGGCTCGACGGCGTCAGGTCCACTCGCACCGGCCGCCTCACCTTGAAGATCGTCATCGGCGTCATCGGCGCCGTGCTGGTCGTCGGCGGCCTCATCATGGTCCCCTTCCCCGGCCCCGGCTGGCTGGTCGTCTTCGCCGGCCTCGCCGTGCTGGCCACCGAGTTCCACTGGGCCCATCGACTGCTGGAGTTCGGCAAGCGGACCCTCTCGGCCTGGACGGCCTGGCTCGGCCGCCAGGGCTGGACCGTCAAGATCCTGGTTGTCCTCGTCGCCGCCGCGGCGGCCACCGCCATCGTCTACTTCGGCCTGAAGCTCAGCTTCGGCCTCGACCTGGTCGCCGAGGCCCGCAAGCTGCTCGACCGCTAGGCGGCCGCGACCCGGGGGCGGGGCGCGGGCGTGACCGAGGGGGCGGATCCGCGCGGGTGCGCCGGTTTCGTCCGGCGTGCCCGGTGTCCCCATGCGGCCATGCCGTGAGGATGCTTTACCTGGTGCTGTCGACTACGTAGTCATTTCAATACGTCACCCTCCGTAGTGTCTCTCTCCGTCTGATCCCCAGAGACGCAAAGGAGAGTGACGCTTGATGCGCGCCCTGTCTTCGATGTTCGCCCTGATGGCAGCCGGAGTCGTGATCGCGACCGGCGCCCCCGCCCACGCCGACTCCGTCAAGCTGAAGATGACGGTCGAGCCCGGTGCCGAGGTGACGTTCACCCCCGAGCTCGTCCCCACGCCCGCCTACCGGGGCGACATCCTGGTCACGCTCAGGAACAACAGCGTGCCGACGGTGGTCAAGGTCGACACCTGCAAGGGCAAGCGCCTCGGCAAGGTGGCGATCGCCGCCGACGACCACATGCCTCACGTGGTCCTCAGCGGGGCCACGCCCGCATCGTCCCCGTCCTGCTTCCGCTTCAGCGTGAAGAACCTCGGCGACACCCCGGCGACCATCGCGGGCACCGGTTATTTCTAGGCGCCTCCAAGCGGCATGAACAATCCCGCGTTAAGCGGTGAGCCAGGCGGGAACGGCGATCGTGGCCGTTCCCGCCTCACTTGTTTGTTGTCATCTGTGTGAGCGGAGTCACAGAGGAAAGTGCGCGCTTCGGATAGGAGAAGGATCGAAGGGATCGGAGTAGCGTCCGAGGGCAGGAGGATCCCACGTGAGCCTTGCCCGTGCCGTCGAACAGCCGCTGGCCGACATCCCTCGTGAGTTCGCCGACGCCCTCCGCCCCTACCTGCGTGACATGGCAGAGGAGATGATCGGTGAGATCCAGGCGAGTGTGCCCGAATACTCCCGGCAGAGCGACGCCTACGCCCGTATCGTCAGGCACGCCGTCGAGGAGGCGCTCACGGGCTTCGTGAACCGGGCCGGGGACAGGGGGGCCAGTCGCTCCAGGCTGCTGGAGGTCTATCGCGCCGTGGGCGGCGGCGAGGCCGCCGAGGGACGGGCGCTCGACTCCCTCCAGTCCGCGTTGCGGATCTGCGCCCGGGTGGCATGGCGCAGGCTGGCCGAGGAGTCGGAACGGCTGGACCTGTCCAGGCAGCGCATGTGCGAGATCGGAGAGGCGATCCTCGTCTACCTCGACGAGATCGCCGCCGCGGCGGCCGAGGGCTACGCCGAGGCTCAGGCGAGGGTGGCGGGCGAGCTCGAACTGCGCCGCCGGAGACTGCTCGACCTGCTCGTCGCCGATCCGCCCGCCGACCCCCGCGCCGTGGCCGATCTCGCGAGGTCGGTGCGCTGGACCGTGCCGCGCACCGTCGCCTGCGTCGCCCTCGCCTCCCGTGTCCAGGACGAACTGCTCAGGCCGAGCCTGCCCCCCGATGTGCTCGTTGACCTCGGCCGCCCCGACCCCTGCCTGGTCGTTCCCGACCCCGACGGCCCGGGACGGCGCGGCCTGCTCGACGCGCTGGCCACCGACTGGATCGTGGCGATCGGCCCCGCGGTCGGCCTGGGCGGGGCGGCGGTGTCACTCAGGCTCGCCCGGGACGCCCTGGCCCTCGCCTGCCGTGGCGTGCTCGACGGCAGCCGGAGCATCAGGGTGGCCAACCATCTCGCCACGTTGATGATCTTCCAGGACGAGGCGCTGATCCAGATCATGGGGCGGACCCGGCTGGCCCCGCTCCGCGGTCTGCGCCCCGCCCAGCGCGACCGGCTGGCCGAGACGCTTCTGGCCTGGCTCCAGAGCGGCAACGCCACCGAGGTGGCGGCCAGGTTGCACATCCATCCCCAGACCGTCCGCTACCGGCTGCGCCAGGCCACCGAACTCTTCGCCGACCAGCTCAGCACCCCCGGCGACCGGTTCGAGCTGGAGGTCGTCCTCCGCGCCCGGGCCGCCGGGCTGCACACCGCACCCGAATGAGGGGCCGCACACCGCGGCGTCTCCACCTCACCGCTGAGCTCCACGTCAGTGCCCGTCGGCGTAGCGGCCGACGAGCTCGGCGCCGATCCGCGCCAGCTCGGCCTGGACGGATCGCGGTTCGACCACCTCGACCATCGCGCCCCAGCCGGCGAGGTGCCGGGCGATGTCCAACGGGGTCGGCGCGGCGAGCCGGACCCGGGCACGTCCGCGGTCGTCCTCGCCGTCGGTGTGGCAGTGCCGTCCGAACTGGTTCTGCAGCACTGGAACGAACCTGGCCTCGATGAGCACGGTCGCCCAGGTGTGTGAACGCCGCTGCTCCACCTCGCCGACGACCTGCTGCCATGCGGTGGCGAGCGTGAAATCGTGCGGGCGATCGGCGGGCTGGCCGGTCGTCTCGGCCTCGATGATCCGGTCGACCCGGAAGGTCCGCCGCCCTCGTTCGGTTCCGGCGATCAGGTACCAGATGTCGTCCTTGTCGACCAGGCCCCACGGGTCGACCAGCCGCTCGGTCCGTTCCCGGGCGCCGCTGGTGTAGGTCAGGCGGACCTTCCGCCGGCGGATCACGGCGGCCTGCAGCAGGTCGACCGTCTCGGGCCGGTGGCGATCACGCTCGCCCCATCGGGTGGGGTCGATCATCGTGGCGCCGGCGGCGGCCTCGGCGTCGGCGCGGAAGGTCTGCGGCAGCGCCCGCATGAGTTTGCGCAGCGCCGCCCTGGCCTCACCCGAGACGGCCGCGGCCGGTCCGACGAGCAGGAACAGCGCCTGCGCCTCGGTCGCCGACAGGCCGCTGAGGTCGGTGCGGGCGCCACCGACGAGCGACCAGCCGCCGCCGCGCCCGGGCTGCGGGTACACCGGGACGCCCGCCGCGGACAGCGCCTCCAGGTCGCGGCGGGCGGTGGCGACGGACACCTCAAGCTCGGCGGCCAGCTCGGCGGCGGTCACCCGGCCACGGGTCTGCATGAGCAGGAGGACGGCAACAAGACGGTCGGCGCGCATGTCCCCAGTTTCTCCAAAAAAGTGCTCAATTGGTGAGCACTTTGGGTTGGAGGATGGTCATTGTCACCGACCGAAGGAAGGAATCACCGATGCTGCGAGGACTGGCCACCGTCAACTTCTCCGCCGACGACCTGGAGGCGGCCAAGAAGTGGTACGTCGAACTGCTGGGCGCCGAGCCGTATTTCGAGCGGTCGGTCGACGGGCGGACGGTCGCCTACTACGAGTTCAGGATCGGCGACTACCAGGCCGAACTCGGCCTCATCGATCGGCGTTACGCCCCGCCGGGCGCGTCCGACGCCCCTGGAGGCGCGGTCGTCCACTGGCACGTCGACGACGTGCGGGCCACCCTGGACCGGCTGCTTTCCATGGGGGCCACGCCGTACACGCCGCTCACCGAGTATGGTCCCGGTTTCGTCGCCGCCTCGGTGACCGACCCGTTCGGCAACGTGCTGGGCATCATGTACAACCAGCACTACCTGGAGGTTCTCGGGTCGAAGGCGGGGGCGTGACGTGAACACCCTTTTCGCGAGCACCCCCGCCGAGTGGCGCGCGTGGCTGGCGCGGAACTGCCGGTCTGGGAAGGAAGTGTGGCTGGTCATCCACCACAAGGACAGCGGCACGCCGAGCATGCGGTATCACGAGGCGATCGAGCACGCGCTGTGCTACGGGTGGATCGACAGCCAGGCCCGCAAACGCGACGCGGACAGCTCTTGCCTCCGGTTCACCCCGCGCAACCCGCGCAGCACATGGAGCCGGGTGAACCGGCGGCGCGCCGAGAAAATGATCGGGCTGGGCCTGATGACCGAGCACGGTCAGGTCTTGATCGAGCTGGCCAGGGCCAAGGGAACCTGGCAGGTCCTGTCCGACGCGGAGAGCTCGGCCGTACCCGATGATCTGCGGGAGTCGCTCGACCGGGACGAGGCCGCCCGCGAGAACTTCCAGAATTTTCCGCCATCCTCGAAACGGCTGATCCTGGAGTGGGTGGCGGCGGCGAAAAGGCCGGACACCAGGCGGCGCCGGATCGATCGAACGGTCAGCCTCGCGGCGAGGAACATCCGGGCCAACCACCCCGGAGTCCGGGTGCGCGATGCCGCCGAACCCGGCGGCTCTCGGTGACACCCGGCAGATCACTCTGAGGAGTTCCCCGCCGGAAGTTGATAATGCGAATTACCTCAGGAGAAACTTCCGTTTCTGATTCTTTGCGACGGCTTGACGGCGCGGTTGCTTGCTCCCAAAGTAGAAGCAGTTTCCCTGCTAATGCGCATTACCAATCGATGAGGTGCCACGGAACGTGACCGCTGCCCGTCGACGCCTCACACAACAGGACGTCGCCCGGATGGCCGGGGTGAGCCAGACGACGGTGTCGCTGGTTCTCAACAACCGGACGGACGCCGACGTGCGGATCTCCCAGGAGACGCGCGAGCGCGTGCTGCGGGTGATCAGGGAGACCGGATACGTCGCCGACCCCGTCGCGCGACGGCTCGCCGAGCGCCGCAACCGCATCCTGGGCGTGTTCAGCTACGAGGTGGTCTTCCCGACCACCAGCGCCGACTTCTACCACCCGTTCCTGCTCGGCATCGAGGAGTGCGCGCAGGAGGTGGGCTGCGACCTGCTGCTGTTCACCGGCGCCAGGGCGACGGGCGCGCGGCGGATCTTCAACGCGGAGAACCGGGTACGGCTGGCCGACGGATGCGTGCTCCTGGGCCGCACCGTCGACCGCGACGACCTGGCCCGGCTGCTGTCCGAGGGGGTCGCGTTCGTGTGCATCGGCCGCCGTGACGACGCGGGTGCGCCGGTGCCGTACGTGGGCGCCGACTACCCCCCGGCCGTGCGGGAGCTCGTCGAGCGCGCCGTGGGGCTCGGCCACCGGCGGCTGGCCTACGTCGGTCTCGGGGAGGGCGCCGAGTCCCGGGCCGATCGTCTGCGCGGGTTCCGCGAGGCGGCGGCCGCCCTGGGCGTCGACGGGATTCACGTGCCGGTGGCCGGCCGGACTCCGGACGACCTTCTCGCCGGCCTGGCGGAAGCCGGAACGACGGCGGCCTTCGTCGAGGAGTCGGCCGACAGCGTCGCGATCGCGCACGCGGCCCGGGAACGGGGCCTCGTGATTCCCGGCGACCTGTCGATCCTCGCGCTCGGCATCCCCGCGCACCCCGCCCACCTCGACTTCACGGGATTCCGCATCCCCCGGCGCGAGATGGGCCGCAGGGCCGTCGAGCTGCTGACCGGGGTGCTGGAGAGCGGCGGGACCCCACAGGAACTGCTGCCCTGCGAACTGGTCGACGGCGCCACGCTGGCTCCGGCCAGGGGCTGAACCGAAATGACAGGAGAGATTCCCCACGTGGTTGAGACATCTGCGGACGCGGTCGTCGTCGGCGGCGGGCTGGGCGGCGTCGCCGCCGCGCTGGCCCTGCTGCGCGCCGGCCGTACGGTGATCCTGACCGAGGAACACGACTGGCTGGGCGGCCAGCTGACCAGCCAGGCCGTGCCGCCGGACGAGCACCCCTGGGTGGAGCGGTTCGGCGTCACCGCGAGCTATCGGGCGCTGCGCGACGGCATCCGGCGCTACTACCGGGAGCACTACCCCCTGACCGAACGGTCCCGGGCCTGGCGGCACCTCAATCCGGGCGCGGGTCACGTGAGCCGGCTCTGCCACGAGCCGAGGGTCGCGGTCGCGGTGATCGAGGCGATGCTGGCGCCCTACCGGGGCTCGGGGCGGCTGCGGGTCCTGCAGCCCTACCGCCCGGTGGGCGCCCAGGTCGACGGTGACACGGTGACCGCCGTGGAGCTTGAGCACCGGAACGGAGGCGGCCGGATCACCGTGTGCGCGCCGTACGTCCTGGACGCCACCGAGACCGGCGAGCTGCTGCCGCTGACCGGGACCGAGTACGTCACGGGGTTCGAGTCGCAGGCCGAGACCGGCGAGCCGAGCGCCCCCGCGCAGGCGCAGCCGCTGAACATGCAGGCCGTCTCGGTGTGCTTCGCGATCGACCACGTCGACGGGGACCACACGATCGAAAGGCCCGCCTCCTACGACTTCTGGCGGAAGTACCAGCCTCCTTTCTGGGGGGACCGGCTGCTGTCCTGGCGGTGCCCGAAACCCCAGACGCTGGAGATCATGGAACGTTCCTTCACTCCCAATCCCGGCGACGACCCCCTGCTGATGGACGCGGACCAGCGGCACAGCGAGGGGGACCTCAACCTGTGGACCTTCCGCCGGATCGCCGCACGCCGCAACTTCGTCACCGGCGCCTACGCCAGCGACATCACGCTGGTCAACTGGCCGATGATCGACTACATGGAGGGGCCGGTCTTCGACGTGCCGGACGCGGACCGGCACCTGGAGGCGGCGCGCGAGCTGTCCCGTTCGGTCCTGTACTGGATGCAGACCGAGGCGCCCCGCCCCGACGGCGGAACCGGATTCCCCGGCCTGCGGCTGCGCGGCGACGTGACCGGCTCGGCCGACGGGCTGGCCCAGGCCGCCTACATCCGGGAATCGCGGCGGATCCGCGCCCTGTACACCGTGGTCGAGCAGGACCTGTCGCTGGCCATACGCGGCGACAAGGGCGCCGTCGACTACGACGACGCGGTCGGCATCGGCATGTACCGCATCGACCTGCACCCCTCCACGGGAGGCGACAACTACATCGACGTGGGCTGCTCGCCGTTCCAGATCCCGCTCGGCGCGCTGATCCCGCAGCGCATGACCAACCTTCTGCCCGCCGCCAAGAACATCGGCACCACCCACATCACCAACGGCGCCTACCGGCTGCACCCGGTCGAGTGGAACGCGGGCGAGGTCGCCGGCGCGCTGGCGGCGTTCTGCCTGGAGCGCGAGATCCCGCCGCATGCCGTACGGGAGAAGGAAGAGCTGCTCGCCGACTTCCAGGACGGGCTCACCCGGGACGGCGTTGAGCTGCGCTGGCCGAGGGTGGCCGGCTACTAGGGCTTCCCTCGCGCGGCAAGGTCCAAGGGGAGGGGAGCCGCAGGAGATCGATCAATGATCCTGTACGGCTTCCTCCTCCCGAACGTGACCTCAGCCGCCATGGAGCAGTGAGGTCCTGTTCAGTGAGGTCCTGTTCTCGGAATGCTGAGCTGGGGTTTCAAGCCGGAATCACGTGTGTTCTCGAAAGTCGGTAGCGTCTCCGCTTCCGAGAACACGGTCTTCCTGGAACCTCGGTGACCTGCACTGATCAGCTCACTTGGGGTTGGGCCATGTTTGGGAGGAGGGCGCCGACCACGGCGAGCGGATCCATCCGGCCGCGACGCGACTCGACGACAAGCAGAACCGGGCGCCGCACGCGGTGCTGCCCGGGTACCGTGCCTTCCAGGGCCGGCCCGGCCCCGGGGCGGTGTGGCAGCTGCCGCGCGCCACCCGGGCGCTGGAAGCCGGCCTGGGCCGCCGACCGGGTGGTCGTCCCGGGAAAAGTGGGAGAGGACATGCGTTTTCTGGAGCGGGAACGCGCCACTGTGGCGAAGCTGCTGCCGGGGCTGGACGAGAGCCTGCGGGCGACACCCCTCATGGAGCTGGAGGGCCCAGACAGCCCCGGCATCCAGCTCTTCCGCGACAGCGGCGGCCCCGGGCTGCTGGCGCCGAGCGACCAGCAGGGGCGGGGAGCCACCGCCCTGGACGCCCTGCGGGTGCAGCGCGCACTGGGCAGCAGGACACCGTCGCTGGCCGCGGCCACCACCATGCACCACTTCTCGATGGCCACCCTGGTCGGTCTGACCACCACCGACAATGGCCAGGAGTCGATGCTTGTCGCGGGAGTGGCCGCCAGCAACCTGCTCGTGGCGTTCGGCTTCGCCGAGGAGCGTCCCGGCGCCGGCATCCTGTCCCCCTCGATGACCGCCACGGTGTCGCCCGACGGGATACTGATCAGCGGGAGGACGCGCCCGTGCAGTCTGGCCCGGTCGATGGACGTGCTCGCCGTCAGTGTCATGGTCCCCAACTGGGACGACGACGGCGGCGAGGAGGTACCGGTGGTGGCGCTGGTGTCCGCGGGAATCGACGGTGTGAGCGTCGGCGGGGCGGGGGCGGACAGCGAGCAGGTCACCCTCGACGACGCCCTGGTGCCGCCGGACCTGCTGGTGCAGGCCTCGGCTCCCGACGCGCGGCCGGAGGTCATGCTGACCGCGGGCTTCGCCTGGTTCCAGCTGCTGATGACGGGCAGCTACCTCGGGGCCGCCAGCGCACTGGTCGAGCGGGTGCTGCTCGACACCCGGGTGCCCGAGTCCGAGCGGGTCGGGCTGCTGGTGGAGGCCGAGGGCGCGATGTCGGCCGCGGAGGGCGTCGCCCGCCGGATCGACGACGGCGGCCCGGATGAGTCGACGCTCGCCGACTCGCTGTACGTCCGGTACTGCGTGCAGGACACCCTCTCCCGGGTGGTCCCGCGCGCGGTCGAGTTGCTCGGCGGCCTCGACTCCCTGGCCTCCGAGGAGGTCGGCCACCTCGCCACCTGCGCCAACGGGCTGGACCTGCATCCGCCGGCCCGGCAGGGGATGACCGGCCCGCTGGCGGCGTACCTGGGCGACGGGCCGCTCACCATCGCCTGATCCCAGGCGCCCGACAGCGCCTTCGGTCGCGCACTCACCGGATGCGGGTCGTCGGCATGCGCCAGGGCCGCGAGCACCCCCTCACCCGGCCGCGCCACGTCGATCAGGCGAGGCACTGACGCTCACTCCTGCCCGCCGTCGCTCTGCACAGGCCTTTCGCGACCTGCGACGGCGCGGCTTACCGCCACCGGCTGTTCCGCTGTTCCTCAACCCCGAAAGGCCTCGCCGCCGGTGCAATTTTTGGCCGACGGCGTCATCTGTCCACGATCACCGTCGGTCGCGGCCGGGGTGGTTCTCCTCTCCTGGGTCCGGTGAGGGGGCGCACGAGCCGCTGGACCGGGACAGACGCGACGCGCTTGCCGGGGCACTGGTGATCAACACGTCTTACCTGCATCGCCTCCACGACGACATGGGCCCGGAGCATCCTCCGGGGCCATGTCGTGTGCAGGGGTTGCTTCCTTGAGCGGTGGTGAAGTCAGGGAGTTTCGTAGCCGACCCAGTTGATATGCCAGCCGTTCCGCTCGGCCTCGGCGAGCGTCAGGGGCATGTCGTCGCGACATATGAGGTAAACGCTGAAGCTGGTGGCGGTGACGTTGTAGACGCCACTGATTCTGAGGTCGTGGTGCATGCCGCCGCCACCTTCGAAAGAGACGAGGTAAATGGGGCTTTTGGTGAACCCGGCTGCGGAGGTATCGACGTCGATGTCGAAGGAGTTCCATCCGGTGGGCCTCCAGCCATAGCTGGGGGTGCTCCGTCCTGAGGCCACGCCGTTGACCTTGCCGGCGTACAGGGTGCCCGCGTCGTTGGAATCGCGGTTGCGCCAGACTCTCACCCCGCCCTGGGCGAAGGTGATGTCTCCCTCGCCGGGATTAAGCCCCTTCACATACGTGGCGGCGACGCCGTCGGCGTACAGGATGCCCGGATCGCTGGAGCCGCCTGCGCCCCAGACTTTCACCCCGCCCTGGGGGAAGGTGATGACTCCCTCGCCGCTATTGGGCCCCTCTACCCACCCGGCGAGCACGCCGCTGGCCTCCAGGGTGCCCAGGTCATCGGAGCCGCCTGTGCGCCAGATCTTCACCCCGCCCTGGGGGAAGGTGATGACTCCCTCGCCGCTATTGGGCCCCTCCACATACTCGGTGAGCACGCCGTTGAACACGGCCCTGCCGGCCGTCAACGGCCCCTTCCCGCCGGAGCCGTTGGAGATCTCCGCCCCTGTGCCGGTGATGGTGAGGCCCCAGTTGGTCGCGGTCCCCTGGACCCGGGGTGTCTTGATCTCGGTGGTGGCGGTGAGGGTTTCGAGTTCGGGATTGCGCACCTGAACGGTCGTGGTGAGGAAGTGCTGCTGCTTGTTGGGGCCGGTGGCGGTGAGGATGTAGGTGGTAGCCCGCTTTGGGGCGGGCGGTGACCAGCTGCCCCCGGAGACGGGGACGGGCTGCGGCGCGCCCGGGTAGGTGATCTCGTAGCCGAAGCCGGCGATCTCCTCCCAGTGCAGCGTGAGCTTGTCACCGGCGTCCACCATGGCCTTGTCCGGGCGGAAGTCGCGCGGCGTCGGGAGCTCCTTGGGCGTGGTCTTCACCAGCGCCACCGCCGCCATGGAGCTGGGGGGCAGGCTCCCGGGCTTGGGCTTGGTTCTGCCGGCGTTCTCGGTCACCGTCAGCACGGCCAGCCCGGGTTTGGCGGCGACGGTGACGTTCTCCAGCGTCAGCACCATGTAGTCGCCGGGGCGGAAATGTATTGGGCCGCCAGGGGCGGTGGCCTGGACGGCGTTGGAGCCCTGCCGCTGGACGTTCACCGATGGCCGGGTGCCCGGCGGGGTGCCCGGCCGTGGGACGTACTCGCCCTTGGTCTTGATCTTGTTGAAGTTCGAGGTGAGGGTGAGGTCGCCGGTGCCGTTGCCGATGGGCACCGTCACCGTGGTCGTGGACCAGTACGCCGCCTGCTGCCCGGTGTTGGTGACGAGCAGGTACACCGTTCCCGTGGACGGCCGCCCGGCCGCTGACGCCTCCAGGGGCGCCGGGTCGGTGAGGACGGTGTAGGTCAGCATGGTCATGGTCACGACTCCTTTTTGGAGGACGGCGCGGGCCGATGGCCCGCCCGCGGCACGAGGACCGGGCCGGGCAGGACAGGCGGCGATAGGGGTGGCGCATCCGAAAACCGGCTGTGACGCGCCGCGGAAGTTCACCTCTGGATCCAATCGCCCGGCGTTGGAGCGTGACAAGATCACTCAAGGCGGCCATAACAGGGCGGTCCGGCAATATCATCAGCGTCTTGACACGCATCGAGGCCATGCGTCACTGACCGTCCATGAACGCCCGCCCTTCCCACGTCGGCCGAACGCTGGCGCGACCTCCCGCCGTGATCGGGCCGCCGGGGATTGCGCCCCGGATTTCAAGTGCTGTCGTCCAATCGCCTCCCAACGCCCACGAGGTCCCGTTACCGCGCGTAACGAAACTCCCGCATCCAGTGCCGCGTCAGCGGCACCATGTAACGAAACTCCGTGCGAGGCTCCCGAATGTGGGCTGACCGTCAGCCAGCCTGCGACGGGGCGTCGCCGCAGCTACTGCTCAACCGCCTGCCGAGTTCGCGCGCATCGGCCCTCCGCTCGGGTCGGTGTCATAGGCCGCAACGTAGGGGCGTATCTCCAGGTCAGGGGCAACGCGCCGATGCCTGTCGGAATCCGCTCACCGACTCGTTCACCGACGTTGATTCTCGGCACGAGTTCTCGATGCTCACCACCTGCGACCTCGTAGTTTCCCGGCGGAGTGTCGACAGACGAAGGTATATCGACACTTGCAAGCGATCACCCAGAGCTACTTTGCACTTGGTCGCACGGACCCGAGTGGGGGCCGTCTCGTGCTGGTGCCCTGGCGATCGCCGGGGGCCGTCCCTGGGGGCGGTCCCTTCGGCGTCTCAGTGCTCGTCGACGACCTGGCCGTTCAGGGCGGTGGCGTCCTTGGTGAGGGCCATGGTCAGCGGCGCCTCCGGGAAGGTGGGCAGGGCGGC